>JANZZL010000106.1 GCA_026419405.1 Paracoccaceae bacterium | reverse complement strand
CGCGTCAATCTGGTCGTACGCCTTGAACTCGCCAAAGTACTTCGTGATCGCCGCCGTCAGCGTCGTCTTCCCGTGGTCCACGTGGCCAATCGTGCCAACGTTCACGTGCGGTTTCGTCCGTTCGAACTTTGCTTTTGCCATGATGGCCTCCTTTGTCGGGTGGCGGGGTCGGCCCCGCCCTACGGGTGCTGGGTAGGGCGGGGTTCACCCCGCCTGCCCGTCATGCGTACTTCTTCTGGATCTCTTCCGAGATGTTCTGCGGAACCGCCTCGTAGTGGTCGAACTGCATCGTGAACACCGCCCGGCCCGAGGACATCGAGCGCAGCGTGTTGATGTAGCCGAACATGTTGGCGAGCGGCACGAAGGCGTTGATGACGTTGGCGTTGCCGCGGCTGTCCTGCCCGGTGACCATGCCCCGGCGGCTGGTCAGGTCGCCGATGATGCCGCCGGTGTATTCCTCGGGCGTCACCACCTCGACCTTCATGATCGGCTCGAGCAGCTTCGGGCCGGCCTTCTTCAGCCCCTCGCGCATCGCGGCGCGGGTGGCGATCTCGAAGGCGAGCACCGAGGAGTCGACGTCGTGGAACGCGCCGTCCACCAGCGCCACCTTGAAGTCGATCACCGGGAAGCCGGCGAGCGGTCCGCTGTCCATCACCGACTGGATGCCCTTCTCGACGCCGGGGATATATTCCTTCGGCACCGCGCCGCCGACGATGCGGCTCTCGAACGAGAAGCCCTCGCCCGGCGCGGTCGGCTCGATCTCGAGCTTGACGCGGGCGAACTGCCCGGTGCCGCCGGTCTGCTTCTTGTGGGTGTAGTCGATCTCGGCCTTCTGCGAGATCGTCTCGCGGTAGGCCACCTGCGGCGCGCCGATGTTGGCCTCGACCTTGAACTCGCGCTTCATGCGGTCGACGAGGATGTCGAGGTGCAGCTCGCCCATGCCCTTCATGATGGTCTGGCCCGACTCCGGGTCGGTCTCGACCCGGAACGAGGGGTCCTCGGCGGCGAGCCGCTGCAGCGCCATCGCCATCTTCTCCTGGTCGGCCTTCGACTTCGGCTCGACCGCGATCTCGATCACCGGCTCGGGGAAGGTCATGGTCTCGAGCACGACCGGCTTGTTCGGGTCGCAGAGCGTGTCGCCCGTGGTCGTCTCCTTGAGACCGGCAAGCGCGATGATGTCGCCGGCGAAGGCCTCCTCGATCTCCTCGCGCTGGATCGCGTGCATCATCATCATGCGCCCCACCCGCTCGCGCTTGCCCTTGGTGGAGTTCAGCATCTGGTCACCCTTCTTGAGGGTGCCCGAATAGATGCGCGTGAAGGTGAGCGAGCCGACGAAGGGATCGTTCATGATCTTGAAGGCGAGCCCGGCGAAGGGCTGGGCATCGTCGGCCGAGCGGGCGATGTTGCGCGTCTCGGTCTCGTCGCCCGGCGCGAAGCCCATGTAGGCCGGCACATCGAGCGGCGAGGGCAGGTAGTCGATCACCGCGTTGAGCAGCGGCTGGACACCCTTGTTCTTGAAGGCCGAGCCGGCGGTGACCGGAACGAAGGTGAGCGACAGCGTGCCCTTGCGGATCAGCCCGCGCAGGGTGTCGATGTCGGGCTCGTTGCCCTCGAGATAGGCCTCCATGGCCGCGTCGTCCTGCTCGACGGCGAGCTCGATCAGCTTGCCGCGCCACTCCTCGGCCTGGGCCTTGAGCGACTCGCGGACCGGCTGGCGCTTCCACGAGGCGCCGAGGTCGTCGCCCTGCCAGACCCACTCCTGCATCGTGATCAGGTCGACGATGCCCTCGAACTTGTCCTCGGCGCCGATCGGCAGCGCGATCGGGGCCGGGGTGGCGCCGGTGCGGTCCTTGATCATCTTCACGCAGTTGAAGAAGTCGGCGCCGATCTTGTCCATCTTGTTGACGAACACGATCCGCGGAACCTTGTAGCGGTCGGCCTGGCGCCAGACGGTCTCGGTCTGCGGCTCGACCCCGGCATTGGCGTCAAGCAGGCAGATCGCGCCGTCGAGCACGGCGAGCGAGCGCTCCACCTCGATGGTGAAATCGACGTGGCCAGGCGTGTCGATGATGTTGAAGCGGTACTTGGTGTCCGACGTCCCCTCGGGGGTCGGGTCCTCCTGGCGCTGCCAGAAGGTCGTGGTCGCCGCCGAGGTGATGGTGATCCCGCGCTCCTGCTCCTGCTCCATCCAGTCCATCGTCGCGGCGCCGTCGTGCACCTCGCCGATCTTGTGCGACTTGCCGGTGTAGTAGAGGATCCGCTCGGTCGTCGTGGTCTTGCCGGCATCGATGTGCGCCATGATGCCGAAGTTCCGGTAGCGGTTCAGGGGATAGGCGCGGGCCATGGGATTGGTCCTCGGGGGTAAGGGCTGTTACCAGCGGTAATGGCTGAACGCCTTGTTGGCGTCGGCCATCTTGTGGGTGTCTTCGCGCTTCTTCACGGCGGTGCCGCGGTTCTGCACGGCATCGGAGAGCTCGCCGGCAAGGCGCTCCTCCATCGTGTTCTCGTTGCGCTTGCGGGCGGCCTGGATCAGCCAGCGGATGGCCAGCGCCTCGCGGCGCTCGGGGCGCACCTCGACCGGCACCTGGTAGGTGGCGCCGCCGACCCGGCGGGAGCGCACCTCGACCGAGGGCTTCACGTTGTCGAGCGCCTCGTGGAAGACCTCGACCGGCGGGCGCTTGAGGCGGCTCTCGACGCGGGCGAGCGCATTGTAGACGATCGATTCCGCGACCGACTTCTTGCCGTCGATCATCAGGTTGTTCATGAACTTCGTCAGCACCGTGTCGCCATACTTGGCGTCGGGCAGGATCTCGCGTTTCTCGGCGCGGTGACGGCGGGACATGGCTCAGCTCCTCACTTCGGACGCTTGGCGCCGTATTTCGAACGGCGCTGGCGGCGGTCCTTGACACCCTGGGTGTCGAGCACGCCGCGCAGGATGTGGTAGCGGACGCCCGGAAGGTCCTTCACCCGGCCGCCGCGGATCAGGACCACCGAGTGCTCCTGAAGGTTGTGCTTCTCGCCGGGGATGTAGCTGATCACCTCGAAGCCGTTGGTCAGGCGCACCTTGGCGACCTTGCGCATGGCCGAGTTCGGCTTCTTGGGCGTCGTCGTGTAGACGCGCGTGCAGACGCCGCGCTTCTGCGGGCATTCCTGCAGATGCTGCGACTTCGACTTCGCAACCTTGGGCTGCCGCGGCTTGCGGATCAGCTGCTGGATCGTCGGCATTCAGGGTTCCCCCAAGCTTCTACCGTTTCGTCTCGTGCATCGCCGCGGACAGGCCCGCGAAAACGCGAAAACCGCATCCGTTCCCCCATTCGCGGGAACGACGCGGTGGAATTCCAGAGGATCGGGGCACGGGGCCCGGATCGTGACCACTTCAGTCATGGGTTCGGGCGTGGAACGGAAGCCGCCCCCCGCCCGGGTGCGCGCCGTATATGGGGAGTCGCGCGGGGTGTCAACTGCCCGCCGCCGGCGGCGCGGTCCGCCTCAGGGGACGCGGGCGGCCGCGGTCTCCCGGCGGCGCAGGCGCCGTTCGCGGTAGAGCGTGAAGAGCCCCGTGCCCGCGACGACGGCGGCGCCGAGCAGCGTCAGCGGGTCGGGCCAGTGGCCGAAGACGGCGAGGCCGAGCACCAGCGCCCAGATGAGGCTCGTGTAGCGGAAGGGCGCCACGAAGCCGATGTCGCCGGCCCGCATCACCATGACCGAGAGGATGTAGCCCAGGATCACGAAGCCGATCGCCCCCGAGAGCTGGAGCGCCGCCGCCGGCGTGACCGGCGCCCAGGCGCCGGTGAGGCAGCCCGCCGCGCCGAAGAGGGTGACGCCGGCCGAAGCCGCGAGCGCCACCGTCAGCGACGGCACCTCGCGCGAGATCCGGCGCGTGGCGAGGTCGCGCAGCGTCACGCAGGCGACCGAGGCGAGCGCGTGGACGGCGTAGGGGTTGAATCCCTCGGGGCCGGGCCGGACGATCAGCAGCACGCCGAGGAAGCCGAGCGCGATCGCGGTCAGGCGCCGCCAGCCCACCGGCTCGCGCAGGAACAGCGCCCCCGCCAGCGTCACCGTCAGCGGCAGTGCCTGGAGGATCGCCGTGACATTGGCGATCGGCATGTGGAACAGGGCGGTGAGGAAGAACCAGGCCGCGCCGATCTCGCCGAGCGTCCTGAGGCCGATGAGGCGCAGGTCGGTGGCCGGGAGGCGGCGCCGGAGCGCGCCGGTTCCCCCGGCCAGCGCGAACAGGAACAGGGTCGTCGCCGCCCCCCTGAGCAGCACGGCCTGGAACAGGGGCAGGTCGTCCGACAGCGCCTTCATGAAGGCGTCGTTGACGGTGAAGGCGGCCATCGCCCCCATCATCAGCAGCGCGCCGCGCGCATTGTCGGAAAGTCCGCCCATCGCGCGAGGCCTAGAGGGTTTCCGGCCGGAGCGGAAGCGCCCTCCACCGCGGCGGGGACAGCGGCCGCGGGCGCGCCGGGCGCGCCGGGGGCCGCAGACGGCATGCGGCGCCGCCCGCAAGGGCGGCGCCACCTGGGCCGGTCCGGCGCGCCGCCCGGGGCGCGCCCAGCGGCGTCAGTTCCGGTCCTCGGGCGTGTCGACCAGCAGGTCCTCGTCGTGGTCCACCGGGTCGATGACCGGCGCCACCAGCGCCGCCGCAGCCTCGGCCTCGGCACGGCGCTGCTCGATCACCTTCTGGTCGCGCTCGGCCGCGATCCGGCGGATCCGGGCAGTCGCCCCGCCGGTGCCCGCCGGGATCAGCCGGCCGACGATCACGTTCTCCTTGAGGCCGACCAGCTTGTCGCGCTTGCCCTGCACCGCCGCCTCGGTCAGCACCCGGGTCGTCTCCTGGAACGAGGCCGCCGAGATGAACGACCGCGTCTGGAGCGAGGCCTTGGTGATCCCGAGCAGCACCGGCTCGCCCACCGCGGGCCGGCCGCCGCGCGCCATGACCTTGGCGTTCTCCTCCTCGAACTCCGCCTTGTCGAGATGCTCGCCCGGCAGGAGCGTGGTGTCGCCCGACTCGATCACCTCGATCTTCTGCAGCATCTGCCGCACGATGACCTCGATGTGCTTGTCGTTGATCTTCACGCCCTGGAGCCGGTAGACGTCCTGCACCTCGTCAATCAGGTAGTCGGCGAGCGCCTCCACCCCGAGGATGCGCAGGATGTCGTGCGGCGCGGGGTTGCCGTCCATGATGTAGTCGCCCTTCTGGACGAAGTCGCCCTCCTGCACGGGGATGTGCTTGCCCTTGGGCACCATGTACTCGACGGGCTGGAGCGTCTCGTCCACCGGCTCGATGGTGATGCGGCGCTTGTTCTTGTAGTCGCGCCCGAACCGCACGTAGCCGTCGATCTCGGCGATGATCGCGTGATCCTTCGGCCGGCGCGCCTCGAACAGTTCCGCCACCCGCGGCAGACCGCCGGTGATGTCCTTCGTCTTGGCGCCCTCGCGCGGGATCCGCGCCACCACGTCGCCGGCGCGCACCTCGGCCCCGTCCTCGAGCGAGAGGATCGCGTCCACCGACATCGGGTAGCTGACCGGCGCGCCGGTCTCGTTGCGGACGGGCTCGCCCGTCGCCGGGTCCATGATGATGATCTCGGGCTTGAGATCGGCGCCGCGCGGCACCGACCGCCAGTCGGCCACGATCTTCTGGGTCATGCCCGTGGCCTCGTCGGTCTCCTCCCGCACCGAGAGCCCCGAGACGAGATCGACGAACCGCGCCACCCCGCCCTGTTCGGCGATGATCGGCAGCGTGTAGGGATCCCACTCGAAGAGCCTGGTGCCGCGCTTCACCCTGTCGCCCTCCTTGACGAAGAGCTTCGAGCCGTAGCCGACCTTGTGCGCGGCGCGCTCCTGGCCCTTGTCGTCCACGATGGCCACGACCATGTTCCGCGCCGTCACAATCAGGTCGCCCGCGGCGTTCCGGATCGTCATCGCGTTGCGGAACTCGACCCGGCCCTCCTGGCTGGCCTCGAGGAACGACTGCTGGCCGCCCTGCGCGATGCCGCCGATGTGGAAGGTCCGCATCGTGAGCTGCGTGCCCGGCTCGCCGATCGACTGGGCGGCGATGATGCCCACCGCCTCGCCGACGTTCACCATCGTGCCGCGGGCGAGGTCGCGCCCGTAGCAGGTGGCGCAGACGCCCTCCTCGGCCTCGCAGGTCAGCGGCGAGCGGATCCTGACCGAGGCGATGCCGGCGGCCTCGATCAGGTCGGCCTTGCGCTCGTCGATCAGCTCGCCCGTGGTGACGATGACCTCATCGGTGCCGGGAAGCAGCACGTCCTCGGCGGCGACCCGGCCCAGCACCCGCTCGGCGAGCGAGGCCACCACCTCGCCGTCGTTCACCGCCGCACGGGCGGTGATGAAGCGGTCGGTGCCGCAGTCCTGGATCCGGATGATGCAGTCCTGCGCCACGTCGACGAGGCGACGGGTCAGGTAACCCGAGTTCGCGGTCTTGAGCGCGGTGTCGGCCAGACCCTTGCGGGCGCCGTGGGTGGAGTTGAAGTACTCCAGCACCGTCAGGCCTTCCTTGAAGTTCGAGATGATCGGCGTCTCGATGATCTCGCCCGAGGGCTTGGCCATCAGGCCGCGCATGCCGCCGAGTTGCTTCATCTGCGCGGGGCTGCCCCGCGCGCCCGAATGGCTCATCATGTAGATGCTGTTCGGCTCCATCTCGGCGCCGTTCTCATCCAGGCGGACGGCCGAGATCTCCTTCATCATCTCGGCCGCGACGGCATCCGAGCACTTCGACCAGGCATCGACGACCTTGTTGTACTTCTCGCCCTGGGTGATCAGACCGTCCATGTACTGCTGCTCGAACTCCTTCACCTGTTCGCGCGTCTGGTTGACGATCTCCCATTTCCGTTCGGGGATCAGCATGTCGTCCTTGCCGAAGGAGATGCCGGCGCGGAAGGCCTCGCGGAAGCCGAGGCCCATGATCTGGTCGCAGAAGATGACCGACTCCTTCTGGCCGCAGTAGCGGTAGACGGTGTCGATCACCTGCTGCACCTCCTTCTTGCGCAGCAGGCGGTTGACGAGGTCGAAGGGCGCCTTGGCGTTGAGCGGCAGCATCGCCCCGAGCCGCACGCGGCCCGGCGTGGTGTCATAGCGCTTCCAGACCTCGTTGCCCTCCTCGTCGATCTGCTTGACGCGCGCCTTGATCCGGGCGTGCAGGTGCACCGCGCCCGCCGCGAGCGCGTGCTCCACCTCCTCGGGGCTGGCGAAGGCCATGCCCTCGCCCTTCATGCCCTTGCGCTCCATCGAGACGTAGTAGAGGCCGAGCACCATGTCCTGCGAGGGCACGATGATCGGGCTGCCATTCGCGGGCGAGAGCACGTTGTTCGTGCTCATCATCAGCACCCGCGCCTCGAGCTGCGCCTCGAGCGAGAGCGGCACGTGCACCGCCATCTGGTCGCCGTCGAAGTCGGCGTTGAAGGCGGCGCAGACCAGCGGATGGAGCTGGATCGCCTTGCCCTCGATCAGGATCGGCTCGAAGGCCTGGATGCCCAGGCGGTGCAGCGTCGGCGCCCGGTTGAGCAGGACCGGGTGCTCGCGGATCACCTCATCCAGGATGTCCCAGACCTCGGGGCGCTCCTTCTCGACGAGCTTCTTGGCCTGCTTCACGGTGCTCGAAAGCCCCTTGGCCTCGAGCCGCGAGTAGATGAACGGCTTGAACAGCTCGAGCGCCATCTTCTTCGGCAGGCCGCACTGGTGCAGCTTCAGCTCCGGCCCGGTCACGATGACCGAGCGGCCCGAGAAGTCCACCCGCTTGCCGAGCAGGTTCTGGCGGAAGCGGCCCTGCTTGCCCTTGAGCATGTCGGAGAGCGACTTCAGCGGCCGCTTGTTCGCCCCCGTGATCACCCGGCCGCGGCGGCCGTTGTCGAACAGCGCATCGACCGACTCCTGGAGCATCCGCTTCTCGTTGCGGATGATGATGTCGGGCGCCCTGAGCTCGATCAGCCGCTTCAGGCGGTTGTTGCGGTTGATCACGCGGCGGTAGAGGTCGTTGAGGTCCGAGGTCGCGAACCGGCCGCCGTCGAGCGGCACCAGCGGGCGGAGCTCCGGCGGGATCACCGGGATCACCGTCAGCACCATCCATTCCGGCCGGTTGCCGGATTCGATGAAGTTCTCGACGATCTTGAGCCGCTTGATGATCTTCTTGGGCTTGAGCTCGCCGGTGGCCTCCTTCAGCTCCTCGCGCAGCTGCTCGGCGGTCGCCTCGAGGTCGATCGCGGCCAGCATCTCGCGGATCGCCTCGGCGCCGATGTTCGCCGTGAAGGCATCGGCGCCGTAGCGGTCCTGCGCGTCGAGGTATTCCTCCTCGGTCAGCAGCTGGCCGTAGGTCAGGTCGGTCAGGCCCGGCTCGATGACGACGTAGTTCTCGAAGTAGAGGATGCGCTCCAGATCGCGCAGCGTCATGTCGAGCATCAGCCCGATGCGGCTGGGCAGCGACTTCAGGAACCAGATGTGGGCGACGGGGGCGGCCAGCTCGATGTGGCCCATGCGTTCCCGGCGCACCTTCTGGAGCGTGACCTCGACGCCGCATTTCTCGCAGACGACGCCGCGATACTTCATGCGCTTGTACTTGCCGCAGAGGCACTCGTAGTCCTTGATCGGCCCGAAGATCCGGGCGCAGAACAGGCCGTCGCGTTCCGGCTTGAAGGTCCGGTAGTTGATCGTCTCGGGCTTCTTGATCTCGCCATAGGACCAGCTCAGGATCCGCTCCGGGCTGGCCAGCGAGATCCTGATCTCGTCGAAGGTCTTCGGCGCGGCGAGCGGATTGAACGGGTTGGTGGTCAGTTCCTGGTTCATCTTCGTTTCCTCGAAAGGGGGCGGGGGGCAGGCCAGGCCGGGGCCCGGCCCGCGGGGGCCGCAGGGCGGGGGTCAGCCCGCCATCCGGTCACTCCTCCTCCGCATCCAGGAGTTCCATGTTCAGGCCGAGGCCGCGGACTTCCTTCACGAGCACGTTGAAGCTCTCCGGCACGCCGGCCTCGAAGTTGTCCTCGCCCTTGACGATCGACTCGTAGACCTTGGTGCGCCCCGCCACGTCGTCGGACTTCACCGTCAGCATCTCCTGCAGGGTGTAGGCCGCGCCGTAGGCCTCGAGCGCCCAGACCTCCATCTCGCCCAGACGCTGGCCGCCGAACTGGGCCTTGCCGCCCAGCGGCTGCTGGGTGACGAGGCTGTAGGGGCCGGTCGAACGGGCGTGCAGCTTGTCGTCCACCAGGTGGTGGAGCTTGAGCATGTACTTCACGCCCACGGTCACCGGCCGGGCGAACTGCTCGCCGGTGCGGCCGTCGAACACGATCGACTGCCCGCTCTCGTCGAAGCCCGCCCGCCGCAGCGCGTCGTTGACGTCGGCCTCCTTCGCGCCGTCGAAGACCGGCGTGGCGATCGGCACGCCGCGGGTCACGGTCGAGGCGCTCTCGACCAGCGAGGCGTCGTCCATGCCGGCGAAGGCCTCCTCGTAGGTCTCCTCGCCATAGGCCAGCCGCATCGCCTCGCGCACCGGCGTCAGGTCGCCCGAGCGGCGGTATTCGGCCAGCGCCTCGTCGATCTTGAGCCCCAGTCCGCGCGCCGCCCAGCCCATGTGCGTCTCGAGGATCTGGCCGACGTTCATCCGGCTGGGCACGCCCAGCGGGTTCAGCACCAGATCGACCGGGGTGCCATCGGCCAGGAAGGGCATGTCCTCGATCGGCACCACCTTCGAGACGACGCCCTTGTTGCCGTGGCGCCCGGCCATCTTGTCGCCGGCCTGGAGCTTGCGCTTCACCGCGACGAAGACCTTGACCATCTTCATCACGCCGGGCGGCAGGTCGTCGCCGCGGCGGACCTTCTCGACCTTGTCCTGGAAGCGGTGCTCGAGCGCGCGCTTCTGCGCCTCGAACTGGTCGTTGAGCGCCTCGACGGCCTTGGCGTCCTTCTCGTCGCCGAGCGCAAGCTGCCACCACTGCCCGCGGCTGAGCGACTCGAGCAGCTCCTCGGTGATCTCCGAACCCGGCTTGATCCCCTTGGGCCCCTTCAGCGCCGTCTTGCCGAGCAGCATCGACTTCAGGCGCGCGTAGATGTTGCGCTCGAGGATCGAGAGCTCGTCGTCCCGGTCGCGGGCGAGCCGCTCGACCTCCTCGCGCTCGATCTGGAGCGCGCGTTCGTCCTTGTCCACGCCGTGGCGGTTGAAGACGCGCACCTCCACCACCGTGCCGTAGGCGCCGGGCGGCAGCCTCAGCGAGGTGTCGCGCACGTCCGAGGCCTTCTCGCCGAAGATCGCGCGCAGCAGCTTCTCCTCCGGCGTCATCGGGCTTTCGCCCTTGGGGGTGATCTTGCCCACCAGGATGTCGCCCGGCTGGACCTCGGCGCCGATGTAGACGATCCCCGCCTCGTCGAGGTTCCTCAGCGCCTCCTCGCCGACGTTCGGGATGTCGCGGGTGATCTCCTCGGGGCCGAGCTTGGTATCCCGGGCCGCGACCTCGTATTCGTCGATGTGGATCGAAGTGAAGACGTCGTCGCGCAGGATGCGCTCAGAGATCAGGATCGAGTCCTCGTAGTTGTAGCCGTTCCAGGGCATGAAGGCGACGATCACGTTCCGGCCGAGCGCGAGCTCTCCCATGTCGGTGCAGGGGCCGTCGGCGATGACCTGGCCCTTCGCCACCGTGTCGCCCACCTTGACCAGCGGGCGCTGGTTGATGGTGGAGGACTGGTTCGACCGCTTGAACTTGCGCAGCCGGTAGATGTCCACGCCCGGGTCGGACGGGTCGAGCACGCCCGTGGCGCGCACCACGATGCGGCTCGCGTCCACCTGGTCGATCACGCCGGCGCGGCGGGCCATGATCGCCGCCCCCGAGTCGCGGGCCACGACGCCCTCGATGCCGGTGCCGACGAAGGGCGCCTCGGACTGCAGCAGCGGCACCGCCTGGCGCTGCATGTTCGAGCCCATCAGCGCCCGGTTGGCGTCGTCGTTCTCGAGGAACGGGATCAGCGAGGCCGCGACCGAGACGAGCTGCTTGGGCGAGACGTCGATCAGATCGACGCTCTCGGCGGGGTTCAGCATGAACTCGCCGCCCTTGCGGGTCGAGACCAGCTCGTTGACGAACCGGCCGTTCTCGTCAAGCCGCGCGTTCGCCTGGGCGATGGTGTGGCGCATCTCCTCGGTGGCCGACATGTAGACGACCTCGTCGGTCACCTGGCCGTTCCGCACCCGCCGGTAGGGCGTCTCGATGAACCCGTACTTGTTCACCCGCGCGAAGGTGGCCAGCGAGTTGATCAGCCCGATGTTCTGGCCCTCCGGCGTCTCGATCGGGCACATCCGGCCGTAGTGCGTCGGGTGCACGTCGCGCACCTCGAAGCCCGCACGCTCGCGGGTGAGACCCCCCGGCCCCAGCGCCGAAAGCCGCCGCTTGTGCGTGACCTCCGAGAGCGGGTTGGTCTGGTCCATGAACTGGGAAAGCTGCGAGGAGCCGAAGAATTCCCGCACCGCGGCGGCCGCGGGCTTGGCGTTGATCAGGTCCTGCGGCATGACCGTGTCGATCTCGACCGAGGACATCCGCTCCTTGATCGCGCGCTCCATGCGCAAGAGGCCGACCCGGTACTGGTTCTCCATCAGCTCGCCCACCGACCGCACCCGGCGGTTGCCGAGGTGGTCGATGTCGTCGATCTCGCCGCGGCCGTCGCGCAGCTCGCACAGCGCCTTGACGCAGGCGACGATGTCCTCGCGGTCGAGCGTGCGCTGCGTGTCGGGCTTGTCGAGATCGAGCCGCATGTTCATCTTCACGCGGCCGACGGCCGAGAGGTCGTAGCGCTCGCGGTCGAAGAACAGCTGGTCGAACAGCGCGCTGGCGGCCTCGACCGTGGGCGGCTCGCCGGGCCGGAGCACCCGGTAGATGTCCATGAGCGCGGTCTCGCGGTTCCAGTTCTTGTCCGCGGCCATGGTGTTGCGGATGTAGGCCCCGATGGTGACGTTGTCGATGTCGAGCACGGGAATGTCGGTGATGCCCGCATCGAGCAGCGCCTTCAGCGTGCCGCCCTTCACGTTGCCGTCGCGGTCCACCTCCCAGGTCAGCTCGTCGCCGGCCTCGGCGTAGATCGCGCCCGTCTCCTCGTTGACGATGTCGCGGGCGACATAGCGGCCGATGATCGCCTCGAAGGGCACGAGGATCTCCTCGACCTTGCCCTCCTCGATCAGCTTCTTGACCGTCCGCGGCGTGACCTTGTCGCCCGCCTTGGCGACGACCTCGCCGGTCTTGGCGTCGATCAGGTCGTAGGTCGGCCGGGTGCCGCGCACCCGCTCGGGGAAGAACTTCGTCGCCCAGCGCTTGCCGTCCACCTGCCGGAACATCACGGTGTCGTAGTAGGCGCTCATGATGGCGTCCTGGTCCATGCCCAGGGCGTAGAGGAGCGTCGTCACCGGCAGCTTCCGGCGGCGGTCGATGCGCGCGAACACCAGGTCCTTGGCGTCGAACTCGAAGTCGAGCCACGAGCCGCGGTAGGGAATGATCCGGCAGGCGAAGAGCAGCTTTCCGCTGGAATGCGTCTTGCCCTTGTCGTGGTCGAAGAACACGCCCGGAGAGCGGTGCATCTGGCTCACGACCACCCGCTCGGTCCCGTTCACGATGAAGGTGCCGTTCGCGGTCATGAGCGGCATGTCGCCCATGTAGACATCCTGTTCCTTGATGTCCTTCACCGACTTCGCGCCGGTCTCCTCGTCCACGTCGAACACGATCAGGCGCAGCGTCACCTTGAGCGGCGCCGAGTAGGTCATGTCGCGCGACTGGCACTCGTCCACGTCGTATTTCGGCTTCTCGAGCTCGTAGCGGACGAACTCGAGCACGGCGGTCTCGTTGAAGTCCTTGATCGGGAAGACCGACTGGAACACCCCCTGGAGGCCCTCGCCGTCCTGCGGCTTGTCGCCCTCGCCGGAGTTCAGGAACAGATCGTAGGAGCTCTTCTGCACCTCGATCAGGTTCGGCATCTCGAGAACTTCGCGGATCTTGCCGTAGTAGCGGCGGATCCGCTTCTGGCCGACGTACGCTTGCGCCATGCTCGTGGTCACCTTTCGTCCTGCGCGGGTTGCCCGCCCCCGGGGCACGGGGCGGAACCGCTCACGAAATCAGGCTGGTCGGGCTCCATTCCTGCCCGCCGTCCCACCGGCGGGCTCCCGAGCCGCGAACCCTGCCCAGGGGAAGGCCCGCCGCGGGGCCCTCGCCAAGACAGGTTCGGCTGGAGGCGGCTTCCCCGCCTCCAGCCTCGATTGCACTGCGGCGCACGCGCGCCGCGCCCGCACTCAGGCGAGCTCGACCTCGGCGCCGGCGTCCACCAGCTTCTTCTTGATGTCCTCGGCCTCGGCCTTGTTGACGCCTTCCTTGACCTTGCCGCCCGCCTCGACCAGGTCCTTGGCCTCCTTCAGGCCGAGGCCGGTGATCGCGCGGACCTCCTTGATCACGTTGATCTTGTTCGGGCCGGCGTTCTTCAGCACGACGTCGAACTCGGTCTTCTCCTCCGCAGCCTCGGCAGCGCCGCCCGCGGCCGGGGCCGCGGCCATGACCACCGCGCCGCCGGCGGCGGGCTCGATGCCGTAGTCGTCCTTGAGGATCCGCTTCAGCTCCTGGGCCTCCAGAAGGGTAAGCCCCACGATCTGTTCGGCAAGTTTCTTCAGATCAGCCATTTCTCTCATCCGTTTCCAAAGATGTGTCCCAACGCGGGCGGCTCGCACGCCGCGGGGCTCATCAGGTTGCTCAAGCGGCAGCCCGCTCCTCCAGGGTGGAGAGGATGCCCGCGATGCTCGAGGCAGGTGCGCCAATCGCCCCGGCGAGGTTCGCGGCCGGCGCCCCGATGCACGCCACGACCTGAGCGATCAGCTCTTCGCGCGACGGCAGTTCGGAGACCGCCCTGACCCCGTTCGGGTCGAGGAACGTCTCGCCCATGGCGCCGCCGAGGATCTCGTACTTCGAGTTGTCCTTGGCGAACTTCACCGCAACCCGGGCCGCGGCCACGGGATCCTCGGAGAAGGCGAGAACGGTCATGCCCTTGAGAAGCTCGGCCATGGCCTGGCCGGGCTTGCCCTCGAGGGCGATCTTGGCGAGCCTGTTCTTGGCAACGCGCACGGAACCGCCCGCCTCGCGCATGCGCGCGCGGAGGTCCTGCATCTCGGCAACCGTGAGACCCGCGTAGCGTGCGACCACGACCACGCCAGAGCTTTCGAAGATCTGGCCGAGTTCCTCGACCACTTTCTCTTTCTGGGCTCTATCCACAGTTTCGCTCCAAGTATGGAAGGGTCGCCCCCTCCGGCTCGTGACTGCCCCGGCCTGGCGGCCGGAGCGTTCGGGTCCGTCTGCACGGGGTCCCGAGGGCCAGATCGCCCGAGGCCCGGCCCCGGCTGATCCATCTCGTTCTCCCGTCTCGGGAAGGATTTACCGGTCTTGCGACCAACCCTCCGTCTCGGACAGGACGCGGCGACCCTCGCGGGCCGCCCCGCCATTCGCCGGACCCGAAGGCCCGGCAAATCCTTCCGGCGCGCGCCGCGCGCCGCGTCTCAGCCCTGGCTTGTGGCCGACGCGAGGTCGACCGACACGCCAGGCCCCATGGTCGAGGAGACCGACACCTTCTTGAGGTAGGTCCCCTTGGCGCCCGAAGGCTTGGCCTTGTTCACCGCCTCGACGAAGGCGCGCAGGTTCTGGGCGAGCTTCTCGGTCTCGAACGAGACCTTGCCGATGCCGGACTGCACGATGCCGGCCTTCTCGACCTTGAACTGCACCTCGCCGCCCTTGGCGGCCTTGACCGCGGCGGCCACATCCATCGTCACCGTGCCGACCTTGGGGTTCGGCATCAGGTTGCGCGGGCCGAGGATCTTGCCCAGCCGGCCGACCAGCGGCATCAGGTCGGGCGTGGCGATGCAGCGGTCGAACTCGATCTTGCCGCCCTGGATCGTCTCGACCAGGTCCTCCGCGCCCACGATGTCGGCGCCGGCGGCCTTCGCCTCGTCGGCCTTGGGACCGCGGGCGAACACCGCCACCCGCACCGTCTTGCCGGTGCCGTTCGGAAGCTGCACCACGCCACGGACCATCTGGTCGGCATGGCGGGGATCGACGCCGAGGTTCACCGCAACCTCGACGGTCTCGTCGAACTTCGCCCTGGCGTTGGCCTTGATCAGCGCCATCGCCTCCTCGACCGTGAGGTTCGACTTGCCGGCGAAGGCCTCGCGCGCGGCCATCATGCGCTTGCCATGCTTGCCCATCGCCCTACCCCTTCACCTCGATGCCGATCGACCGGGCCGAGCCCAGGATGATCTTCATCGCCGCCTCGATGTCGTTGGCGCTGAGGTCCTTCATCTTCGCCTGGGCGATCTCGCGCACCTGCGCCACCGTCACGGTGCCGGCCACCTCGCGCCCCGGCTTCTCCGACCCCTTGGGACGGTTGCGCTTGCCCACCGGCTTCAGCCCGGCCGCCTTCTTGAGGTAGTAGGACGCCGGCGGCGTCTTGGTCTCGAAGGTGAACGACTTGTCCGCGTAGTAGGTGATCACCGTGGGCACCGGGGCGCCCTGTTCCAGGTCCTGCGTCCGGGCGTTGAACGCCTTGCAGAACTCCATGATGTTGATCCCCCGCTGGCCCAGCGCAGGGCCCACGGGAGGCGAGGGGTTGGCCTGCCCCGCCTTGATCTGCAGCTTCAGCTGCCCGACAACCTTCTTGGCCATCCGGCCTCTCCTTCTCTCACGGCACCCCCGGCGGGGGCGCGCTTAGTGGTGCGGCCTTCCCGGTGCGCGACCGGGGCGGCCTCCCACGGCTCCCGCTCAGGCCGTCTTGCTGACCTGCGCGTATTCCAGCTCGACCGGGGTCGCCCGGCCGAAGATCGACACGCTCACCTTCAGGCGCTGCGCGTCCTCGTCCACGTCCTCGACCATGCCCGAGAAGCCCTCGAACGGGCCGTCGGTCACGTTCACCGTCTCGCCGACGGTGTAGGTGATCAGGCTGCGCGGCGCGGCCTCGCCCTTCTCGACCCGGTTCAGGATCTGGTTCACCTCGGCATCGCGCATCGGCATCGGCTTGCCCTGCGGGCCGAGGAACCCGGTCACCCGGCTGATCGAGTTGATCAGGTGGTAGGTGCGGTCGTTCATCTCCATCCGCACCAGCACGTAGCCCGGCATGAAGCGGCGCTCGGTCGTCACCTTCTTGCCGCGGCGGATCTCGAGCACCTCCTCGGTCGGAACGAGCACCTCCTCGATCTCGTCCTGCAGGCCCTTCTCGGCCACGGCGTGCCTGATCTGCTCGGCCACGCGCTTCTCGAAATTCGAGAGAACGCTCACCGAATACCACCGCTTCGCCATCGCCCGCCTGCCCTTGCGCTTCCCGGCGCACGGCGCCGGTCCGTCCGAAATCGCTGCCGTTTGCCGAACAAACAACGGCGCGCAACACGAATCATTGCACGCCGGTCTGAGGAAAACGCCGCCCGCCTTACAGCCCGGGGCCCCCGAGATCAAGGGCGCAGGTCGCCTTCCCCCGGCCGCGGCCTAGCCGAAGTAGTTGAGCACGGCCTGCAGGCCGGTGCGGATCGTGAAATCGACGAGGAAGAAGAAGATCGCCGTCAGCGTGGCCATCACGAAGACCATGGCGGTCGTGATCGCGACCTCGCGCCGCGTCGGCCAGACGACCTTCGCGATCTCGGCGCGCGTCTGCTGGAGAAACTGGAAGGGATTGGTCCGCGCCATGGGTGGTCCTCGCCGTCTGGTGCGCCGCGAGATACGCCGCCGCGGGCGCCGTTTCAAGCCCGGCGCCCGCGCCCCGGCTCAGACGGCGGGGGAGTCGTGGTCGCCGGGAACGGGCTGACGCTCCTTGATCCGGGCGCGCCGCTCGGCAAGCATCGCCGCGACCGAGACCGGCCCGAGGACCGGACCGCGCACCATGGGGGCAAGCTCCGGCGGGGCGGCGTCGTGCTGCTCGAGCCGCGCCACGAGGCCGGCCAGTTCCTGTGGAAGAACGCTCGGCGTCCGGCGCGGGAGCCTCTCGACCGTCTCGCCCTCGGCCGCCGCCCGCGCAGCCTGCCGGATCGGGCGACGGGGCAGCGGCGCGCCCCCGCCTGGCGCGTCCGCCCCCTCCGGTGCGAGCGCATCGACAGGCGCGGGGGGTCGGTCGTCCGCCTGCGCCGCGTCCGGCCCGGGGCGGTCCGGCTCGGCCACCGCATCGGCGGGGTCCGCCGCATCCGCAGGGTCGGCTGCGGCCTCTGCGGCATCCGGCTCCGCGTCGGCCGCCCCGACCGCCTCGGCCGCATCCGCAGGGTCGGCCGCGGCCTCTGCCGGCAGGCCCTCCGCTTCCATCGGCACGTCCTCCGCCCCGGCCGGTCCGGCCTGCCCGGCCTCTGCGGCATCCTGCGCCATCTCGGCCGCCTCTGCCGGCCCGGCCGCACCGGCAGGGTCGGCTGCGGCCTCCGCCGGCACGTCCTCCGCCTCCTCCGGCACGTCCTCCGCCTCGGCCGATCCGGCCTGCGCGGCCTCTGCGGCATCCTGCGCCATCTCGGCCGCCCCGGCCGCCTCGGCCTCATCGGCCGCCGCCGGACAGGTGCCCTCTCCGGCATCGGAAGCGCCGACCTCCGTCGCGGCGGCCGCGTCTTCCGCGCCGTCGTCCGCGCCATCGTCCGCGACGGCCCCGGAAGGGGCGTCGTCCGCGGTTTCGGCGGCCCAGGGTCCGCCGCCCCACATCCAGGCGCCGGATCCCGCCTCCCCGGCCGCGCCGACGGGTAGGGTATCCTCCCCGGCCTCGGCCGCGGCGGAAGCCTCGGTCGCCTCCGGCAGGCCGGATACAGCGACCTGCGCCGTCGCCACGGGCGCGGCGTGTCCCCCGCGCGCGTCCGCCGGCCCGGCGGCCTCCGCGGCAGGCCCGGAGGTGGCGCCCGGCCCAGCCGCGGCGGCCGCTGCGCGCCGGGCATCCTGCCGGGCCATGAGCTCGGCGAAGACGGCGCGGAAGCCGGCCGGCTCGTCCGGCGGCGGCGCTTCCCCGTCCGCGATCGGAGGCGCCGCGGCCACGTCGTCCCTCGCCGCGGCCGGCGCATCCCCGCCGGATTCTGCCTGCTCGGCCCGGTCGGGCTCCGCGGCTGCCGCGCCTTGCCCCGCCGCCCGGCCCGCAAGCGACCCGGCATCGCCCTCTGCGGCGAAGTGCGCCGCGATCGCCGCCAGGAACGCCTCGACCGGGTCGGTCTGCGGCGCAGCCCGCGGCTCGGGCGCAGACGGGGCGGTCTGCGGTGAGGCATCCCCGCCCGTGGGGTCCGCCGCCGCTGCGGCCGGGTCGCCGGCGGATGCCTCGACCGGCGCCGGCGCGGCGGGCTCCTCCACCCTCACTCCGGCGATGCCCGGCGCATCCCCCGGCGACGCCGCCGCGCCGGCGGCCCCATCGGGTGCCACAGCCCCGGCAGAGGCCTCCTCGCGCGGCTCGGCCTCCTCGCCGGAGCGGTCGATGTCGCTCCAGGCGGCCAGCACCGAGGCCGGTGGCCGGACGACATAGGTCGGCTGCACGCCCTCGGCCGCCGGCCGCCGCGCGGCGCGCCATTCGGCGAGGCTCTGCGCCGGGCGGGCGGGAACGATCTCCGCCTCGCCGGACGCAGCCGCGACATGCGCGGCCGGCACCGGACGGTGGCGGTCCTGCGCGTCGGCCCCCCCGGGCCCCGGCGTGTCGGGCGAGAACGGGAGGGCCTCCGCGAGCGCCTCGGCCGAGAGGTCGGCCGGCGTCGGGGCGGGGACTTCGCCCTGCTCGGGGGCTGCGGCCGGAGCCTCGGGATCCCTGCGCCTCCCGCCGCCACGGGACACCAGGGCGCGGGCCCCGAAGTAGGCGGCAGCACCGGCGACGAGCAGCAGGGATAGAAGCCACGCCGCCACCTGCATCAGCGACGAGCTGCCGAGCATCACTGTCTCCATGGCCGATCCTCAACCCGGGCGTGAACGATGCCGGGACTAGTGGATCATGCGCACCGGATTGGGGCCAGTTCCGGGCAGAAATGAGGAGCTTCGGGCAGGATTGTCGCGCAGCGGCGGAAGAAAGGCCGTCCGGCGCGCGCTGCGGGATGCCGGGAAGGCCTGGCAGGGGCAGAGGGACTCGAACCCCCGACCCTCGGTTTTGGAGACCGATGCTCTACCAACTGAGCTATACCCCTAGGGTCCGCGCTCACCTACGGCAGCGGCAGGACGAAATCAAGCGCCGAGATCGGCCCCGGAAGGGGGACGGGCCGCCCCGTTCGGGCGGCCCGCGGCAGCGTCGGGCGGCGTGCGCCCGACACCTGGCGTCAGCCGTTCACCACCGACCGGATGAAGGCGCGGATCTCGGCCGGGCTGTCGCCCGAGTAGACGGCGGTCTTGATCGCATTGACCTGAGCGTCGCTGAGCGTGCCGAGGTCCACGCCGCGCACGTAGCCGTCGACGGCGGCCTGCAGGCCGGCGGTCGCATCGGTCGCCGCAAGCGCGGCGCCGGCGAGCGACAGGGTGGCGGCAGCGGCGATCAGAAGGGGTCTCATGGTCGTTCCTTTCGGTTTGCTTCGGGTCCGGCTCCGGCAGGGGCGCCGGGCGTGCCGTGCCGCAGACCTGTGTCTCCCGCCCGGCGGAGGGAAATCACGAGACGATCGCGCCCGATCGCGCCGATTTTCCCTTGCCGTGAGCGGACGCGGCCCCATCGGGCCCCGAGCCGCCGGATCGGCCCGCAACCGCCCGCCGGATCCGCTCGAGACCGATCACGGCCGCGCTTGCCGCCGCGTTACCGCGTGGGCGACGGGCGAGGTGCACGTCGCCTGTGCAGCCGTGCACGGCTGCTGCCGGTGTCCCTCATGGGTCATAGGGGACTTGCGAGACTCACGCGACCCGCGCGAGTGCTTCGACGTCGCCGCCCGTGATCTCCGCGAGGTGCGCGGCGATCCGGGCATCCTCCCAGTCCCACCAGGCGATGGCGAGCAGCCGCCCGACCTCCGCCGCGCCGATCCGCCGCCGGATCACCCGCGCCGGGTTTCCCGCGACGAGCGAGTAGGGCGGAACGCTGCCGCCCACCACGGCGCCGGCGCCGACGATGACGCCTGCTCCGAGCCGGGCGCCGGGCAGGACGATCGCCCCGTGCCCGTTCCGGCAGTCCGGCTCGATCTCGGTATCGGGAAGGCCGGCGAAGCCTTCGAGGAACCCCGGCATCGCCGCGGGGTCGAAGACCGCGAAGGGATAGGTGGAGATGCCCCCCGTCGCATGGTTCGCCGAGGCGGCGACGACGCGCCCCCCGTGCGCGATCCGGCAGAACGGCCCGATCCCGAGCCGCTCCGGCGCGCCCGGGTAGAGATAGGGCGCGAGCCGCGCAGCCCAGTCCTGCGGCGGGTCGAAGTCGTTGGCGCAGGCGTGGCGGCCGACCTCCCAGTTCGGATGGTCGATCACGGCGGCGAGATGCACCACGTTCCGGTGCTCGGTGCCGTCGGGCAGGACGAGGGGATGCCGTGCCGAGGGGTCGGGAAGGACAGGCATGGGCGGGCTCCTTGCCGGAATCGCGTAGAAAGCTTCCCGGGTTCAGGAAAGGGCCAGGTCCACCGTCGCCTCCATCTTCGCGCGGCATCGTGCCAACGACCCGAGGCGGCACAACGAAAGAGGCGCGCGGGTCCGCCCCGCGCGCCCCGATGCCTCCGGCAGCTGCCGTATTACTTCAGGATCTTGGAGACGACGCCTGCGCCGACGGTGCGGCCGCCCTCGCGGATGGCGAAGCGCAGGCCCTGCTCCATGGCGATCGGCGCGATCAGCTCGACCTCCATGGTGACGTTGTCGCCGGGCATGACCATCTCGGTGCCGGCCGGCAGCTTGATCGAGCCGGTCACGTCGGTCGTGCGGAAGTAGAACTGCGGCCGGTAGTTGGGGAAGAACGGCGTGTGCCGGCCGCCCTCCTCCTTGGTCAGGATGTAGGTTTCGGCCTTGAACTTCCGGTGCGGGGTGATCGAGCCGGGCTTGCACACCACCTGACCGCGCTCGACCTCGTCCCGCTTGGTGCCCCGCAGGAGGATGCCGACGTTGTCGCCGGGCTCCCCCTGGTCGAGGAGCTTGCGGAACATCTCCACGCC
>JANZZL010000055.1 GCA_026419405.1 Paracoccaceae bacterium | reverse complement strand
GCCCTCGGCCGGCGCGGCGCCGTGCGCGCCCGCCCCGGCCGCCTCGCCCGCGGCGGGTGCCGCGCCATGGGCGCCGGCCGCTTCCGCGGCGGCCGCCTCGCCATGCGCCGCGGCCGCCATGCCGAACCAGGCGCGCACCGCGGCCTCGTCGCCGAAGAAGACCTTGTACCAGACCATGCCCGAGAACACCGCACCGATGGCCAGCGCACCGAGCGGGATCAGCATGGTCAGCGGGCTCTCGTGCGGTTCGTGGCCGCCTTCGTGCCCGTGCCCGTGCCCGTGACTGTGCCCGTGACCGTGGCCATGGTCGGCGTGGCCGTGATCGCCGTGGCCGTGGCCGGCGGCCGCCCAGCGCGGCTCGCCCCAGAAGGTCAGGAACATCAGCCGCCAGGAGTAGAAGCTGGTGAGGCAGGCGCCGACGACGAGCAGCCAGAAGGCATACATCGACCCGCCGGCGAAGGCGCTCTCGATCACCGCGTCCTTCGAGAGGAAGCCCGCGAAGCCGATGTGGGTGAGCGGGATGCCGACCCCGGTGATGGCAAGCGTGCCGATCAGCATCGCCCAGAAGGTCCAGGGGATGTGCCGGCGCAGGCCGCCGTAGCGGCGCAGGTCCTGTTCGTGGTGCATGGCATGGATCACCGAGCCCGCGCCGAGGAAGAGCATCGCCTTGAAGAAGGCGTGGGTGAAGAGGTGGAACATCGCCACCGAATAGACCCCCACCCCGGCGGCGACGAACATGTAGCCGAGCTGCGAGCAGGTGGAATAGGCGATCACCCGCTTGATGTCGTTCTGCACGAGGCCCACCGTCGCGGCGAAGAAGGCGGTCGAGGCGCCGATGACCACGACCAGCGCCTTGGCCTCGGGCGCGTACTCGATCAGCGGCGACATCCGGCAGACGAGGAACACCCCCGCCGTCACCATCGTCGCGGCATGGATCAGCGCCGAGACCGGCGTCGGGCCCTCCATCGCGTCGGGCAGCCAGGTGTGCAGGAAGAGCTGCGCCGACTTGCCCATCGCGCCGATGAAGAGGAGCACGGCGACCAGGTTGGCCGCGTTCCAGTCGGCCCACAGGAAGGTGAGGTTCGTCTCGGCCAGCGCCGGGGCGGCGGCGAAGACGTCGTCGAAGTTGATCGAATCCACCAGGAAGAACAGCGCGAAGATGCCGAGCGCGAAGCCGAAGTCGCCCACGCGGTTGACCACGAAGGCCTTGATCGCGGCGGCATTGGCCGAGGGCCTGCGCCAGTAGAAGCCGATCAGCAGGTAGGAGGCGACGCCCACGCCCTCCCAGCCGAAGAACATCTGCACGAGGTTGTCGGCCGTCACCAGCATGAGCATGGCGAAGGTGAAGAACGACAGGTAGGCGAAGAAGCGCGGCTTGTAGACCTCGCCCTCGCGCCAGTTCACGTCGTGGTCCATGTAGCCGACGGAGTAGAGGTGGACGAGCGCCGAGACCGTCGTGACCACGATCAGCATGATCGCCGTCAGCCGGTCGAGCCGGATCGCCCAGGACGTGTCGAGCGTGCCCGACTGGATCCAGCGGAAGAGCTCGATCTGCTGCGTCGTGCCGTCGTGGCCGAGGAACACGACCCAGGAGAGCAGGCAGGCCAGGAACAGCAGCACCGTCGCCGTCCAGATCGCGGCGGTCTCGCCGATGACCTTCCAGCCGAAGCCGCAGAGGACGGCGCCGACGAGCGGGGCGAAGAGGATGATCGTCTCCACGGGTCAGCCCTTCATCACGTTGACGTCTTCCACGTCGATCGTTCCGCGGTTGCGGAAGAAGGTGACGAGGATGGCAAGCCCGATCGCCGCCTCGGCGGCGGCGACGGTGAGCACGAACATGGTGAACACCTGTCCGGTCAGGTCGTTCAGGAAGGCCGAGAAGGCCACCAGGTTGATGTTCACGGCGAGCAGCATCAGTTCGATCGACATCAGGATGACGATCACGTTCTTCCGGTTGAGGAAGATGCCGAAGATGCCGATCACGAAGAGCGCGGCGGCAACGGTCAGGTAGTGCGTCAGTCCGATCATCTCGTCAGTCCCTCGGGGGTCTTGCGGCCCCCCCTGTCATCCCTGCATCCGCCGGGCGGCGCCCGGCGCGGCCTAGAGCCCCTGCCCCGGCTTGACGTCCTTCAGCTCCAGCGCCTTCGCCGGGTCGCGATACATCTGCGCCAGCACGTCCTGCCGCTTGACATCGACCCGGTGGCGCAGCGTCAGCAGGATCGCCCCCACCATCGCGACGAGCAGGATCAGGCCGGCAAGCTGGAACAGCAGGAAGTGGCGGTCGTAGAGCACGAGCCCGAGCGCCCGGGTGTTGTGCACCTCGGGCGCGGGCAGATCGGCGAGCGTGGGGATCACCGTCACCCCTTCGGCGGTGGTCCAGGCGCCAAGCACGAGCGCGAGCTGCATCAGGAGCACCACCCCGACCAGCGCGGCGAGCGGCACGTATTTCGCCAGTTCCGCCTTCAGCTCGGCGAAGTCCACGTCGAGCATCATCACCACGAAGAGGAACAGGACCGCCACCGCGCCGACGTAGACGATGACGAGCAGCATCGCCACGAACTCGGCCCCGACGAGGACGAAGAGCCCCGCCGAGGACAGGAAGGCGAGGATCAGCCAGAGCACCGAGTGCACCGGGTTGCGGCTGACCGTGACCATGAGGCCGGCCGCCACCGTGGTGACGGCGAAGGCGTAGAAGGCGAGCCCGGCAAGCGTCATGCCCTGTCCTCCTCGGGGGCGTCCATCACCCCGCGCGCAAGCTCCATCGCCCGCGTCATCGCCGGCACCCCGCCGAACATGCCGGCGAGCGCGATCGTCTCGGCGACCTCCTGCCGGGTCGCCCCGGCCTCGATCGCATGGCGCACGGTGAGCCGCACCTGCGCCTCGGCCTGGGCGCCGAGGATGGTCAGCCCCGCGAGCGTGACGAGGAGCCGCGTGCGCGCGTCGAGCCCCTCGGGGTTGAAGGTCTTGCCCATCATGGCTTCCATCAGGTCGCGCGGCATGGTGGGCCAGAGCGCCTCGAAGCCCTTCGGCGTGAAGGTCTCGAGCGCGGGGTTGACGGCCCTCGCCCATTGCTGGCCGAGCCGCATCATCTCCTCGAACGGGTTCCGGGGGTCGCTCATCGGTAGGGCGCGTCGAGCTCGAGGTTGCGGGCGATCTCGGCCTCCCAGCGTTCGCCGTTCGCGAGCAGCTTCTCCTTGGTGTAGTAGAGCTCCTCGCGCGTCTCGGTGGCGAACTCGAAGTTCGGGCCCTCGACGATGGCATCAACCGGGCAGGCCTCCTGGCAGAAGCCGCAGTAGATGCACTTCGTCATGTCGATGTCGTAGCGGGTGGTGCGGCGCGAGCCGTCCTCGCGCGGCTCGGCGTCGATGGTGATGGCCTGCGCCGGGCAGATCGCCTCGCAGAGCTTGCAGGCGATGCAGCGCTCCTCGCCGCTGGGGTAGCGGCGCAGGGCGTGCTCGCCGCGGAACCGCGGGCTGAGCGGGCCCTTCTCGTGGGGATAGTTGACCGTGGCCTTCGGCGCGAAGAAGTAGCGCATCCCGAGCCGGAAGCCCTTCAGGAAATCGACGAGCAGGAAATACCTGCCCGCGCGGGCCCAGTCGATCGCGGTCATGTCGTGCTCTCCTTCCTCTGCCCGCCCGCGGCGCAGCGCCGCCGGCGCGCGGCGTGTTCGCTCCGCAGCGCGACCCCCTCGAGCCGGGCGCCCCTGCGCCGCACGTCGCAGGGGCGGATGCGCGCGGCGGCAGGCGCCCGGACGGGGCCGGAGGCGCGCCAGGCCCGCGCGGCCGGCTCGGCCGGCGGAACGGCCCGGGGCCGGGGCGGCAGCGCCTGCCGGCGCAGCAGCTCGCGGCCCGCCCGAATTCGGAACGGCCGCGCGATGCCGGGGCCGAACGCGACCGGCGCGAGCCTGCGCCCGCCCTCCGCGCCGCCCGCGGAGACGGCGACGCCGCCCGGCGCCGGCCTGGGGGACGGATTCGCGGCCGCGTCGCGCCCGCCGCAGGCGCGCCCGCCGGTGCCGCCGTCGGGAATCGGGTGGAAGCGGCCCGCCGGTTCCGGCGACACGGGCCGGTCGCGGTCGCCGAGGTGCCGCGCGGCCCCGGCCGCCGGACGGTTGCCGGAGCGCTCGACCCCGCCCCGGCGGAGCGGCCGCCGTCGGCCGGACAACGGCGCGCGGCCGGTCGTGCCCCAAGTGTCCGGGGCGAGCCGGGCAAGGTGGCCGAAGGGGAGGAGCTCGATCGCCACGCGCTCAGCCCCCCGTGGCCCAGCGCGCCCAGAAGCCGCCGAGCACCTCGAACCTGGCGAGGAACGCCACCACCACGACCCAGCCGAGCGACAGCGGCAGGAACACCTTCCAGCCGATCCGCATGAGCTGGTCGTAGCGGTAGCGCGGCACGATCGCCTTCACCATGGCGAAGAGGAAGAAGAAGAAGGCCATCTTGGCGATCATCCAGAGCGGCCCGTCGGGCAGCCCCGGAATCGGCGAGAGCCAGCCACCGAAGAACAGCAGCGAGGTGAGCGCGCACATCAGGAAGATGGCGATGTATTCCCCGGCCATGAACAGCAGGAACGGCGTCGAGGAATACTCCACCTGATAGCCCGCCACGAGTTCGGATTCGGCCTCGGGCAGGTCGAAGGGCGGCCGGTTCGTCTCGGCGAGCGCCGAGATGAAGAACAACGCCACCATCGGCAGGTGCGGCAGCCAGTACCAGCCGAAGAGGCCCCAGCCGGTGTCCTGCGCGGCGACGATGGCCGAGAGGTTCATCGAGCCGGTCGAGATGATCACGCCGATGATGATCAGCCCGAGCGAGACCTCGTAGGAGATCATCTGCGCGGCCGAGCGCAGCGAGCCGAGGAAGGGATATTTCGAGTTCGAGGCCCAGCCGCCCATGATCACGCCGTAGACCTCGAGCGAGGAGACGGCGAAGACGTAGAGGATGGCCACGTTGATGTCGGCCAGCACCCAGCCTTCGTTGAACGGGATCACCGCCCAGGCGACCATGGCGAGCACGAAGGAGAGCATCGGCGCGAGGAAGAACACCGGCCGGTCGGCGCCCGCGGGCACCACCACTTCCTTGACCACGTACTTCAGCGCGTCGGCCACGGTCTGGAGCAGCCCGAAGGCCCCCACCACGTTCGGCCCGCGCCGCATCTGCACCGCCGCCCAGATCTTCCGGTCGCCGTAGACCAGGAAGAGCAGCGAGAGCATCACGAAGCCGATCACGAGAAGGCACTGCGCCGCGATCAGGACCAGCGTTCCGAAAGGCGTGCTCAGAAATCCGTCCATGGTTCCTCGGTCCCTCACGCGCGCGGCACGGCGGCATGGGCCGCCCCGCGCACCGGTGTAAAGCGCATCCCGCGGCCGAACGCCACCCCCGGCGATGTCCTGGCGCGGGCCGGCACGGCGGTCATTCCGCCGCGATCGGGCGGGCGGCGCGGTCGTGCGCCCGCCGCGAGAGCTCGGCCATGAGTTCCGACGCCCGCGCGATCGGATTCGTCAGGTAGAAGTCGCCGATCGCCGCGGCGAAGGCGCCGGTGCCGGGCCGGGCCGGCGGCAGCGGCGTCCAGGCGTTCTCGGGCACGATGTCGATGCGGCCGAGATGCGGATGCGCCTTCACCAGCGCCTGACGGAGCTGGGCAAGCGAATCCCACGGCAGCGTCGCGCCCGCCTCGGCCGATAGCGCGCGCAGGATGGCCCAGTTCTCCTTCGCCTCGCCCGGCGGGAAGCCGGCGCGGAGCGCAAGCTGCGGCCGGCCCTCGGTGTTGACGAACAGGCCGTTCTCCTCGGTCCAGGCCGCCCCGGGCAGGATCACGTCGGCGCGATGCGCGCCGCGGTCGCCGTGGCTGCCCTGGTAGATGACGAAGGGCCCGGCGGGCACGTCGGTCTCGTCGGCGCCGAGGTTCAGCACCACGTCCGCCCCGTCGAGCGCGGCGGCGATGCCGCCCTCGGTCGTGCAGCCGACATCCATCGCGCCGACGCGCGCGGCGGCGGTGTGCAGCACGAGGAGCTTCGCGCCGCAGCCCTCCACGTAGGCCATCACCTGCGACAGGACCGCCTCGCCGTCCTCGCCCCGGAGCGCCCCCTGCCCGACGATGACGATCGTGTCGGGCTTGGCCTCGACCCGGGCGACGAGGTCCACCAGCGCCTCGCGGCCGGCGCCGAAGTGGTGGTAGTCGTAGGTCAGGTCGGCCTTCGGCCCGATCAGCCCGACCCGCGCACCGGCGAGCCATGCCTTGCGGATCCGCGCGTTGAGCACCGGCGCCTCGTCGCGCGGGTTGGTGCCGACGAGCAGGATCGCCTTCGCGGTGTCGATCTCCTCGATCCGCGCCGTGCCCACATAGCCCGACCGGTTGCCCGCAGGCAGCCTGGCGCCGTCGGTGCGGCATTCCACGACGCCGCCGAGGGAGCCGACCAGGGCCTTGAGCGAGAAGGCCGCCTCGACCGGGGCGAGGTCGCCGACGAGCCCCGCGACCTTGCGCGCCCCCTTCAGCGCGGCGGCGGCCGCCGCCAGCGCCTCGGGCCATCCGGCCGGGCTCAGGCGCCCGTTGCGGCGGACGTAGGGCCGGTCGAGCCGCTGCCGGCGCAGCCCGTCCCAGACGAAGCGGGTCTTGTCGGAGATCCACTCCTCGTTCACGCCGTCGTGGTTGCGCGGCAGGATGCGCATCACCTCGCGGCCCTTGGTGTCGACGCGGATGCTGGAGCCCAGCGCGTCCATCACGTCGATCGTCTCGGTCTTGGTCAGCTCCCAGGGCCGGGCGGTGAAGGCATAGGGCTTGGAGACCAGCGCGCCCACGGGGCAGAGGTCGATGATGTTGCCCTGGAGGTTCGAATCGATCGTCTTGCCGAGGTAGGTCGTGATCTCGGCATCCTCGCCGCGGCCGGTCTGGCCCATGTCGTAGACGCCCGCGACCTCGGTGGTGAAGCGCACGCAGCGGGTGCAGGAGATGCAGCGCGTCATGTGCGTCTCGACCAGCGGGCCGAGGTCCAGATCATCCGCCGCGCGCTTGGGCTCGCGATAGCGCGAGAAGTCCACCCCGTAGGCCATCGCCTGGTCCTGCAGGTCGCATTCGCCGCCCTGGTCGCAGATCGGGCAGTCGAGCGGGTGGTTGATGAGCAGGAACTCCATCACCCCCTCGCGGGCCTTCTTCACCATCGGCGAGTTGGTCCGGACGACGGGCGGCTGGCCCTCGGGGCCGGGGCGCAGGTCGCGCACCTGCATCGCGCAGGAGGCGGCGGGCTTGGGCGGACCGCCCACGATCTCGACGAGGCACATCCGGCAGTTGCCGGCGATCGACAGCCGCTCGTGGTAGCAGAAGCGGGGGATCTCCACCCCCGCCTCCTCGCAGGCCTGGATCAGCGTCATCGCGGGATCGACCTCGATCTCGCGCCCGTCGATGATGATCTTCCTCAGCTCGCCCATCTCGCCATCCCGTCCTGCGCCGCGCCGCCTGTCGAACCCGCTATCGAACCCGGATCAGCGACCCGATCAGCGTGCCGTTCGCGATCTCCTGCCGCCCGAGCCGGCAATAGCTCTCCGGATCGCCGGGCACAACGCCGTGCGCGGCGAGATACTCGTCGCGCAGGCGGTTGAGCTCGGCCCGGTTCTCGGGGCTCTTGCGGAAGGCGCGGATGTCCTCGTTCGTGTAGCCGAGCGAGCGGGCGTAGCGCTGCAGGTCGTTGAGCTTGCTGATCACCACCAGCATCCGGGCCGAGATGCTGGGGCAGTTGTCCACGATCTCGTCGCCCACGGCGCCGGCGAGGAACTCGTTGCGCACGCGCTCGTTCTGCGCCAGCGGCGGCAGGTCGGCCGCCGCCACGGTGGCCGGCATCAGGGCCGCGAGGGCCAGGGACAGGATCTTGCTGCTCGTTCTCATCGTTCTCCACTCCGCTGCGAAGGCGCCGCACCGGCCCTTCTGCCAGAGCCGCGCCGCCTTCAGGTGTGACCAGCCGAAGGCATGGTCGCTCTCTCCCGCAGGTTGCCGCGGCGCGAGGCGTTCGGGCGCCTCGTCGTGTTTCGGGCGGGGCCCGGCGGGCGGTTGCGCGGGACCGAGCCGCCGCCCGTGCCGCCCATCGGACCACTCGGGCCGGCGCTGCGGCACAGTCCGCGGCCCCGCCCCCCCGGCGACGCGCCCGCGCGCCGCCGCGCCCGGCCG
>JANZZL010000011.1 GCA_026419405.1 Paracoccaceae bacterium | reverse complement strand
CTCCTGGCTCGCGCGGGAGGCCCTCGCCATCTTCGCCACGCCGGGCGGCAGCCGGCGCGGATTCTGCGCGCGCTGCGGCGCCTCGCTGTGGTTCCGCGCCGCCGACGGCGCCTTCTCGGTCGAGGCCGGGGCGATCGCCGGGCCGACGGGCGGGCGCCTCGTCCGGCACATCTTCACCGCCGACCGGGGCGACTACTACCGGCTCGACGACGGCCTGCCGCAGGTCGCGGGCGCGGCATGAGCCTGCCCTTCATCCTGTCGCAAATACTCTCGGGGGAGCGCGAGGGGGCAGACAGCCCCCTCGCCCCGCCCCCTCGCCCCGACTTGACCGCGCGCGCCGGCGCGCTATCCCCGCGCCGATGGACAGCTACGCCCCACCCGAAGGCCCGCCCGAGGTGATCCACCGCGACCACGCGCTTCTCGTCGTGAACAAGCCGGCGGGGCTGCTCTCGGTGCCCGGCAGGGGCGAACACCTCGCCGACTGCCTGCTCGCGCGGGTGCAGGCGGCCTTCCCCGAGGCGCTCCTCGTCCACCGGCTCGACCGCGACACCTCGGGCGTGATCGTCTTCGCGCTGACGCCGCAGGCCCAGCGCCACCTCGGCCTGCAGTTCGAGCGGCGGCACGTGCGCAAGACCTACCTCGCCCGCGTCGCCGGCCATCCCGCCGAGGACGCGGGCACGATCGACCTGCCGCTCGCCGTCGACTGGCCGAACCGCCCGCGGCAGAAGGTGGATTTCGAGCACGGCCGCCCGGCCCGGACCGACTGGCGCGTGCTCCGGCGCGAGGCGGACGGCACCACCCGGCTCCGGCTCGAGCCGCAGACCGGACGCAGCCACCAGCTCCGCGTCCACATGCTGGCGCTCGGGCACCCGATCCTGGGCGACGCGCTCTATGCCCAGGGGCCGGCGCGGGACCACCCGCGCCTGATGCTGCATTCCGAGAGCCTGCGGCTGCGCCACCCCGACGGGGGCCGCGGCATGACCTTCCGCGCGCCCTGCCCGTTCTGAGCGGCGCTTGACCGGCGCGCGGCGAGGCGTAGGGTGCCGCGCGACCTCCCGGAACGGCAAAGGAACGCGAGATGACCCAGCGCCTGCACCTCGTCTTCGGCGGCGAGCTGGTCGACCCGAGCAAGACCATCTTCAGGAACGTCAACGACATCCACATCGTCGGCATCTTCCCCGACTACGAGTCCGCCTATGCCGCCTGGAAGGCCGAGGCGCAGCGGACGGTGGACGACGCGCACATGCGCTACTTCATCGCCCATCTGCACCGGCTGCGCGACGAGGCCTCGCCCGCCGGCGCGACCGAGGAACTGGGGCCCTGAGCGGCCGGGCCGTCCGAGGATGATCCGCCCGCCCGGCCTGCTCGCCTACCTCTCGCTGCGTTCGCTCGGCAGCGTCGGCGCGCGCCGTCGCATCGCGGGCGAGATCGCGCACGGCGGCGCCGAGGCGGCGCGCCTGCCCGAGCGGATGGGGCAGCCGACCCTGCGCCGGCCGGAGGGGCCGCTCGTCTGGCTGCACGCCTCGGGCCCGGCGCAGGAGGGGGCGCTGACCGAGATGGCCCGCCGGATCGGCGAGGCGCACGAGGAGGCCTCGGTGCTCGTCACCACCGATGCGCCGCCGACCCGCGAGCCCGGGCCCGGCGGGCGGTGGCTGCACCAGTTCGTGCCCGACGACGCGGCCCGGCCGGTCGCGGCCTTCCTCGACCACTGGCGGCCCGACATCGGCATCTGGGCGGGAACGGCGCTGCGGCCGGCGCTGATCGACGAGGCGGCGCGGCGGGGCGTTCCGCTCTGCCTGATCGACGCCGCCGCCGCCCCGGCGCCGGACCGCGGCTGGCGCCGGCTCGCCCGGCTGAACGCGACCGCGCTGCGCCGCTTCGGGCATGTGCTCGCCACCGACGACAGGGCCGCGGCCGAGCTCGTCGAGGCCGGAGCGGCCGAAGGCGCGGTCGAGGTCGCCGGGCCGCTCGAGGAGGAGGCGCCGATCCCGCCCTGCAACCTGCAGGAGCGCGATGCGCTCGCCGCGATCCTCAAGGGCCGTCCGGTCTGGCTCGCTGTCGGCGTGCCCGAGACCGAGGAGGGCACGGTGATCACCGCGCACCGCAACGCCGCGCGGCTGGCGCACCGGCTGATGCTGATCCTGGTGCCGGCCGATCCGGCCCGCGGCGCCACGCTGGCCGCGGCGCTGGCCAACTTCGGCTTCGCCGTGGCGCTGCGCTCGGCCGATGGCGAGCCGGACGCGGCGACCGAGATCCTCGTCGCCGACGGCGAGGGCGACCTGGGCCTGTGGTACCGGCTGGCGCCGGTGACCTACATGGGCGGCACGCTGGTGCCGGGCCCGGAGGGCGGCACGCGCTCACCGCTCGAACCCGCGGCGCTCGGCTCGGCGATCCTGCACGGGCCCGCCACCGGGGCGCATGCCGCGCTCTACGCGCGCTTCGCCGAGGCCGGGGGCGCGCGCGTCGTGGCCGGGCCCGGCACCCTGGGCGAGGCGCTCTCCGAGCTGCTCTCGCCCGACCGGGCGGCGGCGCTGGCGCATGCGGCGTGGCGCGTCTCGACCGGCGGCGCCGACATGAACGAGCGGGTGCTTGCGCTGGTCGCCGGAGCGCTCCGCCGGGCGCGCGGCGCGGCCCCCTGATGCGCCCGCCCGCCTTCTGGTTCACGCCGCCCGACCGCCCCGCCTGGCAGGCGCGGGCGCTGGCGCCGCTCGCCGCGCTCTACGCCGCCGCGACGGCGCGGCGCGTGGCACGGCCCGGCGCGCGCGCCGGCGTGCCGGTGATCTGCGTGGGCAACCTCAACGCCGGCGGCACCGGCAAGACCCCGACGGTGATCGCGCTTGCCGAGCGCCTGGCCCGGCGCGGCATCGCCGCCCATGCGGTGTCGCGCGGCTACGGCGGCCGCCTGAGCGGGCCGGTCCGGGTGGACCCCGCGCGCCACCGCGCCGGAGAGGTGGGCGACGAGCCCCTGCTGCTCGCCGCCTTCCTGCCGGTGTGGGTGGCGCGCGACCGCCACGCCGGGGCCGCGGCCGCGGCCGCGGCCGGCGCGCAGGCGGTGATCCTCGACGACGGCCATCAGAACCCCGCGCCGGCGAAGGACCTCTCGCTTCTCGTCGTCGATGCCGCCGTCGGCTTCGGCAACGGCCGGGTGATCCCCGCGGGCCCGCTGCGCGAACCGGTCGCGGCGGGCCTGGCGCGGGCCGACGCGCTGCTGGCGATCGGCGAGCCGCAGGAACGGGCGGCCTTCCGCGCCGCCTGGGGGCGCGCGCTCCGCCTGCCGGTGGCCGAGGGGCGCCTCGAGCCGCTCGCGACCGGCATGGACTGGCGGGGACTCCGCGCCTTCGCCTTCGCCGGGATCGGGCGGCCGGAGAAGTTCTTCGCCAGCCTGCGCGCCGCCGGCGCAGAGATGGCCGGGGCGGTCGCGCTCGACGACCACCAGCCGATCGGCGAGGCGCTCTTCGCCCGGCTGGAGGCCGAGGCGCGCGCCGCGGGGGCCCAGCTCGTCACCACCGAGAAGGACGCGGTGCGGCTGCCCCCTGCGGCGCGGGCGAAGCTGCTGGTCTTTCCGGTCCGGCTCGCCGTCGCCGACTGGAGCGTGCTCGATGCCGCGCTCGACCGGCTGCTGCCGGCCGGCTGAGGCGCCCCGGCCGCGCGGTTCAGCCCTGGAGCCGCTCGTCGAGGATCCGCTTGAACTCCTCCCAGGGCATGTTGGAATGCTTCTGGCCGTCGATCACGAACGAGGGCGTGGAGTCGATGCCGTCGCGCTCGCGGTGCTGCTCCCACGTCTGCACCATGGCCTGGGCGGTCGCGCCATCGGTCAGGCAGGCCTCGAGGCGGTCCTCGGTCAGGCCGGCGACCTTGCCGATGGTGCGCAGGTTGGCGGCGATGGCAGCCGGGTCGCCCCCGGCGGTCCACTGCTGCTGGCGGTCGTAGATCATCTCGGCGATGGCGAAGTAGCGCTCGCCCGTGCCGCCGCAGCGCGCCACCATCGCGGCCCAGAGGCCGAAGCGATCGAAGTAGACCTCGCGGTAGACGAAGCGCACCTTGCCGGTGTCGATGTAGTCGGCCTTGAGACGCGGGAAGACGTTCTTGTGGAAGTTGGCGCAGTGCGGGCAGGTGAACGAGGCATACTCGATCACCTCGACGGGGGCATCGGCGCTGCCCAGCACGATGTCCTCGATCGCCGGGCCCTCCTGCGCCTCGGCCGCGAAGGGCAGCCGCGCGCCGGGCAGGGCCGCCAGGATCGCGCCGGCCGCAGCGGTGAGCATCAGACCGGCAAGCAAGGTTCTTCTCTGCATCTCTGCCTCTTTCTCAGGATCTCGACAGGACGTTTCGGGCAAGCTGCGCGAGGGCGTCGCGCAGGGCGGGGTCGGCGACACCGGCGGCCACCGCCTCGGCCTTCGCCGCGACCTCGGGCGGCGCCGACGCGGCGGGCGGAACGTAGCGGGCCGGCGCCTCGGCGAAGCCTTCGGCCGAGGTCTGCGTCACCCGGACATGGCTGATCGCGGCATAGCCGTAGCAGGCATTGACCCTCGCGAGGATCTCGGGCAGGCGCATCTGGACGAGCGGCGCGGCGGCGCCCGCGGCAAGCAGCGTCAGCGTGGCGCCAAAGCCCCCCGAGTCCTCTCCGGCAGCGGCGGGCTCGCGCCGCCGCGGGCCGTAGGTGACCTTGACCGGGCGGGCGAGTGCGGCGATCTCGGGCCCCACGACCTCGTCCCAGTGGGTGAGCAGCCGCGAGACGGCGAAGCCCCGGCCCTCGCCCGCGGCGCGGACTTCCCGCGCCACGAGGCTCGCGGCGCGTTCGAACCCGCGGCTGCGGCGTTCGGAGGCGGGTTCGGTTCCGGCGGCGGGCATCGCTGTCCTGTGCTGGGCCGAGCCCTATCTAAGCGCAAGGTGCGCGCCGAGAAAGCCGAATCGGCGGCGGGAGGCCTGAAGAATGCGTGAGCGCGAGATGGCTGCGGCGCTGCTCGCCTGGTACGACCGGCACGCGCGGTCGATGCCCTGGCGCGTCGGCCCGGCCGAGCGCGCCGCCGGCCGCCGGCCCGACCCCTATGCCGTCTGGCTTTCCGAGGTGATGCTCCAGCAGACCACCGTCGCGGCGGTGCGGGGCCACTTCCGGCGCTTCACCGAGCGATGGCCCACGGTCGAGGCGCTGGCGGCGGCCGAGGACGCCGAGGTGATGGCCGCCTGGGCGGGGCTCGGCTACTACGCCCGTGCGCGCAACCTGCTGGCCTGTGCCCGCGCCGTGGCCGCATCCGGCGGCTTTCCCGACAGCGAGGAGGGGCTGCGCGCGCTGCCGGGGATCGGGCCCTACACCGCCGCCGCCGTCGCGGCCATCGCCTTCGACCGACCGGCCACAGTGGTGGATGGCAACGTCGAGCGCGTCATGGCACGCCTGCACGCGGTGGAGACGCCGCTGCCCGCGGCCAAGGCCGAGCTCGCCGCGCTGGCCGCCCGGCTCACCCCGCGCGCGCGGCCCGGCGACCATGCGCAGGCGCTGATGGACCTCGGCGCCACGGTCTGCACCCCGCGCAGGCCCGCCTGCGGCCTCTGCCCCTGGCGCGAACCCTGCCGGGCGCGCGCGCTCGGGATCGCCGAGGCGCTGCCGCGCCGGGCGCCGAAACCCGCAAAGCCGCTGCGCCGCGGCCATGCCTACCTCGCGCGGCGCAGCGACGGAGCCTGGCTTCTGGAGCGGCGCCCGGCGCGCGGCCTGCTCGGGGGCATGCTGGGCTGGCCGGGGTCGGACTGGTCCGAAGCGCCCGAACCAGACCCGCCGCTCGCCGCCGACTGGCGCAGCCTGCCCGCCGAGGTGCGCCACACCTTCACCCATTTCCACCTGCGTCTCACGCTGCACGTCGCCGAGGTCGGGCCAAAGGCCGAGCCGCGCCGCGGCGCCTTCCTCGGCCCCGGGCGCTTCCGCCCCGCCGACCTGCCCACGGTCATGCGCAAGGCCTTCGACCTCGCCCGCGGCGCGCTCGGCGATTGAGCGGGGGCCGGCCATACCGTATCGTTCAGATGGCAGACCGGACGACGTGAGGCGATGATTCCCGCATCCCAGGTGGCCAGGGTGACGCGCGCGCTGCCCTTCTGGGCCTCGCTCGGCCTCGTGCCGGTCGTGATCCTGGGCGCCGCGCTCGGCGGGGCCTGGCTGCTGCTGGTGCCCCTGGCGTCCTGGGGCCTCTTCATCCTGCTCGACGCGCTCACCGGCCGCGACGGCGAGAACGCCGATCCCGCCACGCCCGAGGCCGACCTCTTCTGGTACCGGCTGGTCACGCTGATCTGGTTCCCGGTGCAGGTCGCCGTGCAGTTCGGCGCGATCTGGTATGCCACCCGCGCGGACCATCTCGACGCGCTCGAGAAGATCGGGCTGTTCTTCGGGGTCGGCGTGCTCTCGGGCACCGTGGGGATCAACTACGCCCACGAGCTGATGCACCAGAAGAACCGGCTGGAGCGCTGGCTTGCCGACCTGCTGCTCGCCTCGGTCCTCTATTCCCACTTCCGGTCCGAGCACCTGCGCGTCCACCACCTCTGGGTCGGCACCCGGCGCGATCCGGTGACGGCGCGCTACAACGAGGGGTTCCACCGGTTCTACCCGCGCGTCCTCTGGCAGTGCCTGGCCTCCTCCTGGAAGGCCGAGGCGGCGCTGCTCGCCCGCAGGGGGCTGCCCGTCTGGCACCGGTCGAACCCCTTCTGGCGCTACGCCGTGCTCCAGTCCGGGATGATCGCGCTCGCGCTCCTCCTCGGCGGCGCCGAGGGGCTTGCCCTCTTCCTCGTGCAGGCGGGCACGGCGATCTGGCAGCTCGAGCTCGTCAACTACATCGAGCACTACGGGCTGACGCGGAAGCACCTCGGCGAGGGGCGCTACGAACGCGTCCTGCCGCGGCACTCCTGGAACGCCTCGCAGCGCGCCTCGAACTGGCTGCTGATCAACCTCCAGCGCCATTCCGACCACCACTGCAAGCCCGACCGCCGCTTCCCGCTCCTGCAGACCTACGGCGAGGACGAGGCGCCGAACCTCCCCTACGGCTATCCGCTGATGACGCTCATGGCGATGATCCCGCCGCTCTGGCGGCGGCGCATGAACCCGCGCGTGCGGGAATGGCGGCGGCGCTACTACCCCGAGATCGAGGACTGGGGCCCCTACAACCGCGGCGAACTTCCCCTGCCGCGGGGCGCCTGAACGCGGGCGCCGTCCCCCGCAAGGGTCCGGCCCCTTCCCTGCGCGAAATATCCTCGGGGGGAGTCGCCGCCAGGCGACTGGGGGGCAGACAGCCCCCCGGGCCGCGCCGGGGGCCGGGCGGCCCGGCTCAGGCCTCGAGTCCCGGCTCGCCCAGGAGATGCCGCCCCCGCCGGTCCTCGATCTCGATCAGCCACAGGTCTGGGTCGTAGCCCGCCTGCCGGGCAAGCATGGCGTCCACCTCCGCCTCGGGCCCCTCGGCCAGCACCACCCAGGCGCGGCCCCCGGTCGTGAGGTCGAAGCTGCGCTGGAAGGCGGTGGCGCGGCCGTCGAGAGTGGCGAGCTTGACCATGACAGCCCCCGCCGTGTCGTCGCCGCGCCGGGCGACGAAGGCGGGGATCCCCTCGGCCGCGAGCCGCCGCAGGTAGGCCGCGACCCAGACGCCCGAGGCGAGCCGCGCCATCAGCCGCCGTCCCGGAAGTCGAGCCCCATCTCGGAATAGCGCTCGGCCTCCTCCAGCCAGCCGGGCCGGACCTTGACCGTCAGGAAGAGGTGCACCTTGCGGCCGAGGAACGCCTCGATCTCCTGCCGGGCGGCCTGGCCCACGGCCTTCACCGTCTCGCCCCGGCGGCCGAGCACGATCCCCTTGTGCCCCTCGCGCGCGACATAGACCACCTGGTCGATCCGCGCCGAGCCGTCGGGGCGGTCCTCCCAGCGCTCGGTTTCCACCGTCAGCTCGTAGGGCAGCTCCTGGTGCAGCCTCAGGGTCAGCTTCTCGCGGGTGATCTCGGCGGCGATCATCCGCAGCGGCAGGTCGGCGATCTGGTCCTCGGGGTAGAGCCAGGGCCCCTCGGGCATCTCGCCGGCGAGCCAGGCCTTGAGGTCCTCCACCCCGTGGCCCTTCTCGGCCGAGATCATGAAGGTGCGCACGAAGGGGAAGGCCGCGTTCATCTCGGCGGCGAGCGCAAGCAGGCTCTCGGCCTTCACCCGGTCGATCTTGTTGATGGCAAGCGCGACGGGGCGCCCGCCGAGCTTCGCGCGCAGGCCTTCGAGAATGGCGCGCACCCCCTCGGTCAGCCCGCGATGCGCCTCGATCAGCAGCACGACGACATCGGCATCCGCCGCCCCGCCCCAGGCGGCGGCCACCATCGCACGGTCGAGCCGCCGCCGCGGCCGGAACAGGCCCGGCGTGTCGACGAAGACGATCTGTGCCTCGCCGTGCAGCGCCACCCCGCGGATGCGGGTGCGGGTCGTCTGCACCTTGTGCGTGACGATCGAGACCTTGGCGCCGACCATGCGGTTGAGCAGGGTCGACTTGCCCGCATTGGGCTCTCCGATCAGGGCGACGAAGCCGGCGCGGGTGGTCATGACCTTCTCCCTCATCGGACGCGATGTAGACGCCTCCGGCGCGGATGGCCACAGCGCTGTTTCGCGCGCCTGCCGGATTCCGATGCAGGCCTCCCCGGATCAACGGTCACAGCCACGCGCCGGCGGGAGCAGGCACGTTGGAACCCGCTTCGGTCGCCCTCCTGCTCGTCGCCCTCCTCGTCGGGGCCATGGCCCTGGGCGCGCGCCGGACGGGCCGGCCCGCCCGGAAGCCGGGGTTCCCCGACGCCGCCCCGCGCCCTGCGCAGCGCGCCCCGCATCCCGCCGGCCACCTCTGCCCGGGGTCGTTGATCCAGGGCCCTTTCCGGGTGATCGACGGCGACACGATCGTGATCGGGGAGGTCAACATCCGGCTGGCCGGGATCGACGCGCCGGAACTCGACCATCCCTGGGGCCGGAAGGCGAAGCACGCGCTCATCGCGATGTGCCGGGGGCAGACCGACAAGGTGCGCGTCACCGGAGAGCTGTCGCACGGGCGGGTGGTGGGCGTCTGCTTCCTGCCCGACGGGCGCGACCTTGCGGCCAAGCCGGTGAAGCAGGGACTTGCCGTGGACTGGCCGAAGTATTCGGGCGGCCGCTGCCGCCATCTCGAAGTGCCGGGCGTGCGCAGCCGCCTGTGGCGCTGCGATGCACGCCAGAGGGGGCGCTTCCCGCCCCCGGCCGGCGGGACCTAGCTCCCCGCCACCCGCTCCAGCAGGGCCCGCGCCGCCGCCTGTTCGGCCTGGCGCTTCGATCCCGCCACGGCCTGCACGCTCTCGCCCGTGGAGAGCCGCGCCTCGATGGTGAACTCGGGCGCGTGGTCGGGGCCGGCGCGGGCGACCTCGACATAGGCGGGCGGCGGCAGGCCGCGGGCCTGCGCCCATTCCTGGAGGCTCGTCTTGGCGTCGCGCGCATCCGCCGCGACCGCCCCGACCCGCTCGCCCCACAGGCGCAGCACCACCCGCCGCGCCGCCTCGAAGCCGGCGTCGAGGTAGACGGCGGCGATCACTGCCTCCATCGCGTCGGCGAGCAGCGCCTCCTTGCGGCGCCCGCCCGTCATCGTCTCGGACCGGCCGAGCTTCAGCACCGCCCCGAGATCGACCGCGCGGGCGACCTCGGCGCAGGTCTCCTTCCGCACCAGCGCGTTGAAGCGCGGGGCGAGCTGGCCTTCGCTCGCCCCGCGGTCGGCGGCGAGCAGCGCCTCGGCCATGACGAGGCCGAGCACGCGGTCGCCGAGGAACTCCAGCCGCTGGTTGTCGGGCCGGCCCGGGGCCGAGAGCGAGGGATGCGTCAGCGCGCGGACCAGAAGCTCGGGGCGGCGGAAGTCGTGCCCCAGCCGGGCGGCGAAGGCGCGGAGCTCGGCCGACAGCCTCACTCGATCGCCTTGAAGAACCGGTCGGGCCGCCATGTCCAGAAGAAGAACATCGACCGGCCCGCCGAGGAGAACATCACCCGGTCGGCCCGCCCGATCAGATACTCGGCCGGAACGAAGCCCACCCCGCCCACGGCGGGGTCGAAGCGGCTGTCCTGGCTGTTGTCGCGGTTGTCGCCGAGGAAGAAGTAGCTGCCCTCGGGCACGGTGAACACGTCGGTGTCGTCGGCGAAGCCGCCGTCCTCGATGTTGAGGATGTGATGGGTGCGCGTCGTGCCGTCGGACAGCGGCAGCTCCTCGAGGAAGCGCGAGGCGCGGCAGATGCCGCCCTGGCCGACGGGGGCGTTCTCGCAGCGCGGCAGCTGGCCGACCGGACCCTGGCGCTCGTAGATCTCCTCGAAGGTCCCGGCCGGCGTCACCGGCACCGGCTGGCCGTTCAGGTGCAGCCGCCCGCCGATCATCTGCACGCGGTCGCCCGGCAGGCCGATCACCCGCTTGATGAAGTCAGACCCGTTGACCGGATGGCGGAACACCACCACGTCGCCGCGCTCGGGCATGCGCTCGAACCAGCGGCCCTTGATGAAGAAGCAGCTCGAGAACGGGCAGGAATGGCGCGAGTAGCCGTAGGCCATCTTGTTGACGAAGAGGAAGTCGCCGATCAGCAGCGTGTCCTTCATCGAGCCCGAGGGGATCCAGAACGGCTGGAAGAACAGGGTGCGGAAGACCCCCGCGATCAGCAGCGCGTAGATCAGCGTCTTGACGGTTTCCCACCAGCCGTCCCTGGTCTCGGCCCTGCGCGCCATGCCCGTGTTCCTGCCTCTTCGGTCGCCTGCGGGTTCTGGGCGCGGGGCCGGGCCGAGTCAAGGGCGGGCGCGGCGCCGGAGCGTCAGGGGCGCACCGGAACCTCGAGCCTGGCGCGGAAGCCGAGCCCGCCGGTCGGGGCGGTCAGGTCGAGCGTCCAGAAGCGGCCGACCGGCGGCGTGTTGCCGCCGGCGACACGGCGCATGCCGGGGACGTGAATGGTGAGCCGCCACCGGCTGCCACCGCCGGGCAGGATGCCGCTCGACACCGGGGCAGAGCCGACCGTCTCGGGCAGCCGGAACCGGAAGGGCAGGCCCTCCTGCGCGTCGGTTCCGGGGGGAAGCGTCGTCTCGGCGGACCACACGGGAAAGGTCGAGACCCGCCGCGGCTCTCCGTTGTCGACGCCGAACTCGTGCACGTCATGGCAGGTGAGCACGAGGCGGAAAGGCCCGGTCGCCGCCACGGGCCTGTCGCACAGGACACGGCCCGAGAGGATGCCGCCGAGCTGCCCCGGACCGCCGCCGTCGAGCACCAGCCGCGCGGTGCCGAAGGACCGCGCGCGCAAGAGCGAGAGGACGCCCGACCCCGTGAACCAGACCGCCGCGCCGGCAAGCGCGATCACGAACAGGGCCGGCAGGCTGAAGTCGGGGGAGTTGATGTCGAGCACCCAGGGCCAGGGGATCTGGAGCGCGACCCAGACGGCGCCGCCCGCGGCGAGCAGGGCCACGCCGAAGGCGCCGAGGGCGCGGGCGAGCGGCGAGGCGGCGGGCGGCGGCCCGCTCATCCCCGTGCCGCCTCCGAGGGCAGCGGCCGCGCCTCGATCACCACGAAGGCCTGCGCCCAGGGGTGATCGTCGGTCAGGCTGACGTGCACGATGGCCTCGTGCCCCGCGGGCGTCATCGCGGCCAGCCGCTCGGCTGCCCAGCCGGTGAGCTGCATCACCGGCTGCCCGCTGCGCAGGTTGGTCACCCCCATGTCCTTCCACGAGATGCCCATGCGCAGGCCGGTGCCGAGCGCCTTGGAACAGGCCTCCTTCGCCGCCCAGCGCTTGGCATAGGTGCCGGCCACGTCGCGGCGGCGTTCGGCCTTGCGCCGTTCGGCCTCGGTGAAGACGCGGTTGCGGAAGCGGTCGCCGAAGCGCGCAAGCGTTGCCTCGATGCGCTCGATGTTGGCCAGATCGGTGCCGATGCCGAGGATCACGGGAGCGGCGCGCTCCCCGGGGCGCGGGCGGGTGCGGAGGGCATCGGAGCGGCCTCGTTGCGGACTTCGGCCGCAGGGTAGCGCCGCCTGCCACAGCCGATCAACGGGTATCGGGCGCGCCGCAGATTTGCGTTGACTTCCCCCTTGCCCGATAGTCGAGTGGCGGCGCCGCCGGCGCGCCGGGGGACGAGGGGGAGAGAGAGACATCACCATGAAACGCTTCGCTGCTGCTGCCGCCGTGCTTGCCGCGCTGCCGCTGTCGCCGGCATCGGCCCAGTCGCTGGAGGAGGCGCATGCGGCCTATCTCGCCGCCTTCGAGGCGGCGCCGCTCGCCGTCAGGACGGCGGTGTTCGTCACCGCGCCCGCCGAGGGCTACAGCCTCCAGGAAGAGCGCGCGTCGAACGAGTTCGCGCCCGACGAGCCGATCTACATCTACCTCGAGCCGGTGGGCTACGGCTTCCAGGCCGAGGGCGGGGTGAACACCTTCGGCCTGTCGGTGGGCCTGCGGATCCTGACGCCGGCCGCGCAGGAGCTGTTCGCGCAGGAAAGCTTCCTCGACCTCACCGCCAAGTCGCGGTCGAAGCCGACGGAGTTCTTCGGCAACGTGACGCTGAACCTCTCGGGCCTGACGGCGGGGGAATACGTGCTGGAGCTGCTGCTCGACGACGTGGCCTCGGACGAGACCGCCACCGTCACCATGCCGATCGTGATCCGGTAGCCGGACCGCGGCGCGCCGCGCCAGGCCGGACCGGCGCGCCGCGCGCGGCGCCGGTCAGGCCCGCGCCGCGTCCATCAGCCGCCGCATCTCGGCGATCGCGGGGCCGAGGCCGCGGAAGATCGCCTCGCCGATCAGGAAGTGGCCGATGTTGAGCTCCATCACCTGCGGCAGGGCGGCGATCGGCTGCACCGTGTCGTAGGTCAGCCCGTGGCCGGCGTGCACCTCGAGCCCCAGGTCGTGGGCGAAGGCCGCCATCTCGGTCAGCCGCGCCAGTTCGGCGTCGCGCGCGGCGACGTCGCCCTCGGCATGGGCGTCGCAGTAGGCGCCGGTGTGCAGTTCGACCACCGCCGCCCCGATCCGGTGGGCGGCTTCGATCTGCCGGCGGTCGGCGGCGACGAAGATCGACACCCGGCAACCCGCCGCGGCCAGCGGCGCGATGAAATGCGCCAGCCGGTTCTCCTCGCGCGCGACGTCGAGCCCGCCCTCGGTCGTGCGTTCCTCGCGCCGTTCCGGCACGATGCAGACGGCGTGCGGACGGTGGCGCAGCGCGATCCGCTGCATCTCCTCGGTTGCCGCCATCTCGAGGTTGAGCGGCAGCCTGAGCGCCGCCATCAGGTTCTCGATGTCGGCGTCCGAGATGTGCCGGCGGTCCTCGCGCAGATGCGCGGTGATCCCGTCGGCCCCCGCCTCCTCGGCGAGCCTGGCCGCGCGCACCGGGTCGGGGTAGGCCGAACCGCGGGCGTTGCGCACCGTTGCCACGTGGTCGATGTTGACCCCCAGCCGAAGCCGCCCGGCGTAGCCCATGCCCCTCAGTCCCCCACCCCGGTCACGTCGTCGCCGCGGCGACCCCCCTCCTCTGCCGGCTTCCCCCGGCGTTCCGCAAGCCTTTTCTTCAGCTTCGCCCGGCGCCGGTTCTGGTAGGCCTCGACCAGCGGGATGGTGAGGTAGTAGCAGACCGTCGCCGCGATCACGCCCGGGACGATGCCGCCGACCAGGTAGGGGATGAACACGTCGCGGTAGAACTCGAGGAAGTTGGTCCAGTTCGGCGTGTCGTCGGTGAACAGCGACATCAGGTTGCGCCAGAGGTCCTCGCCGGCATCGACGAAGTTGCGCGCGAAGGTCTTGCGCTCGTCGGCCTCGAATTTCGAGCCGAGGATGAAATGCCCGGTCTCGAGGCTGATGATGCCGATCGGGATGTAGGTCAGCGGGTTGCCGAAGAAGGTGCCGATCGCCGAGGCCAGGATGTTGCCCCGGAGCACGAGCGCGATCAGCGCGGCGGTGATGAAGTGGAAGCCGTAGAACGGCGTGAAGCTGGCGAACACCCCGGCCCAGATCCCGCGTGCGATCTTGTGCGGCGTGTCGGGCAGGCGGCGCACCCGGTGCTTGACATACTGGAACGCGCGCGCCCAGCCGCCGCGCGGGTAGAACACCTCCCTGACGACCTGCAGCACGCTTCGCCGGTCGCGGCGCTTGAAGACCACCGCTGCTCTCCTCCTCGCCGCCGCCTCAGGACTTCCGGCCGGGCTCCCGGTGACGCTCGATGGCGGCGACGTCGCTTTCCGCCTCCAGCGCGGTCATCACCGCATGGAGATGCTCGACGTCGCGCAGATCCACCTCGATCAGAAGTCGGTAGAAATCTGGCTTGCGGTCGATGAAATGCAAGTCGGAGATGTTCGCCTTCTGCTCGCCGATCAGCGTGCAGATGCGGCCGAGCACGCCGGCATCGTTGCGGATCGTCAGCATAAGGCGCACCGTGTGCACCGGCTTGTGCCGCCCGGCGTGCCAGGCGAGGTCCACCCAGCGTTCGGGCTGGTCCTCGAACTCGACGAGCGAGGGGCAGTCGATGGCGTGGACCACGACCCCGCGGCCGCGCCAGGTGATGCCGACGATGCGCTCGCCCGGCACCGGCTGGCAGCAGGGCGCGCGGTCGAAGCCCTGCCCCGGCGCGAGGCCGACGACGGCGCGGGCGGGCTCCACCTCCTCGCCCTTGGCGATGACAAGCTCGGGATAGAGCTTCTCGATCACCTCGCGCGAGGTCAGCTCGGCCGAGCCGAGCCGTGCCAGAAGCTCTTCGCCGTCGGGCAGGCCGAGCGTCCGCGCGGCGGTGTCGAGCGCCTTCGTCGTCGCCCGGCGGCCGATGTGCTCGAAGGCCACGCGCGCCAGCTCGCGGCCGAGCTTGATGAAGCGCTCGCGGTCCTCCTCGCGCAGCGACCGGCGGATCGCCGCCTTGGCGCGGCCGGTCACCACGATGTCGAGCCAGGTCGCCTGCGGGCGCTGGCCCTCGGCGGTGATGATCTCGACCGACTGGCCGTTCCTGAGCCGGGTCCAGAGCGGCACCCGCACGCCGTCAACCTTGGCGCCGACGCAGCTGTCACCGATCCGGGTGTGGATCGCGTAGGCGAAGTCGAGCGGCGTGCCGCCCTTGGGCAGCTGCACGACCTCGCCCTTGGGCGTGAAGCAGAACACCTGGTCCTGATACATCTCGAGCTTGACGTGCTCGAGGAACTCGTCGTGGTCCTCGGTGTCGAACCGTTCGGTGAGCTGCGCGATCCAGCGCGCGGGATCGACCGCGAAGGGGTTCTTCGTGCGCACCCCGTCGCGATAGGCCCAGTGCGCCGCGACGCCGGCCTCGGCCACCTCGTGCATCTGGCGGGTGCGGATCTGCACCTCGACCCGCTTGCCGTCGCGGCCCGAGACGGTGGTGTGGATCGACCGGTAGCCGTTCGACTTCGGCTGGCTGATGTAGTCCTTGAACCGGCCCGGCACCGCGCGCCAGCGCCGGTGGATGGCCCCGAGGACGCGGTAGCAGTCGGCCTCGGTCTCGGTGATGATGCGGAAGCCGTAGATGTCGGAGAGCCGCGAGAAGCCCTGGTCCTTCTCCTGCATCTTGCGCCAGACGGAATAGGGCTTCTTGGCGCGGCCGAACACCTCGGCCTCGATCCCCTCCCGGTCGAGCTCGGCGCGGATGTCGGCGGTGATCTTGTGGATCACGTCGCCCGATTCGCGCTGCAGCGTGATGAAGCGCCGGATGATCGAGTTGCGGGCCTCGGGGTTGAGCACGCGGAAGGCGAGGTCCTCGAGCTCCTCGCGCATCCACTGCATCCCCATGCGCCCGGCGAGGGGGGCGTAGATCTCCATCGTCTCGCGCGCCTTGACCGCCTGCTTCTCGGGCGGCAGCGAGCGGATCGTGCGCATGTTGTGCAGCCGGTCGGCGAGCTTGACCAGGATCACCCGCAGGTCCTTCGACATCGCCATGAACAGCTTGCGGAAGTTCTCCGCCTGCCTGGTCTCGGACGAGGACAGCTGCAGGTTGGTGAGCTTGGTCACCCCGTCGACGAGCTCGGCGATCTCGTGGCCGAAGCGCTCCTCGATCTCGGTATAGGTGCTCTTGGTATCCTCGATCGTGTCGTGCAGCAGCGCCGTGACGATCGTGGAATCGTCAAGCTGCTGCTCGGTCAGGATCGCGGCGACCGCGACCGGGTGGGTGAAGTAGGGCTCGCCCGAATGGCGCTTCTGCCCTTCGTGCATCTGCCGCGCGTAGGCATAGGCCTCGCGCAGCAGCGCCTCGTTCGTGCGGGGATTGTAGTTGCGGACGAGGGCGATCAGGTCGTCGGCGTCGATCATCCCTCACCCGTCCTGCCGGGCCGGCGCGCGGCCTCAGCGCATCTCCTGCGCTTCCATCAGCGCGCGCAGCAGCTTCTCCTCCGACAGATCGTCGTGCTGCGGCCGGTCGGCCTCGGCGCTCATCAGCAGCGCCATGGCGTCCTCCTCCGGTTCGTCCACCTCGATCTGGGTCTGGTAGCTGGCGATCAGACGCTCGCGCAGCTCGTCGGCCGACTGCGTCTCCTCGGCGATCTCGCGGAGGGCGACGACCGGGTTCTTGTCGTTGTCGCGGTCGACGGTGACGGGCGCGCCGGCCGCGATCTCGCGCGCGCGGTGGGCGGCGAGCAGCACGATCTCGAACCGGTTCGGAACCTTGTCAACGACGTCTTCGACCGTCACGCGGGCCATCGGGTCACTCCAATTCGCGGGAAACCGGAGGCGACTATGTAGAGAGGGGCGGGCCGAATGGCAAGGCCCCATCCGGCCGGCGGGCCCGGCGGGCCGCCGCCGACCCGGTGCGGCCTGTTCGATTTTTCGGAACCGCCTGTGCACCGGTGCGTTGACGGAAGGTATAGCATGACGTCGCGGCAACTTGCGCGAGACGCCCGGCGGAACTTGCGATACATTCGGGAGCGGTTATTTTCGCCGGGTCACGGTCCGGCGCCGCGCCCTCTCCACTCGGGGACGCGTGCCGGGGGGAGCCGTGCAAGGGGATTTCACAGGATGTTCTACCGGGACGAAAGGCTGGCGCTGTTCATCGACGGCTCCAACCTCTATGCCGCGGCAAAGGCGCTGGGCTTCGACATCGACTACAAGCTGTTGCGCGACGAGTTCAAGCACCGGGGAAAGCTCGTGCGCGCCTTCTACTACACGGCGCTGCTCGAGAGCGAGGACTACTCGCCGATCCGGCCGCTGGTGGACTGGCTGCACTACAACGGCTTCTCGATGCGCACCAAGCCGGCGAAGGAATACACCGACTCGATGGGCCGCCGGAAGGTGAAGGGCAACATGGACATCGAGCTGACCGTCGATGCCATGGAACTGGCGCCGCGCGTCGATCACATCGTGCTGTTCTCGGGCGACGGCGACTTCAAGCCGCTGGTGGAGAGCCTCCAGCGCCAGGGGGTGCGGGTCTCTGTCGTCTCGACGATCCGCAGCCAGCCGCCGATGATCGCCGACGAGCTGCGCCGCCAGGCCGACAACTTCATCGAGCTCGACGAGCTGCGCGAGGTGATCGGCCGCCCGCCGCGCGAGCCGCGCGAGCCGAACAGCCGCGAGGCCGTCAACGCCAACTGAGGCGCCGGACGGCACGGGCGCCGTCGCTGCGGCTGGACCTCGGGCGCCCGGTGGCTTACCTCTGAGCCGAGCCCAGGCAAGCACCGGCACGGTCCATGACGAAACCGCCGCTCGCACTCCTCCTTGCCGCGCCGCGCGGTTTCTGCGCCGGCGTGGACCGGGCGATCCGGATCGTGGAGCTGGCGCTGGAGAAATGGGGCGCGCCGGTCTACGTCCGCCACGAGATCGTGCACAACCGCTACGTGGTCGATGGCCTGCGCGCGAAGGGCGCGGTCTTCGTCGAGGAGCTCGACGAATGCCCGGATGACCGCCCGGTGGTGTTCTCGGCCCATGGCGTGCCCCAGTCGGTGCCTGCCGAGGCGGCGCGGCGCAACATGATCGCGGTCGATGCCACCTGCCCGCTGGTGACCAAGGTGCACAACGAGGCGCGGCGCCACCACGAGAACGGGCTCCAGATCGTGATGATCGGCCATGCCGGGCACCCCGAGACGGTGGGCACGATGGGCCAGCTTCCGCCCGGCGAGGTGCTGCTGGTCGAGACGGTCGAGGACGTGGGCCGCCTGGCGGTGCGCGACCCCGGCAGGCTGGCCTTCGTCACCCAGACGACGCTGAGCGTGGACGACACCGCCGGGATCGTCGCCGCGCTGCGCGCCCGCTTCCCCGCGATCGTGGGGCCGGGGAAGGAGGACATCTGCTATGCCACCACCAACCGCCAGGAGGCGGTGAAGGCGATGGCACCGCGCATCGACGCGCTTGTCGTCATCGGCGCGCCGAACTCGTCGAACTCCCGCCGGCTGGTCGAGGTCGGCCGGGCGGCGGGCTGCGGCTACGCCCAGCTCGTCCAGCGCGCGGGCGAGATCGACTGGCGTGCGCTCGAGGGCGCCAGGGCGGTCGGCCTCACCGCCGGCGCCTCGGCGCCCGAGGTGCTGGTCGAGGAGGTGATCGAGGCCTTCCGCGCCCGCTACGAGGTGACGGTCGAACCCGTGGAAACGGCGGTGGAAACCGTGGAGTTCAAGGTGCCCCGCGTCCTGCGCGAGCCGGCATGAGCCGGATCCCCGCTGCCGCGCTGATCCTCGGCATCGCCGGGCTGGTCCCGTTCCTGTGGGGCGCGGCCACGCTTGTCGCCCCCGGCCTTGCGGAGTGGGGCATCCGCATGCTCGGGCCGCGCTTCGTCGGCCCCTACGTCGGGCTCGCCTACGGCACGGTGATCCTGTCGTTCATGTCGGGCGTGCTCTGGGGCTTCGCCACGCGGGCCGAGGGGCCGGTCGCCGCGACGGGCTATGCCCTCTCGGTCCTGCCGGCGCTCTGGGCCTTCCTGTTCGTCGGCGGCGGCCCGGTCTCGGCGGCGATCTACCTGATCGCGGGCTTCGTCGGGCTGCTCGGGCTCGACTGGCTGTTCTGGCGGCAGGGCCTGGCCCCGGCCTGGTGGATGGCGCTGCGCGTGCCGCTGACGGCCGTGGTCGTGGCGACGCTCGCCCTGGTCGCCTATGGCTGAGCTCTATGCCTTCACCGACGGCGCCTGCTCGGGCAACCCCGGCCCCGGCGGCTGGGGCGTGCTGCTCCAGGCGCGCGAGGGCGGCGCCGTGATCAGGGAGCGCGAGCTTTCCGGCGGCGAGGCGGCCACCACCAACAACCGCATGGAGCTTCTGGCCGCGATCGCGGCGCTGGAGAGCCTGACGCGGCCTTCGGAAATCACGGTCGTCACCGACAGCGCCTACGTCAGGAACGGCGTCACCCAGTGGATCCACGGCTGGAAGCGCAACGGCTGGCGCACCGCCGGGAAGGAGCCGGTGAAGAATGCCGAGCTGTGGCAGCGGCTCGATGCGGCGCAGGCCCGCCACCGCGTGCACTGGGAGTGGATCCGGGGCCATGCCGGCCACCCCGAGAACGAACGCGCCGACGCGCTGGCGCGGGCGGCGATGAAGCCCTTCAAGGCGAAGCGGGCCGCCGGGGGAACGTGACGCTTGCCTGACGCGGGTCGAGGCGGCAACATCCGCCCATGACAGTGACGTTCCTTCCGCCCGTTGCAGGCACGGGCCCCCTACCGGAACAGGTCAGCTTCGACAGGGCGGAACTCTCGCTGATCCTGTCGCTCTACGGCCGCATGGTCGCGGCGGGCGAATGGCGCGACTACGGCATCTCGGTGCTGCGCGAAATGGCGGTCTTCGCCGTGTTCCGCCGCAGCGCCGAACATCCGCTCTACCGGATCGAGAAGCGGCCCCGGCTGCGGGCGCGGCAGGCGCTCTATGCGGTGGTGGGAATGGACGGGCACGTGCTCAAGCGTGGCAACGACCTGCGCGCCGTGCTCGGGGTGCTCGAGCGCCGGCTGATCCGGGCCGTGGACTGAGGGTCTACCCCGCCGGCAGGGGGTCGCGGTTGCGCCGGACCAGGGCGGCGTTGAGTGCCCCGGCGTAGCTCACCCAGACGACATAGGGCACAAGGAGCCAGCCGGCGAGCGCGTCGTGCTGGAAGAACGTCAGGCAGGTTGCCGCCACCGCCACCCAGAGGCAGGCCAGCACCGCGAGCCCGGCCTTCATCCGGCGCAGCCCGAAGAAGACCGGCGTCCACAGCGTGTTGAGCGCGATCTGGAGCGCCCAGAACGCCATGGCATGGGCATTGCCGGGCAGCACCGCGACCCGCGCCGCGGCGGCGGCCATCGCGATGTAGAGCGCCGTCCAGGCGATGGGGAACAGCCAGTTCGGTGGCGTCCATGCGGGCTTGTCGAGCCGCTCGTACCACGCGCCGGGCGGGAAGGCGGCGCCGGTGGTGCCGGCGGCGGCGCAGGCGCCGAGGAAGATCAGGAACAGGCCCCAGTCCATTGCGCATCCTCCACATCGGCACGCGCTTCACCTAGCGCTGGCGGCGCGCGGTTCCAAGCGGTGCGGCGGGCGCCGGCGTGCCTCGAGCTCGGCGAGGATGGCGATCAGCGAACCGGCGCGCCCCTCGCCCCAGGCCCCGCCGGGCGGTGCCGGTCGCGCCGCGGCCTCGACGAGGAACTCCGTCTCGGCGAGCGGCCGGGCATAGATCACGGCCGAACGCGGCAGCACCGCGCTGACCCCGGTGCGCAGCAGGGCGAGGCCGAGCAGCGCGGCCTTGCGCGCCGCCGAGGTGCGGGCGCGGCGGGTGACGCTGTCGTGCCCGGCGCGCTCGATCTCGCGCCCGATCGCGGCATAGACATGCCGTGCCGCGTAGATGCCGGGCCGGCAGTCGGCCGGCAGCGCGGCCACGCCGGCCTCGGCGCGGTAGTAGAGCGCGCGCGCCTCGAACAGGAGCCGCCGGGTGATCGCGCGGATCGCGGGCGTGGCCTCGGGCCGCGCGAGGAAGGCCTCGGGGTCGATCCCGTGCTCGGCGAGCCAGTCCAGCGGCAGGTAGAGCCGCCCGGCCACGGCATCCTCGCCCACGTCGCGGGCGATGTTGGTAAGCTGCATCGCCGCGCCCAGGTCGCAGGCGCGCGCCAGCGCGTTGCGGTCGCGCACCCGCATCAGCACGCACATCATCGCGCCCACTGCCGAGGCGACGCGGGCGGAATAGGCGAGGAGCTCGGAGAGCGTCCGGTATCGGCGCCCGGCGGCATCCCAGGCGAGGCCCTCGAGCAGCGCATCGGGCAGCGCGCGCGGCATCCCGAATTCCTCGACCACGGTGGCGAAGGCGCGGTCGGGCGCGGCATCGGCGGGCCGGCCGGCATAGACCAGATCCAGCCGGTCGCGCAGCCGCAGCACAGCCGAGACCTTGTCGGCGCGCAGGTCCACCGCATCGTCGGCAAGCCGGCAGAAGGCGTAGAGCGCAAGCGCAGGATCGCGCACCCGCGCGGGCAGCAGCCGCGAGGCCGCGTGGAAAGACAGCGACCCGGTGCGGATCGCCGCGCGGCAGGCCTCCATGTCGGCAGGCGCGATCATTCGGCGGCCAGCTTCACGGGCGCCCGCGCCGCGGCCCGCGCATCGGGGACGAGCCGGGCCAGCACCTCGGCCGTGCCGATCACGCCCGGCACCCCGGCGCCCGGATGCGTTCCGGCGCCGACGAGGTAGAGGCCCGGCAGTTCCTCCGACAGGTTGTGCGGCCGGAACCAGGCCGATTGCAGGATGCGCGGCTCGATCGAGAAGCCCGCGCCGTAGGGCGAGAGGTAGCGGTCGCGGAAGGTCTCGGGCGTGAAGACGAGGCTTTCGGTCAGATGCGCGCGGAAACCGGGGATCAGCCGCGCCTCGAGCATCGCCGCCACCCGCTCGCGGTAGGGCTCCGCCGCCTGCGCCCAGTCCACCCCGTTGTCGTGGCCGAGGTGCGGCACCGGCGAGAGGGCGTAGAAGGTGTCGCCCCCCGCCGGGGCCACCGAGGGGTCGGTGACCGAGGGTCGGTGGACGTAGAGGCTCATGTCCTCGCCGAGGCGCCCGGTGATGAAGATGTCGCGGATGTGCTCGCGGTAGCGAGGGCCGACCAGGATGGTGTGGTGCCCCACGTCGGGCCAGAGGCCGCGCGTGCCGCGGGTGCCGAAATGCCAGACGAAGAGCCCCATCGACCAGCGCGTGCGGCGAAGCCGCGCGGCCGTCCAGCGCCGGCGGGGATGGTTCCTGAGCAGCCGGTCGTAGGTATGCCCGGCATCGGCGTTCGACACGACGAGGTCGGCGGCGATCTCGCGCCCGTCGGCGAGGCGCACGCCGGCCGCCCGGCCGCCCTTCACCAGCACCTCGTCGGCCTCGGCGCCGAGGATCAGCCGCCCGCCCTGGTCCTCGACGACGCGCACCATCGCCCGGGCGATCGCCTGCACCCCGCCCATCGCGTAGTGCACGCCGAAGGCGCTCTCGAGGTGGCTGACGAGGATGTACATCGAGGTCACCCGGAACGGGTCGCCGCCGATGAAGAGCGGGTGGAACGACAGCGCGAAGCGCAGCCGCGGGTCGCGCACCCGCCGCGCGGCATGGGCGTAGACCGATCGGTCGGCCCGCAGCGCGGCGAAGGCGGGCAGGACCCTGATCAGCTCCCGCAGCTCGTGCATCGGCCGCCGGCCGAGGTTCTCGTAGCCCAGGCGGTAGCGCGCCTCGCTGTCCTTCAGGAACCGCTCCCAGCCCGCCACGTCGCCCGGCGAGAGCCGCGCCACCTCGGCCCGCATCGCGGCCAGGTCCTGGCGGGCGACGAAGCGGGACCCGTCGGCCCAGCGGATCTCGTAGAACGGATCCATCGGGCGCAGGTCCACCTCGGCGTCGAAGTCGCGCCCGCAGGCGGCGAAGAGATCGCGCAGGCCCTGCGGCACGGTGACGATGGTGGGGCCGAGGTCGAAACGGTGCCCGCCGCGCACGATCGACGCGCCGCGCCCGCCCGGTTCGTCGAGCCGCTCGACCACGGTCACGGCGTAGCCCTTCGCGCCGAGCCGCATGGCCGCCGCCAGCCCGCCGAGGCCGGCGCCGATCACCACGGCGCGCTCTGCGGATCGGGGAAGCTGCTGCACGGCCGAGTCGCCCGGATTGTCCAGTTCCATTTACACCGGAGCCTAGGTCATCGTGCCGGCAAGGTCGAGAAATCTTTGCATTCCTCGCCCGATATGTCAGGATGAGTTGACAGTTCTGAGCCGGGGAGTCGCCAGGGTGCGCTGCGTCAGCCTCAGCCTCTTCCGCTTCCCCTCGCTGACCGCGCGCCTGTGGGTGGTGGGGCAGATGGCGGCGGCGCGCCTCGCCCTGCCGCGGGTGCCGGGGATCCAGGCCTGGAAGCTCTGCGGCTCGGGCACGGGCGAGGGGTTCACGCCGGTGCCGAACACGGCCGTCTGGGCGATCCTTGCGGCCTGGCGCGACGAGGAGACGGCGCGGGCGCAGACCGCGCGCGCCGCGGTCTACCGGCGCTGGCGCGCCCGCGCGGCCGAGAGCTGGACGGTGTTCCTCGCCACGACCTCGGTGCGCGGCCGCTGGGGCGGGGCAGAGCCCTTCGTCGCCGACGCCGAGCCGGGGCCAGGGCCGCTTGCGGCGCTGACGCGCGCCACGCTCCGGCCCTCGGTCGCGCTCAGGTTCTGGGGCCGGGTGCCCGACATCTCGGCGGTGATCGGGCAGGACCCGAACGTGATCTTCAAGATCGGCATCGGCGAGGTGCCTCTGCTGCACCAGGTGACCTTCTCGATCTGGCCCGATGCCCGGTCGATGGCCGCCTTCGCCCGTGCCGACGGCCCCCATGCCCGCGCCATCCGCGCGGTGCGCGAGGAGGGCTGGTTCTCGGAGGAACTCTACGCCCGCTTCCGGGTGCTGGGCGAGGCCGGCACCTGGGGCGGGCGCCCCGTGCTGCAAGAGAGGATCGCCGCATGACGCACCCCTTCCCGTTCTCGGCAATCGTCGGCCAGGACGAGATGAAGACCGCCATGATCCTGACCGCGATCGACCCGCGCATCGGCGGGGTTCTGGTCTTCGGCGACCGCGGCACCGGCAAGTCGACCGCAGTGCGCGCGCTCGCCGCGCTGCTGCCGCCGATCCGGGCGGTGGAGGGCTGCCCGGTCAACTCCGAGCGGCTCGAGGACTGCCCGCCCTGGGCGACGGTCGGCTCGACCCGCATCGTCACCAAGCCCACCCCGGTGGTGGACCTGCCGCTCGGCGTGACCGAGGACCGGGTGGTGGGCGCGCTCGACATCGAGCGGGCGCTGACGCGCGGCGAGAAGGCCTTCGAGCCCGGGCTGCTGGCGCGCGCCAACCGGGGCTATCTCTACATCGACGAGGTGAACCTGCTCGAGGACCACATCGTGGACCTCCTGCTCGACGTGGCGCAGTCGGGCGAGAACGTGGTCGAGCGCGAGGGGCTCTCGATCCGCCACCCGGCGCGCTTCGTGCTGGTGGGCTCGGGCAACCCCGAGGAGGGCGAGCTGCGGCCGCAGCTGCTCGACCGCTTCGGCCTGTCGGTCGAGGTCGGCTCGCCGAAGGACATCGCCGAGCGGGTCGAGGTCGTCCGCCGCCGCGACGCCTACGAGACCGACGGCGCGCGCTTCCTGCGGCGCTGGAAGGGCGAGGACACCAAGCTGAGGAACCGCATCCTCGCCGCCCGCGCGGCGCTGCCGGCGCTGGCCACGCCCGAGGCGGCGCTGACCGACTGCGCCGAACTCTGCGTGGCACTCGGCTCCGACGGGCTGAGGGGCGAGCTGACGCTTCTGCGCGCCGCGCGGGCGCTTGCCGCCTTCGAGGGCGCCGAGCGGGTGGAGCGGCGGCACATCCGCCGCGTCGCGCCCTCGGCGCTGCGCCACCGCCTGCGGCGCGACCCGCTCGACGAGGCCGGCAGCACCGCGCGCGTGCTGCGGATCGTCGAGGAGGTCCTGGGGTGAGCGAACACCCCGCCTGGGTGCGGGCGCGGCTGGCGCTGTCGCTGCTGGCGGTGGATCCCTGCGGGCTGGGCGGGCTCTGGCTGCGGGCCCGGCCCTCGCCGGTGCGCGACCGGCTGGTGGCGGCGCTCTCCGCCCTGCCGCTGCCGCTCCGCCGGCTGCACCCCGCGGTCGCCGACACGCAGCTCTACGGCGGGCTGGACCTTGCCGCGACGCTGGCCGCGGGCCGGGTGCTGCGGACGGACGGCCTGCTCGGCACGGCCTCGGCCCTCGTGCTGCCGATGGCCGAACGCGCGCCGCCGGGCCTTGCCGCGCGGCTGGCGCAGGCGCTCGATGCGCGCGCCGGCCATTGCCTGATCTGCCTCGACGAGGGCGCGGCCGAGGACGAGGCGCTGGCCCCGGCGCTGGCCGACCGGCTGGCCTTCCGCATCGACCTCGACGGCATCGCCCTGGCCGAGGCCCCGGAACCGGTGCCCGAGCGCGAGGCGGCGGCGGCACGCGGCCGGCTGGCGGCGGTGCGGGCGCCGGCCGAGGCGCTCGCCGACCTGGCGCGGGTGGCCCATCGCCTCGGGATCGGCAGCCTGCGCGCGCCGCTGCTGGCGCTGCGCGCGGCACGCGGCCACGCGGCGCTGCACGGCCGCGACATGGGCCCCGACGACCTGCGGGCCGCCGCCGAGCTGGTGCTGGCCCCGCGCGCCACCGTCCTGCCGGAGACCGGGGCCGAAGCCCCACCCGAGCCGCCGCCCGCGCCGCCGGAGCAGGGCGAGGGCGAGGGCGCGGCCGAGGCGCCGCGGCTGCCGGACGAGATCCTGCTGGCGGCGGTGAAGGCGGCCCTGCCTCCCGGTGCGCTGGCCCGGCTCGCCGAGGGCCGGGCCGTCCGGGCCGGCGGCGGCTCCGGCAGCGGCGCCACCCGGAAAGGCAACCGGCGCGGGCGGCCCGCCCCGCCGCGCGAGGGGCGGCCCGATGGCACGCAGCGCATCGACCTGGTCGCCACGTTGCGCGCCGCGGCGCCCTGGCAGGCGTTGCGCCGCGAGGCGGCGCCGGGGCGCGAGGGCCTCCAGGTCCGCCCGGCCGACTTTCGCACCAAGCGCTACGAGGAACGGTCGGACCGGCTCATCGTGTTCGTCGTCGATGCCTCGGGCTCGGCCGCGCTCGCCCGGCTGGGCGAGGCCAAGGGCGCGGTGGAACTGCTGCTCGCCGAGGCCTATGCGCGGCGCGACCATGTGGCGCTCATCGCCTTCCGCGGCACGGGGGCCGAGCTGCTGCTGCCGCCGACCCGCTCGCTCGTCCAGACCAAGCGCCGCCTCGCCGCGCTTCCCGGCGGCGGGGCGACGCCGCTCGCCGCGGGCCTCAAGGCGGCGCTGGAGGTGGCCGAGGGCGCGCGCCGGCGCGGCATGACGCCGACGGCGGTGCTGCTGACCGACGGGCGCGCCAACATTGCGCTCGACGGGCGTGCCGACCGGACGGCGGCGGCCGAGGATGCGATCGCCCTCGCCCGCGCGTTGCGCGCCTCCGGCGTGCCCGCGCTGGTCATCGACATGGGCCTGCGCCCCGAGCGCGCGCTCGCCACGCTGGCGCAGGTGCTCGATGCGCCCTACCTGCCGCTGCCGCGCGCCGACGCGCGGCGGCTCTCTGCCGCCGTCAGCACCGCGCTCGGGGGCTGAGGATGGACTGGGAGGGCTGGCCCAACGCGCGGTCCTCGCGCTTCGTGGACAGCCGCCCGCACCGCTGGCACCTGCAGGAGATGGGCAAGGGCCCGACCGTCCTGCTGATCCACGGGGCCGGCGGCGGCACGATGAGCTTCCGCGACCTCATGCCCGAGCTGGCCCGCGATTTCCGCGTCGTCGCCGTGGACCTGCCCGGGCATGCCCTGACCCGGCTCGGCACCCGCCAGCGCCAGGGGCTGGAGCCGATGGCCGAGGATCTCGCCCGGCTGCTGGCGCAGGAGCGGATCGCGCCCGAGATCATCGTCGGCCATTCCGCCGGTGCGGCGATCGCGCTGCGGCTTGCCGGAATGCTGCAACCGCCGCCGAAGGGCGTCGTGGGGATCAACGCGGCGCTCGGACGGTTCCGGGGCATGGCGGGCTGGCTGTTCCCGGCGCTGGCGAAGCTGCTCGCGCTCAACCCCTTCACCGCGCATGCCTTCGCGCGGCTGTCCTCGGGCGAAGCCTCGGTCCGCGCGCTGCTGCGCGGCACCGGGAGCGTGCCGGATGCCGAGACCGTCGCGCTCTACCGCCGCCTGGTTTCCGACCCGGCGCATGTGGACGGCACGCTGGCGATGATGGCCCAGTGGTCGCTCGACACCCTGCTGGCCGACCTGCCCAGGCTCGACCTGCCGGTGCTGCTGCTGGCTGCCGAGGGCGACCGGGCGGTGCCGCCCGAGACCTCGGACGCGGCCGCGCGGCTGCTCCCGCAGGCCCGCGTCATCCACCTCGCCGGGCTCGGACACCTCGCGCACGAGGAAGCGCCCGGCGTGGTGGCGGGTCACATCCGCGCCTTCGCGCGGCAGGTTCTGCCCGAGGCGTGAGACGGCGGCGGCGGCGGGGCGAAATCCGCCCCGCGGCCCGTCACCCGGTCAGGCGTCGCGGCGTCAGTTCGACGCGGCGGGCGCGGCCTCGGCCGGCCAGATCTCGCCATTCGAGAGCGAATGGAGGTAGGCGTAGAGGTTCACCGCGTCCTCCTCCTTGCGCACCTTGAAGGTCATGTTGCCCCTGGCCGAGGGATCGCCGAGGAACTCGCGCAGGAAGCCCGTGGGGTCCTGGACGTAGGCGACGAAGGTCGCCTCGTCGTAGACCTTGCCCTTCTCGCCCGCGGCCTTCAGCGCCTCGGAATAGCGGAAGTCCGGCACCCTGCCGGCGACGCGGCCGACGACGCCGTAGAGGTTCGGGCCGGTCTTGGCCGCCCGGCCCGCCAGGGTCTCGCCAGCGGGGTTCACCACGACGTGGCAGGTGGCGCACTGGCGGAACGCCGCCTCGCCCGCGGCCACATCGCCGGTCGGCACGATGTCCGTCTTCGGCAGCTCCTGCGCGAAGGCGGGACCCGCGGCAAGCAGGACCGCGGCGGCGGCAATCTTGAACTTCATCGTCTGCTCCCTTTCAGAGATGCGTTGGGCGGACCGTATACCTAGCGCGCAGGCGCGGACGTCAATTCCGCGCGAGTTTGCCGCCGGGTCATGCCACGGCGCGGGAAAGCGCGCAATGTCTCCAGAGGTCGGAGAGCGCGCCCACGAGGTGCTCGATGTCGGCATCCGAGTGCAGCGGCCCCGGCGTGATCCTGAGCCGTTCGGTCCCCTTCGGCACCGTGGGGTAGTTGATCGGCTGCACGTAGATTCCGTAGCGGTCCATGAGGATGTCGGAGATCTCGCGGCACTTCACCGGATCCTTGATCATCACCGGGATGATGTGGCTGGGGTTCGGCAGGTGCGGGATGCCCACCCGGTCGAGCGCCGCGCGGAGTTTCGCCACCTGGCGCTTCTGGCGCGCCCGCTCCACCCGGCTTTCCTTCAGGTGCCGGATCGAGGCGGTCGCCGCGGCGGCGATTGCCGGGGGCAGCGCGGTCGAGAAGATGAAGCCCGAGGCGAAGGAGCGGATGAAGTCCACCAGCGCGGCCGAGCCGGCGATGTAGCCGCCCATGCAGCCGAAGGCCTTGCCGAGCGTGCCCTCGATCAGGGTGATACGGTCCATCAGCCCCAGTTCCTCCGCCACCCCGCCGCCGCGCGGCCCGTACATGCCCACTGCATGCACCTCGTCGAGATAGGTCATCGCGCCGTGCCGCTCGGCGACCTCGACGATCTCGGCGATCGGCGCGATGTCGCCGTCCATCGAGTAGACGCTCTCGAAGGCCACGATCTTCGGCCGCTCCGGGGCGATCGCGGCAAGCCGGCGGTCGAGGTCGGCGGGGTCGTTGTGCCGCCAGATCACCTTCTCGCAGCGGGCATGGCGGATGCCCTCGATCATGCTGGCGTGATTGAGCGCATCCGACAGGATCACCGCGCCGGGAAGCCGCGCGCCGAGCGTCGAGAGCGACGCCCAGTTCGAGACGTAGCCCGAGGTGAACAGCAGCGCCGCCTCCTTGCCGTGCAGGTCGGCAAGCTCGGCCTCGAGCACGCGGTGCTGCACCGTGTTGCCCGAGATGTTGCGCGTGCCCCCCGCGCCGGTGCCGTGGGCGCGCACCGCCTCGATCATCGCCGCGACGACCTTGGGGTGCTGGCCCATGCCCAGGTAGTCGTTCGAGCACCAGACCGTGACCTCGCGCCGGCCCCTGGCGCAGTGGTTGTCGGCCTTCGGGAAGGCGCCGCAGCGGCGCTCCATGTCGGCGAAGATCCGGTAGTTGCCCTCGCGCTTCAGCGCATCGAGCTGCTCCTGGAACAGGGCGTCATAGTCCATGGGCGTCCTTCCTCGTCTTGTCGGCGGGCGCGGGCAGCATCCAGCGCCAGAGTTTCGCATCGGGCAGCGGCACGACCATCAGCCAGTGCTCGAGCAGGGCAAGCGCGGTGAGCGCGGCGAGCAGCGCGAAGCCCGCCGCCTCGGCGGGGGTCGCGGCGGACCAGGTCCGTTCCAGCCAGCAGGCCACCGCGAAGGACAGCGCCGTGACCGAGATCGGGAACAGCCAGTTCATCCGGCTGATGCGGAAGTGGCTGGGCAGATGGGTGAGCGGGCTCGGCAGGAACTCGGTGTTGATCCGGCGCACGCCGAGGTAGAGGTTCAGCTTGGCCGAGATCCGGGCGACGAACAGCACCGCGAAGGTCCAGAACCCGAAGCGGTTCGGCGCGCCCAGCGTCACCCAGCCCGCCCCGAGCAGCATCGCCGCAAGCAGCATCTCGTGGTAGGCGACCGTGCCCCAGGCGCGCAGGAACCGCTCCCATTCCGGCGCGCCGGGCCTGAGCGGCCGCGTGTTCGGCCCGGTGATGACCCCGGCCAGGAAGGCAAGCTCGGCCCAGCCCCAGAGCACGAGCGCCGCGCCGAAGGCAAGATAGACCATCGCCACGCCCTCGGCCCGGGCCGAGACGGCGAAGGCCGCCGCGCCCAGCGCCAGCACCGGCAGGCCGGCCAGCACCGCCAGCCGGTGCAGGCCCGTCCGGTCGGCATGGCGCACCACCCAGAGGATCGCCCCGGTGGCGAACCACCAGGCGAAGAGCGCGACCAGCGCGGCGATCCAGGGGCTCTCCAAGTCGGGTCCTTCCTCTTGTCGCAAATCCGCCCCGGGGGGTCCGGGGGGCGGGAAGCCCCCCGGCCCTTCCCGCTAGTAGGCCGGCTGGAGCCGCGTGCTCGCCGGCACCGTGTTGCGCACCGCCGGGATCGCGAGCAGCCGCAGGAAGGCCAGCGCCGCCTGGGCAGACCCGAGCATGCGCCCGACGAAGCCGCCCGGCCCTCCCGCCTTGCGCGCGGCGTCGATCCGCCGGTTGGCCCGCTCGAGCCGGTTCAGCGTCGGGATCCAGGCCGGATGGTCGATGTCGAGCGTGATCGGGAAGACCTGCCTGGAGATCTCCGAGGTCTTGCGGAAGACCTCCTGCCCGTACCAGGAGGGATCGACGCCGAGCGCGGCGTGGAACGCCGGGCGCTGGTGGTCGCGCACCCACATCGTGGCGAAGACGGCCGTCAGGAAGAACTTGATCCAGAAGACGTTGATGCCGCGCGTCAGCCGCGGATCGGCCTTCATCAGCAGCGCGAAGGCCTCGCCGTGGCGGAACTCGTCGTTGCACCACTCCCGGAACCACTTGAAGATCGGGTGGAACCGGTGCTCGGGATGCTTCTCGAGGTGCCGGAAGATGGTGATGTAGCGCGCGTAGCCGATCTTCTCGCTGAGGTAGGTGGCGTAGTAGATGAACTTCGGCTGGAAGTAGGTGTACTTCTTGGCCTTGGTCAGGAAGCCGAGGTTGACGGCGATCCCCGCCTCGCGCAGCGCGTCGTTGATGAAGCCCGCGTGGCGCGCCTCGTCGCGGCTCATGTAGGCGAAGAGCTGCGTGATGTCCTTGTTCGAGCCGCGCCGCTTCATCTCCTTGTAGAGCACGCAGCCCGAGAACTCGGCCGTGCAGGAGGAGATCAGGAAGTCGATGAATTCCTTCCTGAGCTCGGGGTCCATGCCCTCCCAGTCGATGTGGTCCCAGTCGGCGTTCTTCTTGAAGTGGCCCCGGTTCGGGTCGCGCTCCATCTCGGCCAGAAGCTCGTCCCAATCCTTGCGCACGGGGGTCACGTCCACCGCGTCGAGCTTGTCGAAGTCGGTGGTGTAGAAGCGCGGCGTGAGCAGCGTGTTCTGCATGGCGACGGCGGTCGCCGCCTCGCTGTCCATGACGGCCTGGCGCTCCTGGATGGCGAGGCCCTCCTCCACGGTGGTGGCGTCGGCGGTATGTCGGGCGGTCTGCACGTTCATAGCGTGACCTCCTCGGAGAAGCTGAACTCGCAGAGTTCCATGAACTCGAAGTCCCCGGTCAGCCGGGTCCAGAGCCGTTCCAGCGCGCTCGCCCGCGTGATCGTGGCGACGCGCTTCTCCACCACGACCTCGCCGTAGGGCGCCATCACCGGCGGCCCCTGGACGAGCACCTCGTCGCCGGGGTGGACGACCGCGCCGTTGTCGAAGCGCACATGCGCATGCAGGCTCTCGAAGCGGTGCGAGACCTCGACGGTGCAGGGCGCCGTCTCCGTCTCCCGTGTGAACAGTCCCATCTTTGGCTCCCCTTGTTGTTGTGTCGTTCAGTTCAGCAGGCGCGCGAAGGCGGCGAGGTTGTCGGCCCCGAAGCCGGTCAGCTCGGCGCGCCATCCGGTCGTGTCGTCGAGGATCGAAAGCCGCCCGTCCTGCCACAGGACCAGCCTGACCGGCGCGTCGAGCGCCACGCGGTGCTGCGTGCGCACCCGCTGGAGCACCCGCCAGACGCCGGAGATGAAGCCGCCTTCCGAGGGCGGCAGGTCGGCGATCAGCGAGCCGTTCGGGTCGAGCACCCGGGCCGAGCCGGACATGTCGCCGTAGAGCAGGATCAGGCGTTCCTTCGCCACCGCGACATCCGCCGGCGGCGCCGCCTCGAGCGGCCGGTCGGTCAGCCGGGCGTAGGTGACGATGGCGAGGCTTGAGAGCACCAGCGCGAACATCGCGCGCAGCAGCACCTTCGGGATCATCTCCCGGTCGCGCTGCCGCAGGCGGTCGTGGGGGGTCATGGTCGCCATCGGAGCTACTCCGCCGCCACCGCCGCCGGGGCGGCGGCCTCGACCCGCGCGATCACCGGCTCGGCCAGCCGCGTCTCGGCCGCCTCGGCGAGGATCCGCGCCACCCGGGCCGCATCGGGGATGCAGCGCAGCGCCGGCTCGGTGCGCGCCATCCGCCAGGGCCGGACATGCGGCCAGGTGTTGAGGTAGGAAAGCCGCGTCGTGCCCAGGAGCGAGAGCGCGATCGTGCCGGTTCCGCGCTTGCCGAGGGCGAGGCTGGCCGATCCGATCCAGCGGTAGGGCAGGTTCAGCGTGATCGTCAGCGCCGCGCCGATCCGCATCGCCACCCGTCGGTTGGTGATCGTGTAGACGGTGGCCCGCGCCTGCACCCAGGCGATCAGGACGAGCAGCCCGCAGGCGACCGCCCCCATCACGAGGAAGGGCGAGCCGGTCCGCACCGCCTCCCAGAAGGGCTGCGTCTCGCCGGCGACCACCGCGCGCCAGAGGGCGAAGACGACGAAGTAGCCGGCCACCCAGCGCACCGCCAGCGCTTCCTTGGCGAGCGCCCACCAGTCCGGGCGGCCCTGCCAGAGGATCTCCTCGCCCGGCGGAAGGGCCTCGGGAAGGCCCCTCACCGGTTCGACCGCGAAGTCGTCGTGCGGCATGGCAGCCCCTCCCGGTTCAGAGCTGCGGCTCCAGCCGCGCGGCCGAGGCATAGAGCTTGCCGCCGCCGTAGTAGGCGCAGATCTTGTCCTCCTCGAGCAGCGTGACCTGTTCCGGCGAACGGGTCTGCGGCACCCCGGCGAAGTGGCGTCCGAAGAGGGCGCGGATCTTCACGCGGTCGGACTTGATCCTGGCGAGCTGGATCGGCGCGAGCCGCTTGCCGCCGCCATGCGCCGCGTCGAGCGCGATCTCGAGGTAGCGCACGAGCTGTTCGGGCTCGTCGATCCACATGTCGCTGACGGTGCCGACGATCTCGCCGTCGCCCGCCTCGACCGGAAGGCCCCGCGGGTCGCGTCCGGCGGCGACGTGGAACTGGCCGTGGCGCGCCATCGGCACGATCTTCGGGTGCCCCTTCCCGTCCAGCTCCGGCACGTCGCGCCGCGGCGCCCAGGAGGCCGGGCCCACGCCGTCGGCCAGCGGATCGCCCGTGGGCTCGAAGGGAAAGCCGTTGCCGGCCGCCGTCTTGCGCAGCGCCAGATCGGTGCGGCGGTGGGCCGCCTCGTTCTCGGCCGAGGGAACCGTGACCGTGCCGCGCCCGTGCGGCAGGCGGAAGGTCTTGGGATCGGGCACCGGGAACATGCCCTGGTTCGGCGAAAGCGCGCCGTCGTCGGTCTCGAGCGGGTAGCCCTCGCGCATGTTCTCGGTCTGCAGGTAGTAGATCAGCAGCGCGAAGAAGACCCAGAAGAGCCAGATCGCCAGGCTGGCGAGGTCGAAGTTGCCGAAGAATGCGTTGGTCATGGGTTCTCCCCTTTCTCGGCGGTCAGGTCGGGAAGTCGGCGAGGCCGATCCCGGCGGTTTCGGTTCGGGCGGCGGACGGGACGGGCGGGCGGTGCCGGACGAGCGGCGCCAGCGCGACCAGCGTGGCGAAGACGAGCCCGGTCTCGAGGTGGTAGACGAAGGAGTAGCCGATCGCCGGCGCCTCCATCGCGGGCCCCAGGTGGCCGGCGGCCGCGGCGTGGTTGATGACGTCGCGCAGCGTCCCGCCGATCAGGGTCGCGAGCCCGACGGCGGTCGCCTGCGCCGCGCCCCAGGCGCCGAGCGCGAGGCCGCGGCCCGCAAGCCCCTCGGCCGGCATGGTCATCGCCGCCGTCAGCGTCGCGACGGCGAAGAGCCCGCCGCCGAAGCCGATCATCGCGGCCCCGGCGAAGAACAGCGGCGCCGAGGCGAGCGGCGCCGCGAAGATCACCGCCGGGAAGGCGGCGAGGCCGACCAGAAGCCCCCGCGCGCCCATCCGGTAGGGGTCGAGCCCGCCGGCGAGCCAGCGCGCCGCCAGCCCGAAGGCGAGGAGCGCGCCGGCCGCCCACATCGCGGTAAGCAGCGTGGTCGCCGCGACCGGCAGGCCCAGCACCTCGCCGCCATAGGGCTCGAGCAGCACGTCCTGCATGTTGAAGGCCATGGTGCCGAGGAACACCACCGCGACGAGCCGGCCCGCCGGCCCGCCGCGGGCGAGGTCGGCCCAGGCATCGCGCAGGCGCGGCATCGGCGCCGCGCGCTCGTCGCGGGTCATCGGGCGGACCTTCTCCTGCCTCCAGAGCGCGACGAGGTTCAGGGCCACCGTCATCACCGCCGTGCCCTGCACCACCTGGATCAGCCGGATCCCGTCGAAGTCCCTCAGCAGCGTGCCGATCGCGATGGCCGAGATCGCCATGCCGATCAGGAACATCACGTAGAGCAGCGCCACCACCCGCGGCCGCGTGGCGTCGTCCGCGCGGTCGGAGGCCAGCGCGAGGCCCGCGGTCTGCGTCATGTGCATGCCGATCCCGGTCATCAGGAAGGCCAGCGCGGCCAGAACCTCGCCCGAGAAGGGCACGTCGTAGGTCGGGTTGCCGCCGAGGACGAGGAGCGAGGCCGGCATGATGGCGAGCCCGCCCATCTGCCAGAGCGTGCCGAACCACAGGTAGGGCACCCGCTTCCAGCCGAGCGCCGAACGGTGGTTGTCGGACCGGTGGCCGAGCAGCGCCCGGAACGGCGCCGAAAGCACCGGAAGCGCGATCATCGCGGCGACGATCATCGCGGGCACCGAGAGCTCGACGATCATCACCCGGTTCAGCGTGCCGAGCAGCATCACCGAGGCCATGCCGACCGACACCTGGAACAGGCTCAGCCGGAGGAGCTGGCCCATCGGCAGCCCGTCCGAGGCCGCGTCGGCGAAGGGCAGGAAGCGGGCCGTCAGCCGCATGAGGGACCGGCGCGGGATCATGGCCGGAACTCCATCGCCTGCGAGATGTAGAAGCCCCGCGCGATGCGCGCGATCCGCCTCAGCGTGCCTTCCGCACCGGCCGAGGCCAGCGCCGCACGGATCGCCGCGTCCGCATGCGGCACGATCGCGGGCGAGCGGTCCGACCGGGGGAAGAACCGCCCGGCCGCCCACATCAGCATGAGCAGCGGCGTGCGCGGCGCGATGGTGAAGAGGATCGAGCCCGCGGTGCGCCGGCCGAGCCGGGCGAGCGCGGCGCCGATGTCGGCGGCCTGGTAGTGGATCAGGCTGTCCATCGCCACCACGTGGTCGAAGGCGCCGAGGCGCTCGTCGAGCATGTCGCCCGCCACGAAGTCGATGCGGGCGTGCAGAGGGGCGGGGATGCGCCGCCGCGCCACCGCGAGCAGCGAGGGCGAGATGTCGGCCGCCACCACCCGCGCCCCGCGGCGGGCGAGCGCCTCGGTCATCTGCCCGGCGCCGGCGCCCGCGTCGAGCACCCGCGCGCCCGCGAGGTCCGCCGGCAGGCGGTCGAGCAGCGCCGCGCGCATCGCATCGCGCCCCTCGCGCACCGTCTGGCGGATGCGGCTCACCGGCGCGTCCGAGGTCAGCCGCTCCCAGGCCGGCGCGGCGGTGCGGTCGAAGTAGCGCTCCAGCCGGTCGCGGGTGGCCTCGTAGCTCATCAGTCGAACCCCAGAAGCTCGAAGATGCGCCGGTCCTCCAGCGGCTCGGGCGCGAGCGGCTCGGTCCCGTTCCAGAGCGTCTCGGCGAGGCGGATGTATTCCTTGCGCGCCATCACGATGTCCTCGTCGTCGGGCATCTCGAAGAGCGTCTTCTTCTTCAGCCGGCTGCGGCGGATCGAATCGAGGTCGGGCATGTGCGCGATCCGCCGGAAGCCCACCTCGCGGCAGTAGCGGTCGATCTCGTCGGTGTCCTTCGAGCGGTTCGCCACGCAGCCGGCGAGCCGCACCGCATAGTTGCGCGACTTGGCCTGCACCGCGGCGATGATCCGGTTCATCGCGTAGATCGAGTCGAAGTCGTTCGCCGTCACGATCACCGCCCGGTCGGCGTGCTGCAGCGGCGCGGCGAAGCCGCCGCAGACCACGTCGCCGAGCACGTCGAAGATCACCACGTCGGTGTCCTCGAGCAGATGGTGCTGCTTGAGCAGCTTCACCGTCTGTCCCACGACATAGCCGCCGCAGCCGGTGCCCGCCGGCGGCCCCCCGGCCTCGACCGCCTTCACCCCGTTGAAGCCCTCGAACACGAAGTCCTCGGGGCGCAGCTCCTCGGGGTGGAAATCGACCTCCTTCAGGATGTCGATCACCGTCGGCACCAGCCGGCCGGTCAGCGTGAAGGTCGAATCGTGCTTCGGGTCGCAACCGATCTGCAGCACCCGCTTGCCCAGCATCGAGAAGGCGACCGAGAGGTTCGACGAGGTGGTGGACTTGCCGATCCCCCCCTTGCCGTAGACCGAGAAGACCTTCGCCCCCTCGATCCGCAGGCTCGGATCCTGGTGCACCTGCACCGAGCCTTCGCCGTCCTCGCCCCGGAGCACGGGGATATCGTCGCGCGGGCTCATGCAGCGGCCCCCCTCTTCCTCTTGTCGAAAATACGCCGGGGGGTCCGGGGGGCTGGCCCCCCGGCCCGGCAGTCGGTCCTGGCGCCGAAGGTCCTCATTCCGCCGCGATCCCCTCCACCCGGTCCTCGAGCTCGTCGGCCGCGTCCTGAAGCGCCGCCAGCGTCGCCGCATCGGGTTGCCAGTAGTTGCGGTCCGAGGCCTCGAGCAGCCGGTTCGCCATCCGGGCGCTCGCCTGCGGGTTCAGGCTGGCGAGCCGCCGGCGCATCTCGGCGTCGAGCACGAAGGTCTCCGAGAGCCGCTGATAGACCCAGGGCTCGACCTGGCCGGTCGTCGCCGACCAGCCGAGCGTGTTGGTCACATGCGCCTCGATCTGCCGGACGCCCTCCGGCCCGTGCCGCAGCATCCCCTCGTAGAACTTCGGGTTGAGGCTGCGCGCCCGCGTCTCGAGCGCGATCTGCTCGCGCAGCGTGCGGAAGCGCCCGACGCCGCGGGTCTGGTCGCCGATGTAGATCGCCGGCTCCTCGCCCTTCGCGCGGCGGACGGCGCGGGCGATCCCGCCCAGCGTGTCGAAGTAGTGGTCGACGGTGGTGATGCCGAGCTCGACCGACTCGAGGTTCTGGTAGGCGAGATCGACGGTGCGGAGCGTCTCCTGCAGGAGCCTCGCGTTCTGCTTCGCCTTGCCGTTGCGGCCGTAGGCGAAGGACTTCCGCGCCTCGTAGGCGTCCGCCAGCTCGTCCTCGGCGCCGAAGGCGGAACTGTCCACGAGATGGTTGACATTGGCGCCGTAGGCGCCCTCGGCGTTCGAGAAGACGCGCAGCGCGGCCTCCTCGATGTCGGCCCCCGTCGCCTCCATGTAGGCCAGCGCATGGGCGCGCACGAAATTCGCCTCGATCGGCTCGTCGGCCGTCGCCGCCTTCCAGGCGGCCTCGGCCAGGAGCTTCGTCTGCAGGGGCAGCAGGTCGCGGAAGATCCCCGAAAGCGTCATCACCACGTCGATGCGGGGCCGGCCGAGTTCCGCAAGCGGGATCAGCTCCGCGCCCGAGAGGCGCCCGTAGCCGTCGAACCGCGGCCGCGCCCCGATCAGCGCCAGCGCCTGGGCAAGCGGCGCGCCGTCCGACTTGATGTTGTCGGAGCCCCAGAGCACGAGCGCCACGGTGCGCGGCAGCTTCGCATGGGTGGCAAGCAGCCGCTCCGCCTCGCGCCGGCCGGCCTCGAGCGCGAAGGCCGTCGGCATGCGGAACGGGTCGAAGGCGTGGATGTTGCGCCCGGTCGGCAGGATCTCGGGGCTGCGGATCAGGTCGCCCCCCGGCACCGGCGGGATGAACCGGCCGCCCAGCGCGCGCATCAGTGCGGGGATCTCCGCCTCCTCCTGCAGCAGCCGGTCCACGCGCGCCCGCGTGTCGTCGTCGGTCGCCGCCATCACGCGCAGGTGCTCGGCGCGCTGCGCCGCATCCAGCCGTCGGCCGACCACGTGGAGCCCGTCGGGGATCAGCGCCGCCTCGGTCTCGAGCAGCCGCAGCCAGAGCGCCTCTGGGTCGGCGCCGCCCATGTCCACCGCCTCGGCCTGGGCGGCGATCAGCGCGGCGAGGTCGGCCCGCTCGGGCGCCTCCGGCGGCAGACCCCGCCAGCGCGCGAGGCTGTCCTTCAGCTCGAGCAGGCCCTTGTAGAGCCCGGCGGCGGCGAGCGGCGGGGTCAGATGCGTCACCGTCACCGCCCCCGAACGCCGCTTGGCCAGGGTCGCCTCCGAGGGGTTGTTCGCGGCGTAGAGATAGACGTTGGGCAGGTCGCCGATCAGCCGGTCGGGCCAGTCCGCGCCGGACAGGCCCGCCTGCTTGCCCGGCATGAACTCGAGCGCCCCGTGCATCCCGAAGTGCAGCAGCACGTCGGCCCGGAAGGCATTTTTCAGCCAGAGGTAGAAGGCCGAGAAGGCATGGGTGGGTGCAAAGCCCCGCTCGAACAGCAGCCGCATCGGGTCGCCCTCGTAGCCGAACACGGGCTGCACCGCGACGACCACGTTCCCGAAGGATGCGCCGAGGACGAAGACCCCCCGTCCGTCCGACTGGTGCCGGCCCGGCGCCGGGCCCCAGACCGCCTCGATCTCCTTCAGCCAGGGTGTGGAGCGCACGATCTCGTCGGCCGGCACATGGGCGAGCACGTTGGCCGCCTGCCCGAAGGTCGCGGCGCTGCCGCCCAGGATCCGCGCGCGCAGCTCCTCGACGCTGGCCGGCGGCGCCACCGCATGGCCCTCGGCCTTCAGCGCATGCAGCACGTTGAAGAGGCTCTCGAACACGGCGAGATGCGCCGCCGTTCCGACCGCCCCGGCGTTCGGCGGGAAGCCGTAGAGGATGATCGCCACGCGACGCTCGGCCGGACGCGAGCGCCGCAGCCGCGCCAGCCGCTCCACGCGGGCCGCGAGCCGCTCGATCCGCTCCGGGCAGGGCGCCATCGCGCGGCTGCCGCCGGCCGGCGCGCCGCAGCGCCGCGCGCAGCCCGCGCAGCCCCCTGCCCCGTGCCGCCCGGCGAACACGGTCGGGTTCGTCGCCCCGTCGATCTCGGGCAGGGCGATCAGCATCGTCGTCTCGACCGGGCCGAGTCCGGTCGGCGAGGCCGCCCACTGGCCGAGCGTCTGGAACTCCAGCGGGTGCGCGGCGACGTAAGGCACGTCGAGCCCCGAAAGCAGCTCCGCCGCCGCGGCGCTGTCGTTGTAGGCGGGCCCGCCGATCAGGCTGAAGCCGGTCAGCGACACCAGCGCGTCGATCCGCACCTCGGCCCCGTCGCGGAAGAAGGCCTCGACGGCGGGCCGCCCGTCGAGACCCGCCGCGAAGGCCGGAATCACCCTCAGCCCGCGGGCCTCGAAGGCGGCGATCACCGCGTCGTAATGCGCCGTGTCCGAGGCCAGCACGTAGCTGCGCATCAGCAGCAGGCCGACCGTCGCCACCGGCTGGCGCGGCACCGGCAGGTCGGCCAGGCGCGCGGTGATGCGGCCCGGCACGGCGGGGTGGTAGAGCCCGACCTCGGGGTAATCGACCGGCGCCGCGGCGCGCGCCCTGCGCCAGGACGCCTCGCGCGCGTAGCGGCCGACGAGGAAGCGCACCATCTCGCGCACGTTGTCGTCGGACCCGCCCAGCCAGTACTGCATCGTCAGGAACCAGGCGCGCAGGTCCTGCGCCTTGCCGGGGATGAAGCGCAGGATCTTCGGCAGCCGGCGCAGCAGCGCCATCTGCCGCGCGCCGCTGTCGGCCGAGGGCGGCCTCGACCCCCGCAGCCTCTTCAGGAAGGCCATCGCGCCCGAGGCGGGCTTGGCGAGGTCTAGCTCGCCCATCCGGGTCAGCGCCACGATCTGCCGGTCGGAGATCACGCCGATCATCGCGTCGCAGGAATCGCGCCGCGCCCGGAGCTCGGGCAGGATCGCGGCGATGTGCTCCTCGAGGAAGAGGAGGTTCGCGATCACGATGTCGCCGTGGCGCACGGCTTCCTTCGCCGCTTCGAGCGCCGCGGGGTTCTCGGCCCATTCGGCCGCGGCATGGACCGAGACGGTCAGCCCCGGGAACTCGCCCGCGAGCGCCTCCGACACCCGCGCCGCCGGCCCCGCCGCATGGGCGTCGAGCGTCACGATCACGACGCGGTAGCCGGGAATGTGGCCGTCATCGCGCATAGTGGGCCTTCGCCTCGTAGAGCGTCTCGACGCCGATCTCCGCGATCCCGCGCTCGGCGGCATAGGCCTCGGTGTTGCGCCGCGCCTTGCCGCGCACGAAGAACGGCACCTTCCTGAGCTCGGTCTCGGCCGCGGGAAGCCACACGACCCCGGCGCCCGCATCCCGCCCCGCCGGAGGGTTCCGGGGGGCGTCGGCCGAGGCGCCGGCGTCCGGGGGCGGCCCCCCCACCGCCGCCGACCGCGGCGCCCGCGCGCCGTGGTGGCTGGGGCCCGCCGCGTCGTGGAACTCGAAATCCTCGCGGAACATGTGCAGCAGGTGCTCCTCGAGCCCCATGACGAGGGGATGCACGAAGGTGTCGAAGAGGACGTTCGCCCCCTCCCATCCCATCTGCGGGGCGTAGCGGGCGGGGAAGTCCTGCACGTGCACCGGTGCCGAGATCACCGCGCAGGGGATGCCGAGGCGCTTGGCCGTGTGGCGTTCCATCTGCGTGCCGAGGACGAGTTCGGGCGCGAGCCGCTCGATCGCCGCCTCGACCTCGAGGTAGTCGTCGGTGATCAGCGCCTCGAGCCCGAATTCCTTCGCCAGGGCCCGGACGGGGCGGGCCATCTCGCGGTTGTAGCAGCCGAGGCCCACGACCTCGAAGCCGATCTCGTCGCGCGCGACGCGGGCGGCGGCCATCGCGTGGGTGCCGTCGCCGAAGACGAAGACGCGCTTCCCGGTGAGGTAGGTCGAGTCGACCGAGCGCGACCACCAGGGCAGCCTGAGCCGCGAGGTGTCGGCCCGGACCGGCAGGCCGGTGAGCTGCGAGACCTCGGCGAGGAAGGCGCGGGTGGCCCCGACGCCGATCGGCACGGTCTTCGTGTAGGGCTGGCCGAGCTCGCGCTCCATCCAGCGCGCGGCGGCCTCGCCGTGCTCGGGATACATCAGCACGTTGAGATGCGCCGCGCCGAGGCGCGCGATGTCGCAAGGCCGCGCGCCGAGCGGGGCGACGACATTGACCGCGATGCCCATCTCGGCGAGGAGCCGCGTCACCTCCGCCACGTCGTCGCGGTGGCGGAAGCCGAGCGCCGTCGGCCCGATCAGGTTCGCCGTCACCTGCGGTGTCCGCGCCGCGGGCCGGGCGAGGGCGCGCACCAGCCGCAGGAAGGTCTCGTCGGTGCCGAAGTTCTCCTTGCGCTGGTAGGAGGGCAGCTCGAGCGCGACGACCGGCACCGGCAGGCCCATGCTCTCGGCAAGCCCGCCGGGGTCGTCCTGGATCAGTTCCGCCGTGCAGGAGGCCCCGACGATCAGCGCCTCGGGGCGGAAGCGCTCCCAGGCCTCGCGGCAGGCGGTCCGGAACAGGTTCGCGGTGTCGCCGCCGAGGTCGCGCGCCTGGAAGGTGGTGTAGGTGACCGGCGGACGGCGGTCGCGCCGTTCGATCATGGTGAAGAGCAGGTCGGCGTAGGTGTCGCCCTGCGGCGCGTGGAGCACGAAGTGCAGACCTTCCATGCCGGTGGCCACGCGCATCGCGCCGACGTGGGGCGGGCCCTCGTATGTCCAGACCGTGAGCTTCATGGCCGCCCCCCGGGGCTCTGCCCCGGACCCCGGAGTATTTGCGACAGGATGAAGGTGCCGGTCATTCTGCCGCCTCCAGCCTGAGCAGGTTGCGGCGCCGGAGCGGGCGGGCGAAGAGCTGGGCGAGATCGCCCGCCTGGTCGTAGAGGTGGATCGGCGTGAACACGAGCTCGATCGCCCATTTGGTCGTGAGACCCTCGGCCTCGAGCGGATTGGCGAGGCCGAGGCCGCAGACCGTGAGATCGGGGCGCGCGGCGCGCACCCGGTCGAGCTGGCGGTCCACGTCCTGGCCCTCGGAGATCACCGGCCCGGCGGGGAGGAGGTCGAGGTCGGGCCCGGCGAGGTCGGCGTGGATGTAGGGGCTGCCCACCTCGACCGCCTCCATCCCGCATTCCCGCACCAGAAACCGGGCGAGCGGAATCTCGAGCTGGCTGTCGGGCAGGAAGAACACGGACCGGCCGCGCAGCGTGGCGGCGGCGGCGGCCACGGCCTTGCGGGCGCGGGCGCGCGGGGCGTCGGTCACGCGGGCGAAGGTTTCGTCGGAGACGCCGAACTCGGCCGCGATCGCGCGCAGCCAGAGGGTCGTCCCCTCCTCGCCGAAGGGGAAGGGCGCCGCGATCCGGCGGGCCCCGCGCCGGTCGAGGGCCGCGGCCGTCGCACCGAGGAAGGGCTGGGTCAGGGCATAGACGGTCTGCGGCCCGACGCCGGGCGCGCCGTCGGCGCGGCGGGCGGGAAGCACCCGGACCGGACCGATGCCGAGGCCGGAGAGCAGCCGCAGCGCCTGGTCCTCGACCACGTCGGGGAGCGCGCCGACGAGGAGGAGCTCCCGCCCCTCCGCCGGCGGCAGGCCCGGCACCATGGCGGCGAGGCAGGCGTCCTCGCCCTCGGTGAAGGTGGTCTCGATGCCCGAGCCGGAGAAGTTCACCACCGCGACATGCGGCGCATGCCGGCGCGAGAGCCGCTCGGCCGCGCGGGCGAGGTCGAGCCTGATCACCTCGGAGGGGCAGGACCCGACGAGGAACAGCCGCCGGATGTCAGGCCGCCGTGACAGGAGCCGCGCCACCTCGCGGTCGAGTTCCTCGTGGGCGTCGGCCATCCCGGCGAGGTCCTTCTCCTCGAGGATCGCGGTGCCGAAGCGCGGCTCGGCGAAGATCATCACGCCCGCCGCCGCCTGGAGCAGATGCGCGCAGGTCCGGCTGCCGACGACGAGGAAGAAGGCATCCGGCATCTTGCGGTGCAGCCAGACGATGCCGGTGAGCCCGCAGAACACCTCGCGCTGCCCGCGCTCCTTCAGCACCGGCGCGTCGCGGCAGCCGCGGGAGGCCGGGAGGGGGCGGCCCTCGGTCATGCCGGCACCGACCGGCCGGCGGCGCCCTCGAGGCGCGCGGCGCGCAGCTTGAGCAGGAACTGCGCGGCGTTGACGACATAGGCGGCATAGGCCGCCAGCGCGAGCAGCATCTGGCCGGTCGGGCCGAGCGCGGCGGAGAACAGCGCCCAGAGGTAGGCGGTGTGCAGCGCGATCACGAGGAAGGAGAAGACGTCCTCCCAGAAGAAGGCCGGCGCGAAGAGGTAGCGGCCGAACACGACCTTCTCCCAGATCGCGCCGGTGATCATGATCAGGTAGAGCAGGCCGGTCTTGATCAGGATCGAGACGGTCGCCGCCCAGTATCCGCTGCCCGACGCGAGGTAGCGCAGCACGAGCGCCAGCGAGACGAGGAAGGCGAGGAACTGGAGCGGCGCGAGGATGCCCTGCACCAGGGTCCAGACGGTGGCGTCGCGGCGGGCGCGTTCCTCCGGCGAGTAGAGCGCCGGGCGGGCGCCCGGCCTGTCCCTCCCGTTCGGCATGTTCCGTCTCCCCACGCGGTCCAGGCTTTCCGACGATATCGGGCAGGGGGGAAAAGTGTCAATTGAAATTTACAGTCGCCAAGTTTACAGTCGGGCCAAGGTGTCGGGGGCGCCGGCGGCGCGGGAAGCACCGGAGAAGTGTCATGGATCAGGGGGATTTCGGGCCATGACCAGACGAATCGTCGCATCGCGCAGCCTTGTCCTGTCAATTCGGTTTGACATCGCGCCCCGTGAGGCAGAGGGTGGAGGCGCGGCCCCGGGCGACAGTCCGGCGCCCTGTCCGGCCGATGGCCGGGCGGGCCGCAGCGGGAAGGATGGGGACGATGTCTGACGGACCCAAGGCCGCGATCTCGCGGATGCCCGACACCAGCGGCGCCGTCGCGACGCAGGGCCGAGACCCCGGGGTCATCCCGGTGGTGGCGGCGCTCGGTCCGGTCCGCGTGACGCCGGACGAGCGCCATCTGCGCGCCCTCGAGGCGGCCGTCCTCAGCCCGGAGCGGGACGCGGGCCGGCGGGCGGTGGCCGAGATGCGCCGCCGCGGCATTGCCTGGGAGGCGATTGCCGACGTCTACATCCCCGAGGTCTCGCGCCGTCTGGGAGAGCGCTGGTGCGAGGACTCGCTGAGCTTCGCCGAGGTGACCATCGGCAGCGCCCGGCTTCAGGCCATGCTGCGCGAGCTCGGCCCGGAGTGGTCGGAGGAGGCGCTTTCGGATCCGCTCGCGCCGAACGTGATCCTGATCGTCTGCCGCGACGATGCGCACACGCTCGGGGCGATGGTCGTGGCCGGGCAGCTGCGCCGCGCGCGGATCTCGACGCGCCTCTCGCTCGGGCAGACCGACGAGGAGATCATCGGCCTTCTCGACAGCAAGCGGTTCGACGCGGTCCTGGTCTCGGCGTCCGCGAGCGTCCGGCTTGAATCCGTCCGCGATCTGGTCAAGAGAATCAGGCTTGCGGTGCAGTCGGTGGCGCCGATCGCCCTCGGCGGGTCGATCCTCGATACCGATCGTGACGCGAAGGCCATCACAGGTGTCGATCATGCGACGTGCGACGTGCGGGAGGCGTTGAGACTTTGCGGCCTCACGACATGCCATCCCGCAGGCGGCCGCTCCGCGACGAGGAGCTAGATGACGCGGGACCGGACCCTTCGCCTGGCAGAAAGCCCGTGACGACGCGGGGCACCAAATACTGGTCAGGGGGCGCCATTCCGCTGATCGCGCCGGAACTGCTCGGCGACATCATCGCGACGGCGGCCGATCTCGCCGTTGTGGTGTCGGTCGAGGGAACGGTCCTCTCGGTGCTGGTCAACCCCAATCACCGCAGCTTCGGCAAGCTGGAGCACTGGGAGGGGCGCGACCTGCGCGAGTTCCTCACGCGCGAGAGCATCCCCAAGCTCGACCGGCAGCTCGACGCCTTCGCCTCGGGCAGCCAACCGACACGGGCGATCGAGCTCAACCACGTGGACGGGGCCAGCGCCTGGGAGTTTCCGGTGCGCTACTCGTTCCATCGCGTCGGCCCCGACGGGGCGGTGCTGATGCTGGGCCGCGACCTGCGGCCGATCGCCGAGATGCAGCAGCAGCTCGTCAAGGCGCAGCTCGCGCTCGAACGCGACTACGAGGCGCAGCGGGAATACGACACCCGCTACCGGGTGCTGATGGAGGCCAGCCGCGAGGCGATGGTCTTCGTCAACATGAACTCGGGGCGGATCGTCGATCTGAACGGGCCGGCGGCGGTGCTGCTCGGCGGCGCCCGGGCCGACCTGATCGGCGCCGCCTTCGCGCAGGAGTTCGAAGGGCGCCGGCGGGGCGAGTTCCTGGAAAGCCTGAAGTCGAACGCGATGATGGACGGCGGCGTGCAGATCGAACTGCAGACGCGGCGGTCGAAGCGGAAGGTTCTCGTCAACCCCACGATCTTCCGCGCCGCGGGCGAACGCATCCTGCTCTGCCGGATCGACCCGGCCGAGGAGGCCGACATGGTCGCCGACGAGCTGACCGAGAACCTCTCGGCGCTCTACCAGGAGGGCGTCGACGCCATCGTGTTCACCGACCGCGAGGGGGTGATCCGGGCGGCGAACGAAAGCTTCCTGAAGCTTGCCGACGCGGCGCACCTGACCGCCGTCAAGGGCCGCAGCCTCGGCGATTTCCTGGCCCGCGGCAGCGTCGACCTGAAGGTGCTGCTCGACAATGCCGCGCGGTCCGGGCACATGCGGCTCTACGCGACCAAGATCCTGGGCGAGTTCGGCGGCCAGACGCCGGTCGAGCTCTCGGCCACCTACCTCAACGACCGCACCCACCCCGCCTACGTCTTCGTGCTGCGCGACGCGAGCCGGGTCGAGGCGGTGCGGCGGCCGGCGATGTCGGTCTCCAACGACTCGGTGCGCAGCGTGATGGAGCTGGTCGGGTCGGCCACGCTGAAGGACATCGTGGCCGAGACGACCGACGTCGTCGAGCGCATGTGCATCGAGACGGCGATCGAGCTCACGCGGAACAACCGCGTGGCGGCGGCCGAGATGCTGGGGCTGTCGCGGCAGAGCCTCTACGTGAAGCTGCGCAAGTTCGGGCTGCTCGGCAAGGACGGCGAGGGCTGAGAGGCGGGCCTTCGCGCGGGGCGGCGCGAAGCGCTTGCCTTGCGCCGCGCGAGCCTCTATAGCCGCCGGGGTCGAGCAGGCCGCAACAGACGGCGCCGCGGAGCAGGGTCGGGATCAGCACCGGCCCTTCTTGTTTTCGGCACGGCGCGGCGAGGACCAACCCCAGACCGGCGGAGACAACCGCCTGGCCCGGAACATGACGCAAAGGATACCGAAGACGCATGTGCGCTAAAGCGACGATGGAGGAATTCGAGGCCCTCCTCAAGGAAAGCTTCGAGATCGACACGCCCGAGGAGGGCAGTGTCGTCAAGGGCAAGGTGATCGCCATCGAGGCGGGCCAGGCCATCATCGATGTCGGCTACAAGATGGAGGGCCGCGTCGACCTCAAGGAATTCGCCTCCCCCGGCCAGCCGCCCGAGATCCAGGTGGGCGACGAGGTCGAGGTGTATCTCCGCGCCGCCGAGAACGCGCGCGGCGAGGCGGTGATCAGCCGCGAGATGGCGCGCCGCGAGGAGGCGTGGGACCGGCTTGAGAAGGCCTATGCCAACGACGAGCGCGTCGAGGGTGCGATCTTCAACCGCGTCAAGGGCGGCTTCACGGTTGATCTCGGCGGCGCCGTCGCCTTCCTTCCGGGCAGCCAGGTGGACGTGCGCCCGGTGCGCGACGCCGGCCCGCTCATGGGCCTCAAGCAGCCGTTCCAGATCCTCAAGATGGACCGCCGGCGGGGCAACATCGTCGTCTCGCGCCGCGCCATCCTCGAGGAATCGCGCGCCGAGCAGCGCGCCGAGGTGATCGGCAAGCTCTCCGAGGGCGACGTGGTCGAGGGCGTGGTGAAGAACCTCACCGAATACGGCGCCTTCGTGGACCTCGGCGGCGTGGACGGCCTGCTGCACGTCACCGACATGGCATGGCGCCGCGTCAACCACCCCAACGAGATCCTCGAGATGGGCCAGACCGTGAAGGTCCAGGTCATCAAGATCAACAAGGAGACGCACCGCATCTCGCTCGGCATGAAGCAGCTTCAGGCCGATCCGTGGGACACGGTGGAGAAGAAGTTCCCGATCGGCTCGGTGCACCGCGGCCGGGTCACCAACATCACCGACTACGGCGCCTTCGTGGAGCTGGAGCCGGGCATCGAGGGCCTCGTCCATGTCTCGGAGATGAGCTGGACGAAGAAGAACGTGCATCCCGGCAAGATCGTCTCCACCTCGCAGGAGGTGGACGTGATGGTGCTGGAGATCGACCAGCAGAAGCGCCGCGTCTCGCTCGGGCTGAAGCAGACGATGCGCAACCCCTGGGAGCTCTTCGCCGAGACCCATCCGCCGGGAACCCAGATCGAGGGCGAGGTGAAGAACATCACCGAGTTCGGCCTGTTCATCGGGCTCGAGCACGACATCGACGGGATGGTGCACCTCTCCGACCTGAGCTGGGACAAGCGCGGCGAGGAGGCGATCCAGGAATACCGCAAGGGCGACGTCGTGAAGGCGGTGGTCACCGAGGTGGACGTCGAGAAGGAGCGGATCTCGCTCTCGATCAAGGCGCTGGGCGACGACAGCTTCAGCGAGGCGGTCGAGGGGGTGAAGCGCGGCTCGGTCATCACCGTGACGGTCACCAAGATCGAGGACGGCGGGATCGAGGTGGACTACAACGGCATGAAGTCGTTCATCCGCCGGTCCGACCTGTCGCGCGACCGCTCCGAGCAGCGCCCCGAGCGCTTCCAGGTGGGCGACAAGGTGGATGTCCGCGTGACCAACGTCGATCCCAAGACGCGCAAGCTGGGTCTTTCGATCAAGGCGCGCGAGATCGCCGAGGAGAAGGAGGCCGTCGAACAGTACGGTTCCTCGGACTCCGGCGCCTCGCTGGGCGACATCCTGGGCGCCGCGCTGAAGAGCCGGAGCGGCGCCTGATCGCGCCGCTCACGGCGCCCGGATGCAGACCTGCCGGACGGCGCCCCCCCGGGGCGCCGTTTCCGCTTTCGCTCCCCCCGCAGCGATTCGCGGCGGCGCTCGCGTGGCCGCGGCGAGGCCGGCGCCGGCCGCCCGAACGGCGCGAAGCCCCGGATTCATCGGCGGAATTTCTGCCTGGGCGGCGCCTTTCCGTTTCTCACCGGCGGGAATCGCTCTATAGTCCGGCAGGCGCGCGCTGACCGAGAACGACGCAGCGGAAGACGCTTCGGGGAGACGTGAATGATCCGGTCCGAACTGATCCAGAAGATCGCCGAGGAGAACCCGCACCTGTTCCAGCGCGACGTCGAGCGCATCGTCAACACGATCTTCGAGGAGATCATCGAGGCGATGGCGCGCGGCGACCGCGTCGAGCTGCGGGGCTTCGGGGCGTTCTCGGTCAAGAAGCGCGACGCCCGCACCGGCCGCAACCCGCGGACCGGCGCCGCCGTCGAGGTCGAGGAGAAGCACGTGCCCTTCTTCAAGACCGGCAAGGGCCTGCGCGACCGCCTGAACGGCGAAGGCTGATGCGCTACCTCAAGTATCTCTTCCTCGCCCTGCTGGCGCTGCTGCTGCTGACGCTGTCGCTTGCCAACCGCGGGACGGTGACCCTGAGGCTCCTGCCCGAGGAGCTCGGCGCCTTCGCCGGCGTCAACTGGGCGGTGGACCTGCCGCTCTTCCTCGTGGCGCTCGCGGGCGTCGTGATCGGGCTTCTCGTCGGCTTCGTATGGGAATGGCTGCGCGAGCACAAGCACCGCGCCGCCGCCGCCGAGGCGCAGCGCAAGGCCGCCCGGTTCGAGCGCGAGGTGGCGCAGATCCGGGCGCGCCAGGGCGGCACCGAGGACGAGATCCTCGCGCTGCTCGAAGAGCCGAGGAAGGCGGGCTGAGGCCCCGATCCATGCCCTCGGACATCCGGGTGAAGATCTGCGGGCTGCGCCGGGCGGCCGATGTCGATGCCGCGGTCGCGGCCGGGGCGGCCTACGTCGGCTTCGTGTTCTTCCCCCGCTCGCCCCGCCATGTCACGCCGGCGGAGGCGGCAGGGCTTGCCGCCCGCGTTCCGCCCGGCATCGCCAAGGTGGGGCTGACGGTCGACATGGCCGATGCCGCGCTCGATGCGCTGCTGGCGGCGGTGCCGCTCGACATGCTCCAGCTGCACGGCCGCGAAAGCCCCGCGCGCGTGGCCGAGGTCAAGGCCCGCCACGGGCTGCCGGTGATGATGGCGGTGGGGATCGCCGCAGAGGGGGACCTGGCCGAACTCGACGCCCAGGCCCGCGTCGCCGACCAGATCCTGGTCGATGCCAAGCCGCCGCCGGGCGCCGACCGCCCCGGCGGCAATGCGGTGGCGTTCGACTGGCGGCTGATCGCCGGGCGCCGCTGGCCGGTGCCCTGGATGCTGGCGGGCGGGCTGACGCCCGGCAACGTGGCCGAGGCCGTCCGTCTGACCGGCGCGCGGCAGGTCGATGTCTCCTCCGGCGTCGAAGGCGCCCCCGGCGAGAAGGACGCGGGCCTGATCCGGGCCTTCATCGCGGCGGCGCGGGGCTGAGCGGCGCCGGCCCCTGCCGCCGCGCAGGCCTTTACGGCGGGCCGCCGCGGCGCTAGGGCAGGGTCGGCCCGATGCGACGGAGGCGCGCCATGCCCGAGGACCTGATCAACAGCTACACCACCGGCCCCGACGAGCGCGGCCGCTTCGGCCAGTTCGGCGGCCGCTTCGTCTCCGAGACGCTGATGCCGCTGATCCTCGAGCTGGAGGAGCGCTACAACCACGCCAGGACCGACCCGACGTTCTGGGCCGAGATGGACCACCTCTGGAAGCACTACGTCGGCCGCCCCTCGCCGCTCTACTTCGCCGAGCGCCTGACCGCGCATCTGGGCGGGGCGAAGATCTACATGAAGCGCGACGAGCTGAACCACACCGGCGCGCACAAGATCAACAACGTGCTGGGCCAGATCATCCTGGCCCGCCGCATGGGCAAGACGCGCATCATCGCCGAGACGGGCGCCGGCCAGCACGGCGTGGCCACGGCGACGGTCTGCGCCAAGTTCGGCCTGAAATGCGTGGTCTACATGGGCGCGCATGACGTGGAACGCCAGGCGCCGAACGTCTTCCGCATGAGGCTTCTGGGCGCCGAGGTCATCCCCGTGACCTCGGGGCGCGGCACGCTGAAGGATGCGATGAACGACGCCCTGCGCGACTGGGTGACGAACGTGCGCGACACGTTCTACTGCATCGGCACGGTGGCGGGCCCGCACCCCTATCCGGCGATGGTGCGCGACTTCCAGTCGATCATCGGGCGGGAGGCGAAGGCGCAGATCCTCGAGGCCGAGGGCCGCCTGCCCGACACGATCGTGGCCGCGATCGGCGGGGGGTCGAACGCGATGGGCCTGTTCCATCCGTTCCTCGACGACAAGGGCGTGCGCATCATCGGCGTCGAGGCCGGCGGCAAGGGCGTGGACGACCGGATGCAGCACTGCGCCTCGCTGACCGGCGGGCGGCCGGGCGTCCTGCACGGCAACCGCACCTACCTGCTCCAGGATGCCGACGGCCAGATCCTCGAGGGCTACTCGATCTCCGCCGGGCTCGACTACCCCGGCATCGGGCCCGAGCACGCCTGGCTGCACGACGTGGGCCGGGCGCAGTACGTGGCGATCACCGATGCCGAGGCGCTCGAGGCCTTCCAGCTCTGCTGCAGGCTTGAGGGAATCATCCCGGCGCTCGAGCCGAGCCATGCGCTGGCGCATGTCATGAAGATCGCCCCGGGCCTTCCGAAGGACCATCTGATCGTGATGAACATGTGCGGCCGCGGCGACAAGGACATCTTCACGGTGGCCCGGCACCTCGGCTTCGACATGAAGCTCTGACGCGCGCCGGCGATCGCGGAGGGGCGTGACGGCCGGTCCGCCCCGATCCGCAGGAACTCCCGACAGCGGCTGCGCAGCCTGCGTGAGCCCGTGCGTAAACCCTGGTTTACGCCGATGATGCCCGGGTTTAGAGCCCCGGGGCTAAACCCGTGGCAAATTGGCGGCCGTCGTCATGGCGTGCCTCATCGGCTGGCGTCGAAGGACGGCGCGCAGACGACGAGGACACGACGATGACACGGACGACATGCCTTGCGGCCATCGCGGGACTGGCGCTGTGGGACATCGGCGGCGCGCAGGCGGCGACCACGGCCGACACCGCTTCCGCGGTCCTGGCGCTTGCCGGGGCACCGGCGTCGGCCGCGGTGACCGCCGGCGACGGCAGCCTCGACATCGCCCGGCGCGGTCGCGGACGCAGTGGCGACGACCGGGGCGGCGACGACCGCGGGCGGCGCGGCGGCGGCCACGGCGCCGACGACGACAGCCCCGGCGGCGGCCCCTCCGGCTCCGGCCGCAAGCGGCCGCGCATCCCCGGCGGATCCGGCTGCGACGATCCCGGCGACATGCTCGAGCACCCCGAGTGCCGGGTCTGACCCCTCCTGCCGGCCGGGGATGACCCGGCCGGCAACCCGACCCCACCATCAACCGGAGATGAGACGATGAGAACCCGACTGATCCTGACCGCCGCGGCGGCCGCCTTCTACGCCACGATCGCCTCGGCGGCGATCACCACCGACCAGCTCGTGTCCGAGTTCCAGGCCCAGGGCTACACCTTCATCGAGGTGACGAAGGGCATCTCGCAGATCAAGGTCGAGGCCGTCCGCGGCAACGAGAAGATCGAGGTGGTCTACGATGCCGAGACCGGCGAGATCCTGAAATCCGAACTCGAGGATGCGGGCGACTACGCCGGCCGCACCGGCGTGCAGGTGCGCGAGCGCGACCGGAACTTCGTCAGGACCGATGACGACGACCACGGCGGCAAGGGCCGGGGCCGCGGCCGCGGCGGCGACGATGACGACGATGACGACGACGACGACGACGATCACGGCGGCGACGACGACGACGACGACGATGACGACGACAACTCGGGGCACGGCAGCGACGACTGACCCCTCGGCCTGCGTGCCGCCACTCACGCAAGGTGCAGGCCTTTTCCGGTGGCCCGCGTCCCCGCTATAGTGGGGCCGGGCCGCCGCCCATTGGAACGGACCCGACCGATGAACCGCCGACAGCTTCTGGGACTGCTTGCGGCCAGCGCCTTCGCCGCGGCGGGGCCTGCGCAGGCGCTGACGCTGGAGGAGCGCCTGATCGACCAGCTGCGCGCCCAGGGGTTCGAGACGATCAGCGTCACGCGGACGTGGCTTGGCCGCACGCGGATCCTCGCCCTCGCACCGGACCAGCGGCGCGAGATCATCTTCAACCCGCGCACGGGCGAGATCCTGCGCGACTTCTGGGAATCCCTGACCGGGCTGACCGGGTCCTCCTCGGGCGGCAACCTGCTCGACCTCGCCGATGACGGCCGCGGTCGCGGGCGGGGACGCGGCAGGGGACGCGGCGGCGACGACGGTGACGAGGACGAGGACGACGACGACAATTCCGGTTCCGGCGGCGACGACTGACGCGGCCGGATCGCTCGATGCGCAACCGGGAAGGGGGAGAACGGCCTGGAACCCGCGTCGGGGCCATGCGGATCGGTGAGACGTTGCAGACGGGCGGTTTCGTTCTGGCGATCCTGGCGGTGCAGGCCCTCTGCGCCGTGTTCTTCGTCTCGGACATCGTGCTGACGGTCCTCGGCCTGCGGTCGAGCCCGATCAGCTGGCAGACGCGCGAACTGCTGGAGATCGGCGCGGCGATCGGCCTGATCCTCGGGCTGGTGCTGGGCGCGCTGGCGCTGCGCCGCTCGATCCGCGAGCGGCATGCGGCCGAGGAGAAGCTGCGCCGCGCCTCGGCGGCCTTCGGCGAGGTGCTGGAGGAGCGGTTCGAGCGCTGGGGACTGACCCCGGCCGAGCGGGACGTGGCGCTCTTCGCCATCAAGGGCCTCTCGACGCAGGAGATCGCCGCCCTGCGCGAGACGAGCGAGGGCACCGTGAAGGCGCAGACCAACGCGATCTACCGCAAGGCGGGGGTGAGCGGGCGGCCGCAGCTCCTCAGCCTGTTCATCGAGGACCTGATGGACGACTCGGTGTTCCCCGCAGCCGCAGCGACAGGCGCCGCGGAGCCGCGCCCCGACCGGACGGTCGCGGCGAAGTAGGCCCGCCCGCCCCGGCGGCCGCGCCGCCTAGCGGTAGACCCCGAGCAGCCAGCCGGGCTGGATGCGCCGCGTCGTCTCGGTCGGCGGGGCCGTGCGGGCCGACGTGACTTGCCGGCGCGGCGTGGTGGGTGCGGCGGAGGCGGGCGCGCGCGTCGCCCGGACGGTCTGGGTCCGCACCGGCTGGGCCTCAGCCGGCGTCGGCCGGGGCCGCGGCGGCCTGGCCGCCGCCACCGACAGGACGCGCGAGACCGGGGGCGGCGCGGGGGCGGAGAACACCGATGCCTCCAGCACCTCGGAGCCCGAGGGCGGCGCCAGCACCGGCCGGTCGCCGGGCAGCGGGGCGGCGTCTCCCAGCGGCACCGCGGGCATCGAAGCCGGCTCGGCCGGCGGCGCGGGAATCGCGGGCGGAAGGAGCATCGGCAGCACCGCGGGATCCTGTGCGAAGGCCATGACCGGCGCGCACAGGAGCGCGGCGATCGCGGCGATGAGCGCGGTCCGTCCCTTCCTCATGCGCCCAGTCTAGCAGGTCGGTGCCTCAAAGCACACCGGCAAGCCCCTTGATGTAAGAAGGTTTTTCGTCGTTGGGGAAAATGTGGCACAATCGTGGCAGGCCGCGTCGCCGGCGCGGTTGCGGGTCCCTTCCGGGCGTGGGGGCGAACCGGCCGCAACCGCAGGGGGCATGCGCCCAGTCCGCTGATTTTCCTGATTGCGTCCGACGCTTCCCCCGGCGGCGCGCCGGGCGCCGGCCGGCGTGGGCCTCGGCCCGGCTGCCGCCGGAGAATCTGTCGAAACCGTGGCTGCGGCGCCTGCGCGAGGGGCGACCGGCGCCGGCCCGCGGCCCCCCGGGGTGACGCGGCGTCCGCTCTGCCCTCGCAGGCGGTGCCTGACAAGGGCCTTTCGCGGGGCGGTTGATTCTCCCCTCGCGGCGCCGGTGCCGGACGGACCCCGGCCCGGCCCGGCGACCGCTCGGCCACACTCCCGGACCGGGGGCGGAGACGCACGCCGCAAGTCTCCGGTCGGCCGCATCTCCCGACCCGGGCGGGTGCCGCCGGGGGGGGCGGCACGGGCATCGCGCGGGGATCGCGGGACGCACGGGGCGGGGCCGGAGAAATCCTTTGTTTCCACGGAGTCGCGGATTGTTGCGGCCCTGCACCATTGCGGCCCGGGCCGCCCGGCCCCTACGCTCGTCCTGATTGCACCACCTGTCGTTCGCAGGCAGGCTTGGCGGAAGGTCGAGCCGGGGGTAGGGATGAGAAGGGCACATCCGCGGGCACCGGGGCGCCGCGCGCGCTGCCCGCGCATGTCGTTCACCGGCAGCAGCGGGCTGGCGCTGCTGGCGGCGCTGGGCATGGCCCTGCCCGGCGGCCATGCCCGCGCGGAGACGCTGACCTGGGATCCCGTCGCCCCCGGCAACGGCAGCATCGAGAACGCGGACGGCGTCTGGGACGAGGACGGCGGCGGCACCGGCACCGTCAACTGGGTGGATGCGGGCGGCAACGCCGAGGCGTTCAACAACGGCGACGACGTCATCTTCGCGCCGAACACCGATGGCACGGCCTCGGCCAGCACGATTTCCATCGCCTCCGACCTCGCAGTCGCCTCGATCACCTTCGCGGCCGATCCCGCCGGAAACACCGCCTTCACCATCGTCAGCCCCGGCGGCGGCCAGACGATCTCTCCCAGCGGCGGGTCGCTCACCATCACCGCGAACAGCGCCGCGACGATCAACGCCCCGATGAGCGGCGCCCTCGTGGTCGCGGGAACGCAGACCCTCACGCTCGGCTTCGACGACACCACCGGCGACGCCCCCGTCGCCTCACTGGCCGTGAGCGCGGGCGCCAGCCTCGCCGTCGCGGCGGGCGGAAACATCTCCGGCAGCATCGCGAACGGCGGAACCGTGTCGAATGCCGGAACGGTGGGCGATGTCACGAATGCCGGAACGTTCACCAACACCGGCACGGCAGGCGCGGTGACGAACACCGGCAGCTTCGCCAACCAGGGGACCACGGGCGATGTGGTCAACACCGGCGCGGGCGCGACCTTCACGCTAAACGGCACCATCGCCGGCGATGTGGCGAACGCGGCCGGGGCGGTGCTGGAGGTCGTCGGCGCGGGCGTGATCACCGGCGCCCTTGCCAATTCCTCCGCCCTGACCGTCGCGCCCGGCCAGTCGCTCACGGTCTCGGGCCTGACGACGAACGCCGCGGGCGCAGAGCTCTTCATCTTCCCCGGCGCCTCCTTCTCGGGCGACATCGACAACCAGGCGGGCGCGCGGGTGGGCCTGTTCGGCGGCAGCTATTCCGGCGCCCTGGCCAATGCCGCCGGCGGCGTCGTGGATGTCAGCGGCGTGGTCTCGGCGAGCGGGTCCATCGCCAACGGCGGCGACCTCAACGTCGCGACCGGCGCCTTCCTGCTGCTCGGCTCGACGAGCCTCACGAACAGCGGCACGCTCGACATCGACGGCACCATCGACGGCGATGTGGAGACCGCCGCGGGCGGCGTGCTCGACCTCAACGCGACGGGCGCGATCACCGGCACGCTCACCAACGCGGCCATCGCCACGCTTGCCGGCGACGTCGGCGCCATCGTCAACGCGGCGGGCGGGTCGATCGAGATCGACGGACCGGTGACGGTTGCCGGCAGCGTGACCAACGCCGGCAGCCTCGACGTTCTGGCCGGCAACACGCTGACCGTCGGCGGCACGACGACCAACACCGCCGGCGGCACGCTCACCGTGGCGGCGACCGCCACGCTCGCCGGCGAT
>JANZZL010000111.1 GCA_026419405.1 Paracoccaceae bacterium | reverse complement strand
AACAGCGTGCCGCCGCCCGGCATCCCGGTGACGAGCTGGCGCGCCCGGCGCGCCCCGTCACGCAGCGGCCCCGGCAGCGCGCGCTCCAGCCCCTCGGCCATGTCGCGGAAGGCGGCGAAGGGCGAGGTGCCGGCGTAGAGGCCCGAGAGGTAGCGCGACATCGCCCCCACGGGGGGCGCGATCGACATCTCGTTGTCGTTGAGGATGACGAAGATCCGCCGCCCCTCGTGCCCGGCGTTGTTCAGCGCCTCGTAGGCCATGCCCGCGCTGATCGCGCCGTCGCCGATCACCGCCACGGCATCGCCCGTGGGCATCCCCATGTCGCGGGCGACCGTGAAGCCCAGCGCCGCCGAGATCGAGGTGGAGGAATGGGCCGCGCCGAAGGGGTCGTACTCGCTCTCGCTGCGCTTGGTGAAGCCCGAAAGCCCCCCCTCCTGCCTCAGCGTGCGGATCCGGTCGCGCCGGCCGGTCAGCACCTTGTGCGGATAGCACTGGTGGCCCACGTCCCAGATCAGCTTGTCGAAGGGCGTGTTGAACACCGCGTGGATCGCCACCGTCAGCTCGACCACGCCCAGCGACGAGCCGAGGTGGCCGCCGGTGACGCTGACGGCGTCGATCACCTCGGCGCGCAGCTCGCGGGCGAGCTGGGCGAGCTCGCGGTCGGACAGCGCGCGCAGGTCCGCAGGGCCGGCGACGCGGTCGAGCGTGGGGGTCGCGGGGCGTGTCATGCTTGGCCTCCCCTGAGCGAAAAGGGCGCCGCAGGTCGCATGCCCTGCGGCGCCAGGTGTCCTGTAGCCAACAGGAAGGGAACCGGGGTGTGGAGGCCCCGTATACCGGGCGGAGCGACCCGCCCGATCCGGCGGTCCGCGGCGGCCCCGCCCTTGCCGGAGGGGCCGCGCGCGCTCATTGGTAGACGGGTGGCGCCGAGGAGGCGAGCTCGGGCCAGTCGGAGATCATGTCCATGCCGCCCATCGGCTTCTGGTAGCCCTTGTGGCAGGTCAGGCAGCCGATCTTCGGCACGTCGCCCTGCGCGCCCAGCCGCTCGGGCGGCAGCACCTCGGTCAGCGGCACCATGTAGTCGTTGTTCAGCTCCTGCACCATGCCGATGGCCAGCTGCGCCAGCGCCCATTGCGGGGTGTTCTGGGAAACGTCGTAGAACGCCCGGCTGTTGTGGCAGAACACGCAGTTCACCCCCAGAGCGTTGTCGAAGTAGTTCATCAGGCTGAAGGTGCGCTCCGCGTTCTGCCAGGTCGGCGAGGAGCCGTCGGTGACGTTCTGCGCGACGCGGCTCTCGAGGTCGTGCACCGCGATCACCTCGGCCTCGAGCAGGTATTTCTCCAGCGCGTCCGAGGGCAGCGAGGTCGAGCCCGAGACCGGCGTCACCCGGTTCTGCACCGCCGCCCAGCCCGCCGTGGCGTTGCTGACCGGCGTCACCTTGAACCAGACGCCCGAGGGCACCGGCTGGCCGCGGTGGCAGGTGTAGCAGTTCACGCCCGCGTTGCCGTTCGGGTTGACGTGCCCGCTCCAGTTCTCGTTGAGGTTCTGCGTCATCTGGATCATGCGGCGGGCGACCACCGTCTGGTAGTTCTCCTCGCCCGCCAGCAGGTCGGGAATGCCGGTCCAGATCCGCATCTGGTTCACCAGCCGCTCGTAGTTCGCCACCGTCAGGTCGGCGAGCAGCGGCTCGGCGTTGGGCACGCCCGTTGCGGCCCGCGGGTCGCCGATCTGCGGCACCACCGGCGGCACCGTGGAATAGGCCGCCGCCGTCGGGTCGGGGGTGGCGGCATCGGCGACGAACTTCGTCACCGACATGCCGGTGCCCCGCGGCCCGGTCTGCACCGCCTCGACCGGAAGCGGCCGGCCCCAGGTGACGAGCAGCGCCGCCACCAGCACCGCCCCGCCGACGACGCCGATCAGGATCGCAGGCCCGTAGATGTCCTTCGGGTTTTCCGCGATCCACCTGTCATACCATTTCGGAAGCATCGTCAGTTACCTCCCGTCACGTAGGCTTCGTAGCCGTAGTCGCCGAGGTAGCTGGGCGCGAAGTTGTGCTCCTGGGCCCAGATGAACCAGTTGTCGACCACGGTGCCGGTGAGCAGGATCCCGATCCCGCCGGTGATCGGCGTGAGCACCGCGAACCACCAGGCCCAGCGGTGGATGCCCTCCATCGTGGCGTTGAACCCCATGGTCCAGCGCCAGAACAGCGCCGCCCGCTCCGCCGCGGTGCCGCGGTCCACGATCTGCTCCAGTTCCCGGTCGCCGCCGAACCGGCTCACCGCCAGGATCGTCGCGCCGTGCATGGCGAACAGCAGCACCGAGCCGTAGAGGAACACGATGCTCAGGCAGTGGAACGGGTTGTAGTAGAGGTTGCCGTAGCGGATCGAGAAGGCCGTCGTCCAGTCGAGGTGCGGGAAGATCCCGTAGGGCACGCCCTCGCTCCACGACCCCATCAGCAGCGGCCGGAACAGGCCCAGCACCAGGAACAGCCAGATCGCCGAGAGGAAGGCCCAGGCGATGTGCTTGCCCATCCTGTGCATCCGCGCGAGCTCGTAGGAGCGCACCCACCACGACATCACCGAGACGAGCAGGAAGAACGAGGCGATGATGTACCAGCCGCCGTCGTTCAGCGGCGGCATGCTCAGCCCGTATTTCGGGCTCGGCGGCTCCAGCGCCAGCCAGAACAGCTGCCGGATGAACTCGGGGATCGACCAGCCGACCTGCGCCAGCATGTTGAAGCCCACGATGTTCAGCCACAGGATGCCGGTGGCCAGCGAGATCACCCCGAAGGAACCGAGGTAGATCGGCCCGAGCTGGGCATTGCCGAGCCAGCCGATCAGGTTGCTGAACCGCGGTCGGCCGGCGCGCTCCTCCATCATGTTCAGCTCGTTGTCCATCCCCCATTCCGGGGCGCCGCGGACCTGAACCTGGGTGAAGATGTTCTGATACTCGGGCATGGCTCACATCCCTCCCGCAGCCTGGGCGGCCGGCCAGATCGGCAGCTCGAGCCACCAGTTCCACCATTCCGGCCAGCCCCTGGTCCAGACCGGCCCGGAGATCACGATGCAGACCGCCGACCAGAAGCCCGCATTCAGCGCCAGCAGCAGGCCCAGCCGGTGGATGCCCAGCGTGCCGACCGAATAGCCGATGAAATCGCGGAAGAAGGTGTCCTCGTGGTCGGGCGTGCGCATCTCCTCGCCCTTCTCGGGGTTGGCCGCGCTGAGGATCAGCGAGCCGTGCAGCGCCAGCGCCAGAGTGGTGGTGAAGAAGAAGGTCACCGCCAGCATGTGCGCCGGGTTGTAGTGGAAGTGCAGGTAGGCGTAGCCGGTGTTCGACACCCAGTCGAGGTGGCTGAAGATGCCGTAGGGGAAGCCGTGCCCCCAGGCGCCCATCAGCACCGGCCGGATCACCACCAGCGTCACGTAGGCGAAGATCGCCACGCTGAAGGCGAAGGGCACGTGGTAGCCGATGCCCAGCTTGCGGCAGATCTCCACCTCGCGCAGCGCCCAGCTCACGAAGGCGCCGATCGCGCAGATCGTGATGATCTGCCACAGCCCGCCTTCGTTCAGCGGCGCCAGGCCGAGGCCGTATTTCAGGTCGGGCGGGGCGATGTTGATCGTCCAGGGGTTGAAGGTCCCCTGCATCGCCGCGCCGTAGAAGATGAGGAGCGTGCCGAGGGCCGCGAAGAACAGCGTCGTGACCCCGAAGAAGCCCACGTAGAAGGGGCCCACCCAGAAGTCGAACAGGTCTCCGCCGATCAGCGTTCCCCCGCGAATCCGGTATTTGCGTTCGAAACTCAGCAGTGCCATCCGTCTCGTCTCCGCTTTTGGCGGCCTGTCTCGCGCAGCCTGTCTCGCTCGGGCGGGCTCAGCCGTCGGTCATGTCCTTGTCGCGGTTGGCCGCGGGCAGGGCGGCTGCCCCGCCCGCGCGCCGTGTCAGCAGGGTCCCTGCGTCACTGCGTCTCGAGCGCCGCCGCCTTGCGGGCGGCCGCGATCTCGAACCAGTTGAGCCCGGACGACAGCACCACGAGGTGGATCATCACGGCCAGCAGGAAGAGGAAGACGCCCTGGGCGACGAACACCCGGCGCGGATCGAAGATCATCCAGATCTTGTAGAACTTGGCCATCTGTCGATCCTCCTCAGAACCACGGCGCCCAGATGTACGTTGCGATATGAGCGACGATGGCCACGGCCACGAAGAGCCAGAGCCCGCTCATATACACCGCGTGCAGTTCCTGGGCCTGCTCGTCGGTCAGACCTGTGAAGGACAGGTCGCTTCTATCAGCCATTCAAAGTCCTCCGGAGAGTATGACTGATGCCGCGCCTCCCGGCGGCTGGGCCCCGGCAGCTCGCCTGCCGGCTCGTCCACCCCCGCCGGGGCGGGGGAGAACCTCGTGCACCGCCCCGGGGGGGGCGGGAATCCGGTCCCGGCCCTCAGGCCGAGAAGATCATCGGGGTGATGATCCGCGCCTGGCTCCAGGCGCGGGCCACCGGCCCCTTCTCGGGCAGCCGGCCCTGCCGCGCCGCGGCCAGCGCCCAGGTGAGCGCGGCGAGCGGCAGCGTGGCCAGGAAGATCAGCCCGAAGTAGGTGTAGAACTCCGCCCGCGGGGGCTTCGTCCGCGCGATGGGAAGGTCGGTCGTCTGGTCGGCCATTCAGTCTCCTCCCGTTTCGTCCCTCATGCCCGCGGGCGCCAGCCTGCGGACCGTCTCGATCACCACCCGCTCGGCGCCGGCCTCGAGCGCGGCGCGCTCGGCGGCATCGCGAAGCTGCTTGGCGGCGGAAATCCGGGTCAGCACCGGGTGCTCGGCCACGATCCGGTCGAGCGCCGCGCGCGCGTCCTCGTCCCAGGGGAAGTCGCGGCGCAGCGTCGTCGGCGTGGCGGCGGCGCTGTCGAGCTCCGACCCCAGCGGCAGGATGTGGAACAGCGCGTCGAACAGCGCGTTGCACACCTCCTGCACCAGCCAGGTCGCGCCGGCATAGCCCATGAAGGGCGTGCCCGTGGCGCGGCGGATCGCGGCGCCGGGGAAGCTTGCCGCGATGAAGGCTGGGCGCGGCCCGTGGCCCTGGGCCAGCTCGGCGAGATACATCTTCTCGTTGATCGACCCCAGCACCACCAGCGGCCGCTTCGCCCGCATCAGCGCGCGGACCTCCTCGTTGTTGGTCTTGGTCCCGCGCCGGCGCGCCACCGCGAAGGCGCAGGGCAGGCCGAGGTCGGTCTCGAGGAAATGCCGCACGCCGCGGGCGTAGGTCTCGTTCGCGACGATCGCGAAGCTCGCCGTGGCGAAGAAGTCCTGCGTCACGCTCCGCCACAGGTCCCAGAGCGGCTTGATCGTGGAATGCCTCTCGCGCGCGATGAAGGGCTCGGGGTCGAGCCCGAGCAGCTCGCCGAGCTTGCGCAGGAAGAGCGTGGTCGACTCAAGCCCGATCGGCGCCTGGAGGTAGGGCTTGCCCAGCAGCTCGGCCAGCCCGCGGCCGAACTCGCGATACATCACGATGTTGACGTCGGCGTTGACCAGGTTGCGCATCTCGGCAAGGTGCGCGCCGAGCGGCATCACCATGTTCACCTCGGCGCCGATCCCCTCCACCAGCCGGCGGATCTCGGCGAGGTCCGAGGGCATGTTGAACACCCCGTACATCGGCCCGAGGATGTTCACCCGGGGGCGCGCGCCTTTCTCGCGCGGCTTCTCGGGGGGCATCCGCCCCTTGGTCATGCCGAACTCGGTGAAGATCCAGGACATCGCCCGGTCGGCGGCTTCCCACTGGTCCTCGTCGATGGTGCGCGGCAGGAAGCGCTGGATGTTGGTCCCCTGCGGGGTCACGCCGCCGCCGATCATCTCGGCGATCGAGCCCGTCACCACCACCGCCGGAAGCGCGGGGTCGAGCGTCTTCCACGCCCGCTTCATCGCGCCTTCGGTGCCGTCGCGGCCGAG
>JANZZL010000104.1 GCA_026419405.1 Paracoccaceae bacterium | reverse complement strand
GCTCCTGCGCCGCGCAGCCCTGCGCGCGCGCGAGGGAGAGTGAGCGGCGCGCCGGCAGGCGCGGGGCGGCGGGGGCGGGGTTTGCGTGCCTGCCCCGCACTTCCGAACGCAGGGGGTTCACCCCCCCCCCGCACGCCCCTGCGCGCTTCCCCATGGCGACGGCGGGGGGTTTCACACCCCCCGCACCCCCCGTGGAGTATTTGGGACAGGATGAAGGGGGCGTATCAGGCGAGGACCTCTGCCACCCAGGCCGGCACGAGGTCGGTCGCCCGGCCGAGGCGGACCTCGTGGAACCGGTCGGAGACCTCGGAGCGCTCGAGGTTGAGTTCGAGGCACCGCGCCCCGGCGGCACGGGCCTCCTCGACGAAGCCGGCCGCCGGCCAGACCTGGCCCGAGGTGCCGATGGCGACGAAGCTCCGGCAGCCGGCGAGCGCGGCGGCGATCTCCTCCATCCGGTAGGGGATCTCGCCGAACCAGACCACGTCGGGGCGCGTGGCCGGCCGTCCGCAGGCCGGGCAGGGATCTTCGGGGCGCATGACGGGCGGCGCCTCCCAGCGCGCGCCGCAGGCCGCGCAGAGCGCCCGGGCGAGCTCGCCATGCATGTGGATCACCGCCCGCGAGCCGGCGCGCTCGTGCAGGTCATCGACGTTCTGGGTGACGATGAGCAGCTCGCCCGGCTTGCACGTTTCCAGCCTGGCCAGCGCGAAATGGGCGGCATTGGGACCGGAATTGCGGGCGTTCGCCCGACGGGCGTTGTAGAAATCGAGCACGGCGGCGGGATCGGCGGCGAAGCCCTCGGGGGTCGCGAGGCGCATCGGGTCGAACCGTGCCCAGAGGCCGTCGGTGTCGCGGAAGGTGCCGAGGCCGCTTTCGGCCGAGATGCCCGCCCCGGTCAGGACGACGATGGCGGGCGCCCCGGTCACCGCGGTCAGGCGCTGCCGCAGAAGGCCTCGGCGGTCTCGCCGAAGGCGCGGTAGCGCTGCCAGAACTCGGAGTCGCGCGCACGCTTCGACTGGCGCACCTCCTGCGCCCGATGCGGGTCGCGGAAGAACCGGGCCGCGCGCCGCTGCTCGCTGCGGCTCAGGGTGTGGTTCGCCGCCTGCTGGATGCAGCTGCAGAGCTGGGGGGTCGCACCCGCCCTGCCGGATGTGCGGCAGGCCTGCTCGATCGGGCCCGCATGGGCGCCGGTGGCCGCCAGCACGGCCAGCACAACGGCGATTGCCAGGAAGTCTCTCATCGTCTGCCTCGTTGCCCTTCGGCCAGCCGCCTCTCCGGCGCAGGTTGATCCCACGCTCCCGGACGGGTCGCCACCTTGGGATGATGCCACTTTCCTGACGCGAATTCAACGTCATGAAGGGTGACATTCATGTGATTTCCGCGCCTCGACCGGAGCCGCCGCCGCATGGTATGGTTGCGAAACCCGCCGGCATCCCGCCGGGCCATCCGGGAGCGCGCCGCCGCGTGATGCCTCGCTGGACGCTTTCCTGCATTCTGGGCGAGGCGCCGGGCCTCGCCGTTGTCGCGCTGGCCGCGGCTGCGGCCGGCCGCGGCCTCGGCCCTGCGGAACCGACCGCCCTCGCCGCTGCCGCCCTGGCCGGACTTGCCATCGGTGCGGCCCAGGCGCCGACGATGGTGCGCCTCGGCCGCTGCGGCGGCTGCTGGATCCTGGCCAGCCTGCTCGCGGCGCTGCCGGGCTTCGGGCTCCTGGCGTCCGTCGGCGCGGCCGGGTCGGCGCTGCCGGCCGGCCCCCTGGCCGCAGCGGCCGCCGGTGCGCTGGCCGGGGCGCTCCTCGGCGCGGTTCAGGCCATCGCCGGCCGGGGCGCGGTGCACCCGCGGCGCTGGATCCTCGGCTCCGCGCTCGCGCGGGCCGCGGGCGCGGCAGGGCTCTGGACCGCCTGCACCGGGCTGGCCGCCAGCCTTCCGCCCGCGGGCGTCGCCCTCGCCGGAGCCGCCGCGGGAGGGGCGGCCGGACTGCTCCTCGGCCTTGTGACGGCGCCCGCCCTGCCGGGCGGCCGGCCGGGGCTCAGCCGCGCAGGGTGAACCCCGGGAGGGCCGGCGGGTCGGCCGGCGCGGACTCCATGCGCTCCACCCGGGCCGCGGGCGGGCCGCGCCGCAGCTCGGCAAGCATCGCCGCCACCGCATCGGGCGGCCCCGCGATCAGCGCGGCGACCGACCCGTCGGGCTCGTTCCTGACCCAACCGTCGAGGCCCAGCGCCCGGGCGCGCCGGGCCGTCCAGGCGCGGAAGCCCACGCCCTGCACCCGCCCCGTGACCCTGACCTGCCGCGCGATGCCGGTCATCGCCGCCTCCTGCCCGCGATCATCGCACGCGGCGGGGCCTTCCGCCACCCGATGCCGCCTTGACCCGCCCCCGCCCCCAAGCGATATCGCGCGGATGACCGAGCTTTCGCGCATCCGCAACTTCTCCATCGTCGCCCATATCGACCACGGGAAATCCACCCTGGCCGACCGGCTGATCCAGATGACCGGCACCGTCGCCGAGCGCGACATGAAGGACCAGCTGCTCGACAGCATGGAGATCGAGCGCGAGCGCGGCATCACGATCAAGGCCAACACGGTCCGCATCGAATACCCCGCGCAGGACGGCCAGACCTATGTCCTCAACCTGATCGACACGCCCGGCCATGTGGACTTCGCCTACGAGGTCAGCCGCTCGATGCGCGCGGTCGAGGGCTCGCTCCTCGTGGTGGACGCGACCCAGGGGGTCGAGGCGCAGACGCTCGCCAACGTCTACCAGGCGATCGAGGCCGACCACGAGATCGTGCCCGTGCTCAACAAGATCGACCTGCCCGCCGCCGACCCCGAGCGGGTCAAGGCGCAGATCGAGGACGTGATCGGGCTCGATGCCTCGGGTGCGATCCCGATCAGCGCCAAGACCGGCCTCGGCATCCCGGACGTGCTCGAGGCGATCGTCCACCGCCTGCCCGCCCCGAAGGGCGACCGCGACGCGCCGCTCAAGGCGATGCTCGTCGATTCCTGGTACGACCCCTACCTCGGGGTCGTCGTCATGATCCGGGTGATGGACGGCGTCATCCGCAAGGGCGACCGCATCCGCATGATGCAGACCGGCGCCACCTACGGCGTCGACCGGCTCGCCGTGCTCAAGCCCGCGATGGTCGACATCCCCGAGCTCGGCCCCGGCGAGATCGGCGTGCTCACCGCCTCGATCAAGCAGGTCCGCGACACCCGCGTGGGCGACACGATCACCCACGAGAAGCGGCCCTGCGACCGGCCGCTGCCGGGCTTCAAGCCCTCGGTGCCGGTGGTGTTCTGCGGCCTCTTTCCGGTCGATGCCTCCGACTTCGAGGCGCTGCGCGACGCCATCGAGAAGCTCGCGCTCAACGACGCCTCCTTCACCTACGAGATGGAGACCTCGGCCGCCCTTGGCTTCGGCTTCCGCTGCGGCTTCCTCGGGCTTCTCCACCTCGAGGTGGTGCGCGACCGGCTCGAGCGCGAATACGACCTCGACCTGATCACCACCGCGCCCTCGGTCGTCTACCACGTCCACATGCGCGACGGTTCGGTGATCGAGCTGCACAACCCCGCCGACATGCCCGACCTCACCCATGTCGACCACATCGAGGAGCCGCGCATCAAGGCCACGATCCTCGTCCCCGACGACTATCTCGGCGACGTGCTCAAGCTCTGCCAGGACCGCCGCGGCATCCAGCTCGAGCTGACCTATGCCGGCTCGCGGGCGATGGTGGTCTACGACCTGCCGCTCAACGAGGTCGTGTTCGACTTCTACGACCGGCTGAAGTCGGTGACCAAGGGCTATGCCAGCTTCGACTACCAGCTCATCGGCTACCGCGAGGACAACCTCGTCAAAATGACCGTCCTGGTGAACGAGGAGCCGGTCGATGCGCTCTCGATGATGGTGCACCGCGACCGCGCCGAGCTGCGCGGCCGGGCGATGGTGGAGAAGCTCAAGGAGCTGATCCCCCGCCACATGTTCAAGATCCCGATCCAGGCCGCGATCGGCGGCCGGGTGATCGCGCGCGAGACGATCTCCGCCATGCGCAAGGACGTGACCGCCAAGTGCTACGGCGGCGACGTGACGCGCAAGAAGAAGCTGCTCGAGAAGCAGAAGGCCGGCAAGAAGCGCATGCGCCAGTTCGGCAAGGTGGAGATCCCGCAGCAGGCCTTCATCAACGCGCTGAAGATGGACGGCTGAGGGGCCCGCGGCCGGCGCAGCGCGGCGCCCGGCCGTCCCTTCCCGCGCAGGCCTGCGCGCCTGCCCCGACGGATCGGCGGCGCCCCCGGATGATCCGGGCCGCGCTTGTGTCTCAGCCCCCCAGCGGGGCCGCCGCCACCCTCCCGCCGCCGCGGCCCGACGGCCGGCCCCGCGCGGCGGCGGCGCGGGCCGCATCTCGCCATGCCGGCCACCGTCCTCTATGCTGCGGGGTCCGCGCCTTCCGTTCGCCGCAAACCGCCAGGCAGGCCCCGAGGATGCCGAAGCCGACCCTTGCCCAGATCGCCGCGCGCGCGGGTGTCGGCACCGCCACCGTCGAGCGCGTGCTCAACGGGCGCGGCGGGGTCAGGCCGGCCACTGCAGCGCGGGTGGTCGCGGCGGCGCGGGCGCTCGACTGGCCGGGGCGGCTGCCCGAGGCGCACCGGGGCATCCTGCGCATCGAGGTGATCCTCGTCCGGCCCGAGGCGAGCTTCTTCTCCCGCCTGGCAAGGGCCTTCCGCCGGATCGCCGCCTCGCTCGACGCCGCGGTGCAGGTGCATGTCACCTTCGTCGACGAGGCCGACGGCCGGGCGATCGCGCAGCGGATCGCGCGGCCGGAATTCCCGCGCGCCGGCCTCGTCGTGGCGGTGCCCGGCCTGCCCGAGGTCCGCGAGGCGCTCGCCGGGCGGCTCGCGGCCGGCGAGCCGGTGCTCCAGGTCGTTACCCGCGTCGTGCCCGAGGCGGGCTTCGTCGGCATCGACAACTACGCCGCCGGCCGGACGGCCGCGCATTTCCTCGCGCGCATGTGCGTCCGGCCCGGCGCCGTCGTCGCGCTCTGCCACAGCCACGTCTACGAGGTGCATCGCGAGCGGCTGCGCGGCTTCTCCGACTACCTGTCCCAGCATCCCGGCAGGGGGCTGCGCTTCGCCCATGTGGCCTTCGGCGAGGACGACCGGGATCTCTCGGCCCGCCGCCTGCGCGAGGTGCTGCGCCTGTGGCCCGACCTCGCGGGCCTCTACAACGCCGGCGGCGCCAACAGCACCGTCCTCGAGACGCTGGCGCGCAGGCCCGGCCACGTCTTCTTCGTCGGCCACGAGCTTTCGCCCGCCACCGAGGCCGCGCTGCGCTCGGGCGTGGCGGACATCGTGCTCGACCAGATGCCCGAGGCCCAGGCACGGCGCAGCATCGACTTGATGCTCGCCCGGATCGGCCTCACCTCCGAGCCGGTCGAGAACCCCCCGATCCGCTTCACCACGATCACCGCCGAGAACATCTGATCAGATCTGATCAAGAACGGGCGCGAAATCCCTCCGCGCGCCTGCTACCTCGACTCCGGTCGGGGGAGGGCGAGATGCGGGAGCGGCCGAGCGTCCACGATCTTCTGAGCCAGAAGGGCAGGCGCAGGTGGCTGCAACTGCACGTCGACTCCGCGGCCGAGGCGGCCGCCGCCGTCGAGGCCGGAATCGTCATCCTCTCCTGCGAGGCGGACGACCGGCTGCCTGCGATCCGCGCGGCCGCTCCCGCCGCGTTCCTCTCCGCCGGGCTCAGGCACGGCTCGGTCGCCGCGCCCGATGAGGCGGTGCGCGCGGGCTTCGCGATCCTCGAGCGCGGCGCCGATGCCGTCTACTGCTCGCACTCGCCGCGCTTCATCGAGGCGATGGCCCGCGAGGGGATCCCGGTCACCGGCCATGTCGGCCTCGTGCCGAACCTCGCCGCCTGGACCGGGTTCCGCGCCGTGGGCCGCACGCCCGAGGAGGCGCTCGGCGTCCTGCGCAAGGTGCGCGACATCGAGAACGCCGGGGCGGCCTTCTGCGAGGTCGAGGTGGTGCCGGTGGAACTCGCCGCCCACATCACGCGCGCCACGCGGATGCTCACCATGGGCATGGGCTGCGGCAGCGCCTGCGACACGCAGTATCTCTTCTCCTGCGACGTGCTCGGCACCAACCGGGGCCGCTATCCCCGCCACTCCCGGCGCTATGCCGACTTCGCCGCGCTCGAGGACGAGCTTCAGGCGAAGCGCATCGCGGCCTTCCGCGCCTTCGCGCAGGACGTGGCCGCCGGCGGCTTCCCCGAGCCGCGCCACGAGGTGCGCATGGACCCTGCCGCCCTCGAGGCCTTCCTCGCCATGGCCCAGACGATCTGACGGAGCCCGACATGGACGACCTGCAATTCGGCACCCGCAACAAGCGCGGCGACTGGAGCCCGAACGCGCCGGCCGAGACCGCGCCGCTCTTCGTCTTCCCGCCGCGGCCGCTGAAGCTGCTGCGCTGGCTGCCGCACTACTTCCTGCCCTACAACCTGCTCTTCTTCCTCTCGGCGCTGGCCTGGTGGCACTGGGTCATCCCGCCGGTCGAGGTGATGCAGACCCTCGCCTGGGGCTGGGTGCTCCGGCTCCTGGCCGTGAACGCCCTGGCGGTGTTCCTGTGGTACGGCCTCTTCGAGCTGCACCTCTACGTCCGGCGCGCCCAGGGCAACCGCTTCAAGTACAACGGCAAGTTTCCCGCCGAACAGCCCTCGGACGTGTTCTGGTTCCGCAGCCAGAACATCGACAACTTCCTGCGCGGCATGCTCTCGGGCGTGCCGATCTGGACGGGCCTTCAGGTCCTCGTCCTCTGGGCCTTCGCCAACGGGCATGTGCCGTGGGTCGAATGGGCCGCGCATCCGGTCTACCTGGCGCTGCTCTGCCTCGTGGTGCCGGTGATCCACGAGTTCCACTTCTTCTGCATCCACCGGTTGATCCACACGCCCTTCCTCTACCGGTGGGTCCATTCGGTGCACCACAACTCGGTGAACCCCAGCCCCTGGTCGTCGCTGTCGATGCACCCCGTCGAGCACCTGCTCTACTTCTCGACCATCCTCTACCACCTGGTGATCCCCTCGAACCCGGTCGTGGCGATCTACCAGCTCCACTTCGCCGGCTTCGGGGCGGTGCCGGGGCACGTGGGCTTCGACAAGGTGGAGATCGGCGAGAACCGGGCGGTCGATACCCATGCCTACATCCACTACCTGCACCACAAGTATTTCGAGGTGAACTACGGCGACGGCCTGATCCCGCTCGACCGCTGGTTCGGCACCTTCCACGACGGCTCGAGCGAGGCGGAGGCGCGGATGAACGCCCGCTACCAGGCCAAGAAGGCACGGGCGAACGCCCGCGCCGCCTCGGGGCGCTCGCGCTGACACCGCCGCCCGCGTCCGACGGCAGGCGACACCCCGGCAACGACACGCGAACCTGAAACGGGAGGACCCAAGGATGAAGCGCACACTCGCGGCCAGCGTGCTGGCCATCATCGCCGCAACCGCCGAGGCCGAGACGATCGGCGTGAGCATCGTCAACTTCGACAACAACTTCCAGACGCTGCTGCGCCAGGGCATCGAGGCCCGCGCCGCCGAGCTCGGGGTGGACGTGCAGATCGAGGACGCGCAGAACGACAGCGCCCGGCAGCTCGACCAGGTGAACAACTTCATCGCCTCGGGCGTCGATGCCATCATCGTCACCCTGGTCGAGACCACCGCCTCGCCGGTGCTGTCGCAGGCCGCGGCCGCGGCGGGCGTGCCGCTCGTCTTCATCAACCTCGAGCCGCAGGACATGGACCGGCTGCCCGAGGGCCAGGTCTACGTCGGCTCGAACGAGGTGGAATCCGGCACGCTCGCCGCCTTCGAGGCCTGCAAGCTGCTGCGCGCCCAGGGCAAGGCCCCGGGCGCCGAGGGCTACATCATCATGGGCTCGCTCTCGCACCAGGCGGCGCTCCAGCGCACCAAGGATGTCGAGGACATCGTCGGGATCGACATGTGCAACTTCATCACCATCGCCGACAAGCAGTCGTCGGAATGGTCGCGCGACGGGGCGATGAACCTGATGACGAACTGGCTCTCGACCGGGGCGGTGCCCGATGTGGTCTTCGCCAACAACGACGAATCCGCCATCGGGGCGATCCTCGCGCTCAAGGCCGCGAACGTGCCGATGGAGGACGTGGTGGTCGTCGGCGTCGATGCCACGGCCGACGCGCTCCAGGCGATGCAGGCGGGGGATCTCGACGCGACGGTGTTCCAGAACGCCAGGGCGCAGGGCGGCGGCGGCGTGGATGCCGCGCTGGCGCTCGCCCGCGGGGAAAGCGTCGAAAAGGTCGTCTACGTGCCCTTCGAGCTGGTGACGCCCGCCAACATGGCCGACTACATCGGCCGGAACTGAGGCTCCGGCAGCGGCGGGGCCCCGCGCCCCGCCGCGCCCGCGCGACGCACCGCAGGCCCCCCGCGCCGGTCAGTCCTCGCGGAAGGCGCGCTGGATCTGGTCGAGCAGCGGCCGCGCGAACCACAGGGCCGCGCTCTGCTCGCGGGTCGAGAGGTAGATCTCCGCCGGCATCCCCGGCAGCAGGTCGAGGCCGCCGAGCCGGGCGAGCTCCTCGGGCGGGATGTGCACGTGACCCACGTAGTAGGGCTCCTCGTCCGCCCCGCCTCGCGTCGTCGCCGGCGAGACATAGGTGATTTCGCCCAGGATCTCGGGCGTCGTGCGGTGGCTGAACGACGAGAAGCGCACCCGCGCCGGCTGGCCGAGGTAGACCTGATCGATCTCGGTCGTCGGCACCCGCACCTCCACGCGCAGCTCCGCGCCCTCCGGCACGATCGTCGCCAGCACCTCGGCGGGGGTGATGACGCCGCCCACCGTGAAGACCGAAAGCTCGTTCACCCGCCCGGCGATCGGCGCGCGGATCTCGGTGCGCGACAGGCGGTCACGGACCGCCGCGATCCGGTCGGACAGCTCCTGGATCCGCGACTCCACGACCACGAGCTCGCGCTGCGCCTCGGTGCGCGCCAGGTCGTCCACGGCGAGGATGCGCATGGCGATCTCGCTGATCCGCGAGCGGGAGCGCGCGATGTTGGCGTCGATCTCGCCGAGCTTGCCGCGCAGCTGGACGCGCTCGCGCTCCGCATCCTCGAGCCGCCCCGCCTCGACCAGCGACTTGGCCTGAAGCCCCAGCAGCCGGCCGTGGCGGCGCTCGACCAGATCGCGTTCCTCGAGCAGCGCCGCGCGCTGGGCCTCGAGCGCGACGATCTCCTCCTCGACCTGCGAGATGCCGAGCTGGAGCTGCCGCTTCTGGTTCTCGCGGTTGGCGCGGTTGCCCGCGTGCAGCCGCCGCTCGCCCTCGACGATCTCGCGATGCTTGGGCTCCCCGGTCAGAAGCCGCACGGGGAAGTCGGGTTCGGGCGCGCCGTCGCGGTCGGCCACGAGCCGCGCCCGCCGCGCCTCGGCCTCGTCGAGCTGCGCCGAGAGGATCGAGAGTTCGGCGCGCGACTGCACGTCGTCGAGCCGGAACAGCACCTGCCCCGCCGCCACCTCGTCGCCCTCCCGCACCGCGATCTCGGCGATGATGCCGCCGTCGCGGTGCTGGACCTCCTTCAGGTTCTGGTCGACCTTCACGGTGCCCGACGCGATCACGGCGCCCGTCAACTGCGCGGTGAAGGCCCAGCCTCCGATCCCGCCGAGCAGCAGCACCGCCAGCAGCGCCCCCGCCGCCATCCGCCCGCCGATGCGGTCGAAGGCCGGGCGCCGGTCCGCTTCGTGCGCATCCTGCCGCGCTGCGATCATCTCCTGCCTCCCTGCACCCGGTGTCTCATGCCTGGTCGAGAACGAGGGCGTGCTCGCCGTCGAGCAGGATGCTCAGGTCCACGCGCTCGTCGCGGTCGAAATCCACCTCGACCAGCGTGCGGCGGTATTCGTCCGTCCAGTCGTGGGTATAGCGCAGCCGGGGTTCGCCGACTCCGGCGTCCTGCGCGAAATCCTCGAAGAAGTCCCCGATCCGCTCCTCGAGCGTCTTCTGCGCCTTGCTGATCTTCTTGGTCGAGCTTCCCGCCGTGACCCAGATCCGGTCGGTCAGGCCGAAGTCGGTGATCCGGTAGACCGAGACCACCGGTTCGAGCGCATCGCCCTGGACGAAGGCATAGAGGTCGCCGCCACCGTTGCCGGTGAAGGTGCCCGAGCCGGGGCCGGCCAGGAAGGTGTCGGCCGCCGCGCTGCCGACGAAATGCTCGAAGCTCTCGAAGCTGTCGGTCCCCACGCTGGCGCCCGTGGCGGTGCCGGCGGCGAGGTCGAAGGTCACCCCCTCGGTCGCCGCGGAGTAGTCGAGCCGGTCCTGCCCCGCGCCGCCGTCGTAGTGATCGGCCGCGCCGTCGTCGTCGGCAAGCACGAGGTCGTCGCCCTCGCCGGCGCGTACGAGGTCCTCGCCTGCGGCGCCGACCAGAACGTCGGCGTCCGCCCCGCCCGAGAGCGTGTCGTTGCCCGCGCCGCCGTCGAGATGGTCGGCCCCCGCCCCGCCATCGACGAGATCGTCGCCCTCGCCGCCGAACATCAGGTCGTCGCCGGCCCCGCCGTCGATCAGGTCGCCGCCGGCATCGCCGTAGATCACGTCGGCCCCGTCCTCGCCGTGCAGCCGGTCGGCCCCCGCCCCGCCCGAGATCCAGTCGTCGCCCGCGCCGCCGGCGATCACGTCGTCGCCCGCGCCGCCCGAGAGGGTGTCGTTGCCCGGCCCGCCGGCGATGTTGTCGTCGCCCTCGTCGCCGTGGATGATGTCGCGCCCGCCCAGGCCGGCGAGGTTGTCGTCGCCCGCGCCGCCGCGGATAGCATCCCGCCCCGCCCTGCCCACGATCAGGTCGTCGCCTTCGGTTCCGGAAAGCTCGTTCTCGGTGACCCGCAGGATCGCCCTCTGCGCAACCGAGAGCCGGCCGTCGCTCACCTCGAAGGTCACCTCCACCTCGCCCAGCCGCTCGGTGTCGGCGTGGTAGCGCCAGCCGCTGCCGCGCGCCTCGACGGTTCCGACGCTGGCGACCGGCGCCGTGACCGAGAGCGGGTCGCCGTCGGGGTCGCTGGAATTCGCCAGCAGATGCGACAGCGCGATGGCAAGCGTCGCGCCGCTGCCGACCTCGCCGAGGTAGACCGGCCCCGCGTTCCTCGGCGCGCGGTTGCGCTCGGGCGGCGGCGCCGTGGCGCCGACCGGGGCCGCCTCTTCCGCGGCCCCGCCCGCCGGCTCCCCTCCGCCCGGGGGCGGCTCTGCCACCTCGATCCCGTCCTCCGTCACCACGGCCGGACGCGCCCCGGCGCCCGCCGGACCGGTCTGCCCCGCACCCTCCGGCACCGGCGCGCGCGGCGCGGCCGGAGGCGGCGGGACGACGGTGTTGGCATTGGCGGCCGCATGCGGCAGGGCGAAGGCCATGTCGAAGGCCGGCACCGGGGAGATGATTGCGCTCTCGAAGGGTCCGAAGACCTTCGGCAGCGGCCCGGGCCCGGCGGCCTCCTCCTCGGCCGGCGCGGCCTTGCCCCCGGCCTCGGCAGCCGGGCGCGGCTGCGGCAGCGCCTTGACCACGGGCCTTGCCCGCGGCGCGGCATCCTCGCCGCCCGGCCGGCCATCGCCCTCCGCCGCCTCGCCGCCGCCCGATGCCGCCTCGGCCGAGGATCCGAGGAACGAGCGCAGGTAGAGCGCGACCCCGACGAGCGCGCCGACCACGGGCGCCAGCGCCCTGACCGCGCCGGCCTCGGGCCGGTGCAGGTTCAGCGGATCGCCCGGATCGCGCTCGGGCCGGCTGTTGCGGGTGCCCTTGACCTCGATCATCTTGCTGCCCTCCCGGGTCGCGCGGAAGCCGCCGCCGGCAGCTTCCTCGCCTGCCTTGCACGCACCGGCTCCGGCGCCGCCGGGGCCGCAGGCGCCCCGGCCGCGGCATCGGCCGGAGCGGGCTGCGCCGGGGCCTTCGGGTTCAGGATCTGCTCCTTCGGCCCGAAGCCGGTGAGCCTGCCCCGCTGGATCACGCCGATCAGATCGCAGGCCTGCAGCGCCGAGGGACGGTGCGCGATGACGATCACGATCCCTCCGCGCGCCTTGACGCCCTCGATCGCCGCCGTCAGCGCCGCCTCGCCCTCGGGGTCGAGGTTGGCGTTGGGCTCGTCCAGCACCACCAGGAACGGCTTGCCGTAGAGCGCGCGGGCCAGCCCCAGCCGCTGGCGCTGACCGCCCGAGATCGCCGTGCCCATCGGGCCGAGCGGCGTGCGGTAGCCTTCGGGCAGGCGCACGATCATCTCGTGCACCGCCGCGGCGCGCGCCGCCTCGACGATCGCCGCCGGGCTTGGCCGCGGGTCGAGCCGGGCGATGTTCTCCTCGACCGTGGCATCGAGCAGCGCCACGTCCTGCGGCAGGTAGCCGACATGGGCGCCGCGATCCTCGTCGCTCCACTGCGACAGGTCGGCGTCGTCCAGCCGGATCGCCCCGCGCAGGACCGGCCAGACCCCGGTCAGGGCCCGCGCCAGCGTGGACTTGCCGCCGCCACTCGGCCCGATGATGCCCACGGCGTTGCCCGCGCGCACCTCGAAGCTCACGTCGCTCAGGATCACGCGGCCGGTCGCGGGGGCCGCCACCGTCACGCCCTCGACCTTGAGCGAGGCCACCGGCGCCGGCAGGCGCATCGGCTCGGGCTGGTTCTCCAGCACCTCGACGGTCTCGCGCACCCGCCGCCAGGCGCCGCGCGCGGCGACGATGTTCTTCCAGTTGCCGATGGCCAGGTCGATCGGCGCCATGGCGCGCGCCGAGGCGATCGAGGCGGCGATGATGGCGCCGGCCGAGAGCTCGCCCCGGATGGTGAGGTAGGCCGCAAGGCCCAGGATCGCCGACTGGAGCAGCATCCGCGTCACCCGCGAGACCGCACCGTAGGTGCCGGTGATGTCGCTCGTCCGGGTCTGCAGCTCGAGGTGGCGCTCGTTCGCGCCGGCGAAGCGGGCCACCGCCCGACCGGCGAAGCCCATCGCCTTCAGCACCTCGGCGTTGCGCGCGTTGGAATCGGCGATCGCGTTGCGCTCGACGGTCGCTGCCAGCGTCGCCTGGCTCCACCGCCGCGTCCTGAGCTCGGTCAGCACGGCGAGGATCGCCAGGAAGAACGCCCCGCCGATGGTCAGCGCGCCCAGGGTCGGGTGCAGGATGTAGACGAAGATCAGGAACAGCGGCATCCACGGCAGGTCGAAGATGGCCACCGGCCCCTGCGAGCCGAAGAAGCCGCGGATCGTGTCCACGTCGCGGCCCCGCTCCAGCGCCTCGGAGGTCGAATAGCCCAGCCGCGGCATGTCCACCACCACCCGGTGCGCGATGGGGGCCAGCCGCCGGTCGATTCGCGCGCCGATCCGCACGAGGAGCTGGGCGCGGATGATGTCGAACAGCCCCTGGAAGACGTAGAGGCCGATCGCCAGAACCGAGATCGCGGCAAGGGTGGGAATGCTGCCGCTGACCAGCGCCCGGTCGTAGATCTGGAGCATGTAGAACGAGCCTGTCAGCGCCAGAAGGCTGATCACGCCCGAGATCAGGAGGAGGAAGACCGAGAGGCCACGGATCCTGCCCAGCGCTCTCGCCGCCGCCCCGTTCGTCCGATTGCCGCGTCCGGCCATGTCGCTGTCCTGTCGTTGCGGGGTTGCCCGTGCCGGGGGGCCTCCGGCCCCGGAGGGATGCGCACCCCCCGGGGCCGGTGCCCCCGCCCGAGATCAGAGCTGGAAGTCGTCCTCGGTCAGGTGGCGGTGACCGCGGATCAGGATGCTGAACTCGGGCGAGGCATCGCCGGAGATGTTGCCCTGCACCACCGTGTAATCGCCGTCCGCCCCCGTCCCGTGGCTGACGAGGATCTGGCCGATGCCGGTGAACGCGCCGGAGACGAGCGTGAAGCTGCCGTGCCCGGCGGCCGCCCCGTTGGCGTCGATCCGCGACAGGTCGATCCGGTCGCCCGGCTCGAAGCTCGCGATCGTGTCGCCGTCGGCGTCCTGCGCCGAGAGGAAGCGGTAGGTGTCGGCCCCGGCACCGCCGTCGAGCACGTTGCGCGCCCGGCCGGCGATGATCACGTCGTCTCCCGAGCCGCCGATGAAGTTCTCGATGCTCCAGAGCACGTCGTTCCCGGTCTGGGCGCTGCGCGCATGGCCGCGCCCGTCATGCCCGGTGCCGAGATCCACGGTGATGTCGGCGGTCACGCGCGACATGTCGAGCGTGTCGGTGCCGGTGCCGCCGCCGGGGTCGTCGCCGTAGTAGGCATCGTCGCCGTCGCCCGCCGCGGCAAGGAACGTGTCGTTGCCCGCACCGCCCACGACGAAGTCGTTGCCCGCGCCGCCCTCGAGGAAGTCGTCGCCCTCCTCGCCGAACAGGCGGTCGTCGCCCGCATCGCCGAACACCATGTCGTTGCCCGCGCCGGCAAGCACCACGTCGTCGCCGCCGCCGGCGAAGATCATGTCGCGCCCGGCAAGGGCCATGATCTTGTCGGCCTCCGCGCCGCCGAACAGGGCCTCGCCCGCGGCGGTGCCGAGCACCACGCCCTGGGCCGCAAGCGGGGGCGCGGTGTTGCCCTTGCCGTCGCCGCCGCCCGCCGGCGGGGTGACGGTGCCGCTGCCCGAGCCGCTGCCGCTGCCCGTGCCGGTGCCCGAGCCGCTGCCCGAGCCGGTGCCGCTGCCCGTGCCGGTGCCCGTGCCCGAGCCGCTGCCCGTGCCCGCTCCGTCGCCGTGACCGGCGCTGTCGTCCTCGCCGGAGGAGTCGTCCTCGCCGGAGGAGTCGCCCTCGCCGTCGTGTTCGCCGGTCTCGCCGTCCTCGTCGCGATCCTCGTCGTCCTCGTCGCGGTCCTCGTCCCGGTCGTCGTCGTCGCGATCCTCGTCGTCCTCGTCGCGGTCCTCGTCCTGCTCCTCGTCCGCATCGTTCACGGCATCGAAGATCGTCCCGTCGAGCCCGGTCAGGCCGCTGTTGCGGGCGATGATGCTGGCGAAGGTCGTGTCCTCGCCGAAGGTCTGGTAGAAGTCGAAGTTATCGAACCGGTCGATGTAGTAGAACCGGTCGCCTTCCTGCAGGCGGTCGAACTGCTCATGCAGCACGACCCAGAAGGTCTGCCCGACCATGCCGCCGTTGATGTGGGCCTCGGCCAGGCCGCCGACCCAGAGATCCACCCGGTCGATGCCCTTGACGATCTTCGTGCCGTTCGGCCCGTCGAGCAGCGCGATGTCGGGGTTCACCGCGGCGAAGGCCGCGATCTCCTCGGGCGTGGACAGGACCAGATCGGGATAGGCGGCGCGGAACTGGGCGATGACCGCATCGCTCAGCCCGTTGCGGGCCTGGAAGTCCTCCCAGCTCGTGTAGGGCGACAGGTCGCCGGCGAAGCCCACCGCCTCGCGCACGTAGGGATCGCGCGAGGCCATGAGATCGGCGCGCACCTGGTTCAGCGTGCCGAGGCCCACGTCCCAGCCCCGCGCCACGTTGAACGAGAACAGGTCGGCGTTGATGCGGACCAGGTCGTTCCTGACCGCATCGACGATGTTGAAGTCCACCTCCTCGGCCGGCTGCGTCGCGGTGCCGGCAATGATCGCGGCCACCCCGCGCTGGGCATAGCCCGGCTGCGGCACATAGCCCGGAGGCAGCGGCGCCGTGAAGGCCGCGGGGTCGTTCGTCGGGTTCAGGAAGGCGTCGAACAGCGGCACCTCGACCGGCTGCCCGTCGGCTCCCATCACCCGCAGCGTCTGCCCGATCAGCGAATGGCCGACCCGGTAGACCGCCGCGGCGAATTCGTGGCTGATGCGCGCGTCCACGTCGGGGTTGTAGCCGTCCCAGCCGTGGTTGCCGGTATCGCCCCGCGCCGAGCGCATGCCGCCCAGCAGCATGTCGGCGAACTCGGTGAAGACCACCCGCTGGTAGTCGCTCTCGTTGAGCATCTTGGCGGCCTGGAAGACCTCCTCGGGGGTGCCGGTGAAGCCCTGCGCCAGGAGGTTCTCGACGTGGAAGTTGTGGTTGCGCGCCCAGATCGTGTGCACCGCCGTCAGCGCGAAGTTCTCGTTGGCGCGCCCGTCGCCCGCCACACGGTGGTCGAGCAGCGAGATGAACGGGTTGGCGTCCAGCAGCAGCGGCTGGCCCGAGCCCATGAAGTTGCCGGCCATCGCCCGCACCATGGCGGCGTCGATGTTGCCCGCGCCGTCCACCAGCCCGGCGAAGTGGTCGCGGAAGGCCACCGCGCCGCCCGGCAGGGCCGGATCGCGGAAGATCGTGTTCGCCTCCCAGTGGTGCAGGATCAGGTCGCGCAGCGTCGGCAGCAGCCTGTGGCCGGGATCCGAGGGGTCCTCCTCGCCCTGGATCAGGCGCATCCCGAAGCCCTGCGCCCCGTCGCTCTCGCGCAGGAACTGGCCGACCAGCTCGTGGCTGCCGTAGGCCTGGTTCTGATCGACGAAGGGCGAGGTCTTGTTGAGGTGCTGCGGCACCCCGGCCGCGTCGATGAAGGCGACCTCGGCCCGCGTCAGGTCGGCGGGGTTGTCCGAGCCGGGCCCGCGCGACATGCCCGGCCCGCCGATCGGGATCGTGCCGAAGGCCGCGTTCTTCGGGATGAAGTCCAGCCCGTGGTCGAAATACTGGCCGAAGGCCATGAACAGGATGTTGGCGTTCTTGGCGTTCGGCGCCAGGCCTGCCTCCTGCGCGCCCAGGATGTTCGAGATCGTGCGCGGGTCGAGCCCGTCGAAGATCGGGTTGATCGCGCGGTTGCCGTTGCCGTCCGGCTCGCCGAAGCGCGCCGGGGTCAGGCGGATGAAGGGCTGGTCGGCCGTGCCCCAGAGCGGGTTGGCCAGGTTGTTGCCCTCGCCGCTCAGGCTGCGCACGCCGGTCACGCCCTCGGTGTCGTCGTCGTCCTCGAAGGCAGGGCGGCCCTGCACCAGGTTGCGCAGCCCCGCGAGGTCGCGGGCGCTGAGCGTGAAGCGGCCGTCCGCGACGTCGTCGTCGCCCGGCTGCGGGTCGGGGATCTGCGGCAGGCCCTCGGGCGCGACGAAGGTCACGCTCGCCTCGCCGCGCGAGACGCGGGTCATGCCGTTGCCAAGCTGGGTGACGACCGTCTCGCCCTCGCCGGGAAGCTCGATCACGTCCTGCGGGCGCATCCGGCCCACCACCACGTCGTTGCCGCCCGCGCCGCGGAACACGATCCGGTGCGCCGAGGCGAAGGACGAGATGTCCACCGTGTCGTCGGCGGGCGAGCCGTTGATGCGGATGGTGCTGTAGTTCAGGCTGGTGCCCGAGAAGTCGCCGATCACCAGGATCGTGTCGCCCGCGCTGGTGCCGCCGTTCGGCACGCCGTTGCCGTCGTTGGCGCTCACCTCCAGGGTGTTGATGATGATCTCCTCGATGTTGTCGAGCTCGGCCACGATCGCGGCGTTGTTGGTGCCGTTGCGGGTGATGACGATCTCGGTCGCCGCCGCGATCCCCGTCATCCCGGCGGCCAGGGCCGCGTCGCGGGTGTAGATGCGGAAGGTCTCGGCCGTCGCGTTGCCGGTGACGATCACCGTGTCCGTCCCGGCGCCGCCGTCCACGCTGTCGCGCCCGCCGGCGCCGGTGGCGAAGTTGATCAGGATCGTGTCGTCGCCGGCCCCGCCGTTCACCAGATCGGTGCCCGCGCCGCCGTTCAGCGTGTCGTTGCCGTTGCCGCCGTTGAGCTGGTCGTTGCCGCCCAGACCCGAGAGGATGTCGTCTCCGTCGTTGCCGTTCAGCGTGTCGTTGCCGCCGATGATGAGAAGCGGGTTGACCCCGGTGGCGATGTCGTCGCCGGCGGTGCCGTTGAACGTGTTGTTGAGGAGCGGCAGCCCGGTCCAGTTGTCGCCCACCGGCGCGGTCGCGGCCGAGATCACCGTCTCGGTGTTGCCGATCCCGTCGATGAAGCTCGCCACCACGCGCAGCGGGCGGCCGACCTGCGGCCCGTTGAGGTCGATCAGCGGGTCGTTCGGGGTGAAGCTCGTGCCGGTCGCGCCGGGGATGTTCACCCAGGCCGTGCCGTCGAAGGACTGCCACTGCACCGTGATCGGGCTGGCGATGCCGTTGGCGTCTGCGATGCCCGAGAGGTCCACGGTCAGCGTCTGCCCCTCGGTGGGGGTCATGTCGCTGATCACCGGCACGCCGGTCGCCGGGGCGTTCACCGGCACGTCGCGGTCGCGGAAGCGCAGGATCTCGATGTTGCGCAGAGTGTCGGTGCCGTCGTCGATCCGCACGTCCGAGGTGCCGAAGCCGGTATGCGCCACCTGCACCGCGCCGCCGGGCAGGTAGGTGATGGTGTAGTTGGCGAAGTCGTCGTTGAAGACGGCGATGTCCGTGTCGCCCGGCCGGTTGCCGTTCAGGATCTCGCGCACGATGTGCATCTGGCCCGGCACGATGATGCGCGCGACCAGAAGCTCGAACAGGCTCTTGCCGACCCAGGCGGGATCGACGCCGTCGGCCGCGGTGAAGACGTGGCGCAGCGTGTCCACCGTGGCGATCTCGTTCGCCGGGGTGTTGGCGTCAGTCGGCGCGGCGGTGATGCGGATGCGCACGTTCAGCCAGCGGTCGCCGTCGATGATGTCGTCGCCGCCGTTGCCGGTGATGATGTCCGACCCGCCGCCGCCCAGCAGGATGTTGCCCTGTTCCCAGAACTGCCGGCCCGCCGGCACCGAGACGATGGCCGAGAGCCCGGCGATCCGGTCGATCCCCGCCTGGTCGAGGCCGTCGTTGAAGAAGAAGCCCTCGGTCCCGTCGGGCACCTCGCCCAGGGCGTCGAGCGCCACGCGGTCGTCGCCGATCAGCGTGTCGTTGTGCCGCCAGCCCGACAGCGCCTCGACCTTGTCGAAGCGGTTGCGCAGGATGTCCTGCTCGTCGGTGGTGAAGATCTTGATGCGCATGTCGGCATAGGCGTCGCGCTCGACGCCCTTGAAGATCGACCAGTCGAAGCCGAACATGCCCTCGTTGCGGATCACGCTCTCGCCCTGGACCATGATGTCGTCGCCCGACTCGGCGTCGAAGTCCTGCTCGTCGGAACCCGCGAACATCACGTCGTGGCCGATGATCCGGCTGTTGAAGAACAGCTCCGAGTTGTCGCCGGCGATCACGTCGAAGCCCGGCCCGCCCTCGATCCAGTCGTCGCCCTCGTTGCCCATCAGGAAGTCGTGGCCCCGGCCGCCCAGGATGAAGTCGTCGCCCTGGCCGCCGAACACCTCCGCGCTGTCGGCGCCGAGGAAGATCGCGTCGCGGCCGCTCCCGCCCATCAGGATGTCGAGCCCGCCCGAGGTGGCCATGACATCGTCGCCCTCCTCGCCCTTGAGGAAGTCGGCCTCGTCGCCGTCGTCGAGCACGATGTCGTTGCCGCCGCCGGCGTTCACCAGATCGACGCCGAAGCCCGACTGGATGAAGTCGTCGCCGTCGTCGCCCCAGATCGCGTCGTCGCCGTCCGAGGTGATGATCGTGTCATTGCCCGGCGTGCCGCCGACCACGACATGCTCGCCGCCGGTGAAGCGCAGGTAGTTCGTGTCCGGCCCCGGCGTCGCCGGGTTGTCGCGCATCACCTTGGTGAAGCCGAAGCCTGCCAGCACCGGATCGTCGGCCGCGGGGTCGTCGATCAGCTGGTTGGCGCGGTCCACCTCGAGCACGTAGTCGTAGCGCGCGAAGCTGTCGGCGCCGATGTGGTGGCGCACGATGTCGTCGGCCGTGCCGCGGATCCCGTCCGGGCCGGGCTGGGCGAGGTTGGTGTTCGCCAGCAGCATCTTGGCGAAGGAGTTCTGCTCCAGCTCGTTGAGGAAGTTCTGCCCCTGGGTCCGGCTGAGGTAGTAGAACCGGTCGCCGAACTGCAGCATCTCGAGCTGCGCCTCGAAGATCGCGGTGAAGGTCGATCCCAGCATGCCGCCGAAGGGCATGATCCGCTCGGCCAGACCGCCAACCCAGAGGTCGATGTCGTTGAGCCCGCTGTTCTGCGCCGTCCAGCCGTTGCGGCCGTGCAGGAAGTCGAGCCGCTCGGCGTCCGGCACCGCGCCGCCGCCCAGCACCAGGTCGAGCGCCGCCTGCCGCCTGTCCTCCAGCGTCGTCGCCGCGAGGATCGTCGGATGCGTGCCGTAGGCGGCGATCAGGTTGACCACCGTCATCGTCGTCTTGAGGTTCAGCGCCAGGTCGAACCAGCTCTCGTAGGGCCTGAGCCAGGGCGAGTTCGTCTGCGCGAAGAGCTGGGCGCGGGTGTCGTTGAAGCTCGGGATGCCGGTGTCGCGGCCGCGCGCGATGTTGATCGCGGCAAGGTCGAGCGGCAGGCCCACGAGGTTGTTCCTGAGCGAGTCGACCACGAATTCGTCGATCGCGTTGCCGCGCTCGACCGTCATGCCACGGATCACCGCCGCCGCCGCCTCGTCGGCGCTGATCGCGCCGTCGTTGTCGAAGGCGACCGGGTTCAGGAAGGCCGCGATCAGCCCCATGTCGTCCGACGTGCCGTCGGCGAAGACGCGCGGCATCGTGTCGGTCAGCATCGAATGGCCGAAGCGGTAGACCACGTTGGCGAACTCGGCGAAGATCGCCGGGTTGATGTCGGTCACGCTGTTGAAGACGAAGGGTTCGATGTTGGGGTGGATCTTCCGCGCGAACTCCTCGAACACCAGGTGCTGGTACTGCATCTCGGTGGCGAAGCGCGCCGCCTGGAACAGCCGCTCGCCGTTCCAGTCAAGCCCCTGGTAGAAGGCCGATCCCGCAAGGTAGGCGGCCTTGTCGGTCACGCTGTTGTAGCCTGCGATGAAGGCGGCAAGCGCGCCCGCGTCCACCGGCGCGTCGAGCCATTCGTCGATGAAGGCGGTGTTGCCGCTCAGCAGGATCGTGAGCTTCTGGCTCTCCACCTGCCGGTTGTGCTCGGAATGGAACACGTGGTGCACGGCGGTCAGGCCGATGTTCTCGTTGCCGCGGCCGTCGCCGGTGATGAAGTGGCGGTCGAGCAGCTCGTTGTCATAGCGCCCCGCCGTGCCGGCGCTGTCCGACAGGCCCAGATCGCTGTCGTCGTCGGCCGTCTTCAGCGTGCCGGTGCGGCCGTCGAAGGGGTTGGCGGCATGGGCGATGTCGTCCAGGAAGGCATGGCCGATGCGGATCGCGCCGACCGCAAAGGTGTTGACCGGCGCGGCGAGGTTGCCCTCCACCACGATATCGTCGGCGGTGTTCGGAATCCCGTCCGGCCCCAGCCCGACCACGATCAGCGGCAGGCCGTTCGGCCCGCGGATGAAGGCGCCGTAGGGATCGGTGCGCAGGAGCGGGATGTTCAGCACGTCGCGGTCGGTCAGCTGGATGCCGAGCAGGTCGCGCGCCTGCGCCTTCACGTCGGCCCAGGTGGCCAGCCCGCCGTTCGCGCCGTCGAGCAGCCGGCCGGTGGCGACCGGGCGGCCGTCGGCATCCAGCTCGTATTCCCGCAGGAACACCTGGTGCGAGGCATGCGAGGTGTAGGTCTGGTTCTGGTCGACGAAGGGCGTGGTGACGTTGCGGCCCTCGTGCGCGGTGTCGTCGGCGGTGCCGAGGATCCCGTCCGGCCCCGGCCCGGCGACCGGGGTCGCGCGCGTCACCGCCATGAAGCGCAGGTGGTTCGGCAGGTCGTCGGCGGTCCCGAACACGCCGTCCGCCCCCGCCACCAGCGGGTCGTCGGCCTGCAGCGGGATGTAGATCGTCCCGTTGCCGCCCTTCGAGATGAGGTCGAGCCCGTGGTCGAAGAACTGGCCGAAGAAGGTCATCCAGGCGTTGAACGGCGCCGAGATGCCGTCGTCGGGCGCGATGTTGGGCAGGTTCGCCAGGTCGATGTCGTCGATCTCGATGCGGTTGCCCAGCGAGGAGGCGACCGAGACGGCATCGACCAGCACCTGCCCGCCGCCGGTCTGCTGGATCTCCACGCGCAGCGTGTAGCCGGCGAGCGCGCCGGGAATCGTCGTGGTCGAAAGCGTCACGGTCGCCCACTGGCCGTCGGCCGGCGTGGGCAGCACGCTCTGCGCCAGGAACACCGTCGTCAGCCCGTCGGGCGAGACCGCCAGCATGCGTGCGAAGCCGCCCGACCAGGTCTGGTCGGTGCGGTCGCCCACCCGGAAGCTCAGCGTGTAGCTGGCGCCCTCGACGAGCGGGCCCGCGTCCTGCGACAGCGTGGCACCGGCGGTGATCCAGGCCACGTTGGCCCCCGCGATGCCGCCCTGGTCGATCACCGCGGGCGCGGGCGCGAAGACGCCGCCCGTGCCGCCGGTCAGCGTCCAGCCCGTCGGCGCGCCGACCGTGTAGTTGCCGAGCGGATCCTCGATCACGCCGGGCTCGCCCGCGGCGAGCGACTGCGCCTCGAAGCCGGCGTTGACCAGCGCCGGCCGCGGCGGCCCCTCGCCGGGACGGACGGGAATGGCGTCCGCGCCGTAGCGCGCGTGGAACGCCGCGCGCGCCGCGTCATTGGCGAACCAGGCCTCGACGGCCGCCGGGTTCGACACGCTCTGCGCGACCACGAGGTTCGAGATGATGCGCGGGTCGGCATCCGCCACGTTGCCGGTGTGCCCCCCGTTCACGAAGGGCGAGCCGGGCGAACCGATGACGCCGTAGTTGGTGTTGGTGACGGCAAGGCCGCTTCCCGGCGCGCCCAGCGGCATCACGTCGCCGTCCTGGTCGTTGCGCCAGCGGGGCACGAGCAGCCGCGGCATCGCCTCTCCGCCCGCGCCCCAGGTCTCGCGGCCCTCGACCACGTTGTTCAGGGTGCCGTCCACCGTGCGCAGGCCATAGGGCACGTGCGGGTCCGAGATCGCCGGAACCGCGCCCGGCGTGCCGGCCGGCACCACGTTGCCGTCGCGGTCCACCCAGACCTCGGTGAGGGGCGTTCCGCGCGCATGGGCCTCGCTGATCTTGATCTGGCGCAGGATGAACTCGAGATCGGCGACGTTCAGCTTGACGGCCATGACAGACCCTCCCCGTTGCCCGGCGCGGGCTCCGCGCGGGCTGAAAAATCTTTCGAATCAAAGGACTGGACGGCCCTGCCGCACCCGCCGCCAGGCGACGGGACGGGAAGGGCCGAGCGCCCCACCAGCAAGCGCAATGCTCTCACCGTCGGCGCCGGCGCGAAACGTCCCTTGGTATCCCTGATCCCTGTCACCAAGGTGCCGGGCGAGAATCGGACCTAGGTCGCATGCCGGGTCAGACCTTGGTCTGATCCGCCGCCGTGGACGCGGACCGCCGCTCTGCGCTAAACCTCTGTTCAGGAAGGGAACGGCACGGGTCGGGGGCCGGTCGCGACGCGATCCCGGGGGGCGTGCGGCGTCCGACAACCGCCGATTGATCGCAGACATTGCGGAACGTGCATGGGTTTGCGTGATGATTCTCCCCGGGCCGACAAGGCCTGCGCCCCGACCGCACCGCGGCCCCCCTGGCTTGCGCTCCGGCCGCGCCCGCTCGGCCTCGCCTTCACCGCCGTCGTGATCGCGCTGATGCTGGGGCTCGGGGCATTCATCGTCGCGAAGTACCGCGCCCTGCAACTGCATTCCTACGGCGAGATCGGCGAGCTCTACATCGACCACCTGCTCGCGCCCTACGCCCTGGACCAGCTCGCGCGGCAGGCCGGAGCCGCCCCGGCGCGGCCCCCGGCGCCGGATCCGCTGGCCGAGCTGCCCGCCGGCGAGGCGCCGGTCGCGCTGCGCATCTGGAAGCTTGACGGAACCCTGCTCTACACCAGCGTCCCCGCCGATCGCGCCGAGGCGCACGACCCCTCCGACCTCAGGCGCTCGATCCGGGGGGAGCTGGTCGAGACGCTGGAGACGGACGGCGCCGACGGCGATCCGGGCTACCCCGTCCGCTATCCCTACTTCGAGGTCTACGCGCCGATCCACGACCCGCGGACCGGCGAGCTCATCGCCGTGGGCGAGGTCTACCAGGAGGCCACCGAGATCCTGAAGGACCGCGCCCTCGTCGAGCTGACCGTCTGGGCCGTGATCGGCCTCGTCACGCTGGGGGTGCTGGCGATGATGGCGATCAGCGCGCGCCAGGGCGAGCAGCTCGAGGCGCTGCTCGAGACCGAACAGCGCCTGGCGGCGCAGAACGTCCAGCTCCGCCGCGCGGCCGAGCAGGCCCGTCAGGAGGCCGTGCGCGCCAACGAGCAGGTCCTCAACCTCGTGGGCGCCGAGCTGCACGACGGGCCGGTGCAGTTCCTGGGGCTCGCCTCGCTGATGCAGGCCGGGCAGACCTCCTCCACCCTGCCCGACGGGACCTCGCTGCGCGACCTGATCGCGACGGTGCTCGGGCAGCTGCGCTCGATCGCCGCGGGCCTGATCCTGCCCGAGCTCGAGGAGCTCGAGCCCTCCGCCGTGGTCGATCTCGCCGTCGCGCGCCACCGCGCGCTGACCGGGCTGCCGGTCAAGGTCAACAACGGCCTCGCGGGCGTCGAGCTCGACGCGCCCCGCAAGGTCTGCATCTACCGGATCGTGCAGGAGGGCCTGACCAACGCCACCCGCCACGGGGACGGGACGGCCCCGCTGCTGACGGTGTCCTGCACCGCGTCCGAGGTCGTCGTGACGATCCGCAGCGAGGGCCGCGCACTGCCCGCGGCGCAGGCCGGCACCGCGGCCGGGGGCCTCGGCCTTCCCGGAATGCGCCGCCGCCTCGATGCCTTCGGCGGCCACCTGCACCTCGAGGAGACGGCCGACGGCGTCCTGCTCCGGGCGACGCTGCCGCTGGCCTGACGCGGGCGCCCGGCGCCGGTCAGTTCAGCGGGGCGGACCGGCCGAGCCGGCCGCTGCTCTCGAGCTCCTGCGCCGCCAGGACCACCTCCACCCGGTTGCGCACGTTCAGCTTCTGGATCAGCACCGTCATGTAGTGCTTCACCGTCTTGTCGCTGATCGAGAGCGCCTCGGCGATTTCCTTGTTGGTGCTGCCACGCAGCAGGTGGCGCAGCACCTCTTCCTCGCGCTTGCTGAACACCACCCGCGGAACCGCGCGCGCCCCGGTCTTGCGGCGCAGGCTGGCCACCACCTGGGCGGCGAAGACCGGCGTGATGTAGGTCTCCCCGTCGCGGACGCGCCGGATCGCCTCGCTCAGTTCCTCGATCGTGCTGCCCTTGAGCACGTAGCCCACCGCCCCCGCCTCCAGCGTGGCGATGGCCGCGTCGATGTCGGTCGAAGCGGTGAAGGCCAGCAGCTTCGTCGGCCCGTTGAGGTTCGCCACCTCGGCCACCGCCTCGAGCGTCCTGCCGGGCATGCTGAGGTCCAGCACGATCACGTCGGGCCGCACCGTCCGTGCGAGATCCACGATGTCCTCGGCGCGGCGGCCGATGCCGACCACGCGGAATTCCTCGCTCGCGGCGAAGAGCTGTGTCATCCCGGACAGAAGCACGGGATGGTCGTCGACGAATGCCACCGAAATCGGTTGCGTCAACTGCCTTCGGGCCTCCAGACCCATCGCTCAAAGTGCTTCGAAAATGAACTAGAACCCTTCGCCCTCAGGGTAGCAGCGAGGGGTCGGCGGATCAACGCCGACGTCGTCCGGGAGTGGTTGACAGTCCGTTTACCGGCTCTCCAGGCGCCCGCGCGCCGCGCCCGCCGCCGCATCGCGCGGCAGCCAGCGGCCATCGGCCGCTCCGCGCCGCCCTTTCCCGGTGGGAGGCCGACAGGATGCGGGGGGCGCTGGTAGCGGAGGAGGGATTTGAACCCCCGACACAAGGATTATGATTCCTCTGCTCTAACCAGCTGAGCTACTCCGCCAGAGCGCCGCGTAGGTATGGCAGCGCCGGATTTGCGTCAAGTCCTAATGCTTCACGCAGAGCTCCGCCGGCGTGGCGCAGAGCTTCTCGGCCCCGGCCTCGCCGATCAGGATCGGCTCGGTGATCTCGATGCCGCCGTCGTCGAGCCAGAGCGCGGGCATGAAGTGGAACACCATGCCCGGCCTCAGCACCGTCCGGTCCGAGGCGCGCAGCGACATCGTGCGCTCGCCCCAGTCGGGCGGGTAGGAGAGCCCGATCGAGTAGCCGCAGCGGCTGTCCTTCTCGAAGCCCCGGCGGTTCAGCGCGCCGTTGAAGGCCTCGGCCACCTCGCCGCAGGTGGCGCCGGGGCGGGCGGCCGCCAGCGCCGCGGCGGTGGCCTCGAGCACGGCTTCCTCGGCGCGGCGGTATTTCGCCGGCGGCTCGCCCAGGAACAGCGTGCGCGACTGCGGCGCGTGATAGCGCCGGCAGACGCCCGCGATCTCGAAGAAGGTCGCCTCGCCGCGCTGCAGCGGCCGGTCGTCCCAGGTCAGGTGCGGGGCGGTCGCGTCGGCGCCCGAAGGCGCCATCGGCACGATCGCCGGATAGTCGCCCCACTGCCCGTCGGCGCCGAGCACCCCGGCCTTCAGGATCTCGGCCACCAGCACGTTCTTCGGCATGCCCGGCTCGGCCATCTCGCGGATCACCGCGTGCATCCGCTCGACGATCCGCGCGGCGCGCCGGATCAGGTCGATCTCGGCCGGGCTCTTCACCGCCCGCTGCCAGTTGACGAGCCCGGTCGCATCCACCAGCGCCGCGCCGGGCAGCGCCGCGGCCAGCGCGGCATGGGCGGCGGCGGAATAGTAGTAGTTGTCCATCTCCACCCCGATCCGGCCGCGGTCGAGCCCGCGTTCGGCGAGCCGCCGGGCGAGGTCGCCCATCGGATGCGCCCCGGGGTTCTGCACCAGGTGGTCGGCGTAGCCCAGGATGTCGTCCGCGCCCATCCAGACGGTGCGTCGCGCGCCCGCCGCATCCATTCCCCGCCCCCACCAGAAGGGGTCGCCCTCGGGCCCGACGACGACCGCCTGGAAGGTGTAGAACGACCAGCCGTCGTAGCCCGTCAGCCAGGCCATGTTCGAAGGATCGCTCGCCACCAGCGTGTCGATCCCCCGCGCCGCCATCGCCGCGCGCACCGCGGCGAGCCGCCCGGCATATTCCTCCCGCGCGAACGGCAGGTTCGCCCCCTCCATCCCCGTCCTCCCTCGCTGTGCGCGCCCCGCGCCGAGGCGGCTCGCCTTCCGCCGCCCGCCACGCTATCCCGAAGCCGAGGCTGCGGAAAGGACGGCGATGGACGAGCCCCTGCCCCTGACACGCGACGTGGTGCTGATCGGCGGCGGCCACACCCACGCGCTCGTGCTGCGCGCCTGGGGCATGAATCCGCTGCCCGGCGCACGGCTCACCCTCGTCAGCCCCGAACCCGTCGCGCCCTACTCGGGGATGCTGCCCGGCCTCGTCGCCGGCCACTACCGCCGCGAGGCGCTGATGATCGACCTCGTCCGCCTCGTCCGCTTCGCCGGCGCGCGGCTCGTCCTGGGCCGCGCCGAGGGGCTCGACCGCGCCCGGCGCGAGGTGCTTCTTTCCGGCCGCGCCCCCCTCCGCTACGACATCGCCTCGCTCGACATCGGCGTCACCTCCGACATGCCCGACCTCCCGGGCTTCGCGCGGCACGCCCACCCGGCCAAGCCGCTCGGCCCCTTCGCCGAGGCCTGGGCCGCACACCTCGCCCGGGTCGCCCAGGGTGGCCCCGCCGAGGCGGTGGTGATCGGCGGCGGCGTGGCGGGCACCGAACTCGCCCTGGCGATGGCCTACCGCCTCGGCCCCGGCCGGGTGACCCTGGTCGAGGCCGGCCCGACCCCGCTTCCCGGCCTCTCGCCCGGCGCCCGCCGGGCGGTGCTCGCCGAGGCCGCGCGGCTCGGGCTGTCCCTCCGCACCGGCGCGGCGGCGGTCGAGGTCGGGCCAGGCCAGGTCCGCCTGGCCGGCGGCGAGACGCTGCCCTCGGCCTTCACCTGCGGCGCGGCCGGCGCGCGGGCCCAGGGCTGGCTCGCCGCGACCGGGCTCGCGCTCCACGAAGGCTTCGTCGCCGTCGGCCCGACCCTCGCCAGCACGAACGATCCCGCCGTCTTCGCCGCCGGCGACTGCGCGCATCTCACCCACGCGCCGCGCCCCAAGGCGGGGGTCTTCGCCGTGCGCGCCGCGCCGGTCCTGTTCGACAACCTGCGCGCGGCGCTCACCGGCACGCAGCCGCGCCGCTTCCGGCCGCAGCGCGACTACCTCAGGCTCGTCTCCTGCGGCGGCCGGCGCGCGGTGGCCGACCGCTCCGGGCTGCATGCCGCGGGCGGCTGGGTCTGGCGCTGGAAGGACCGGATCGACCGCCGCTTCATGGACCGCTTCGCCGGGCTCGCGCCGATGGGCGCAGGCACGCCCCCCGACCTCGCCGCCCTCGGCGCCCGCGAGGAGGCCGCCGGCCGCCCGCTCTGCGGCGGCTGCGCGGCCAAGGTCGGGCGCGGCGCGCTCGCCGCGGCGCTCGCCTCCCTCCCCGCCCCCGGCCGGCCCGACGTGCTCGCGGGCCCCGGCGACGACGCGGCCGTGCTGCGCACCGGCGGCGCGACCCAGGTGCTGACGACCGACACGCTGCGCGCCTTCACCCACGACTGGTGGCTCCTCGCCCGCATCGCCGCGGTGCATGCGCTGGGCGATGTCTGGGCGATGGGCGCGGCCCCCCAGGCGGTGCTGGCGCAGGTCGTCCTGCCGCGCATGTCCGCGCCGCTCCAGACCGCGACCCTCGCCGAGATCCTCGCGGCCGCCCGCGGCGTCTTCGACCCCGAGGGCGCGGCGATCGTCGGCGGCCACAGCGCGCTCGGCGCCGAACTCTCCGTCGGCTTCACCGTGACCGGGCTTGCGCAGGGCCCCGTCACCGGCCTTGCCGGCGCGCGGCCCGGCGACGCGCTGATCCTGACCAAGGCGCTCGGCACCGGCGTGATCCTCGCCGCCGAGATGGCGATGCGGGCCCGGGGGGCGCATGTCGCCGCCGCCCTCGCCGCGATGGCCCGGCCCCAGGGCGAGGCCGCGCGGCTCCTCGCCCCCCGCGCCCGCGCCATGACCGACGTCACCGGCTTCGGCCTCGCCGGCCACCTCGCGGGGCTGCTCGCCGCCTCGGGCGTCTCCGCCCGGCTCGACCTCGCCGCCCTGCCGGTGCTCGACGGTGCCCTCGATCTCCTCGCCGCGGGCATCCGCTCCACGCTCCACGCCGCGAACGCCGATCCCGGCGTGCCCTTCGCGCTTCCGCCCGGCCCGCGCGCCGAGCTCCTGCTCGACCCGCAGACCGCGGGCGGCCTCCTCGCCGCCGTGCCGGAGGACGAGGCGCCCGGCCTCGTCGCAGCGCTCCGCGGCCTCGGCCTGCCGGCCGCCGTCATCGGCCGCATCGCCGAAGGCCCGCCCGCGATCGCGGCCGCCTGAGGCGGGCACGCCGCCGGCCCCCCGGCCCCGCCGCGCCCCCCCGCCGCCCCCACCCGGCCGGACCCCCCCCCGGCGCCCCCCCCGCGCGCTCCCCTCATCC
>JANZZL010000054.1 GCA_026419405.1 Paracoccaceae bacterium | reverse complement strand
GAGACCGATGTCGCGGTGATCGGCGGCGGCATCGCCGGCGTGATGACGGCCTATTTCCTCGCCGAGCGCGGCCTGCGTGCGACGGTTCTGGAGAAGGGCCGGATCGCGGGCGAGCAGTCCTCGCGCAACTGGGGCTGGATCCGCTGCCAGGGGCGCGACCCCGACGAGCTTCCGATCATGGTCGAGGCGCAGCGGCTCTGGGACCGGCTGGCGGCCGAGGCGGGCGGCACGGTCGGGTTGGCGCGCCGGGGCGTTCTCTACCTCGCCCGGGGGCGGCGCGACCTGGCGCGCTTCGAGGCCTGGCTGCCCCATGCCCGGGCGCATGGGCTCGACACGCGGCTGCTGACGCGCGCCGAGGTCGATGCGCTCGTGCCGGGCCATGCGGCGCCCTGGACGGGCGCGCTCTGGACCGCCTCGGATGCCCGCGCCGAGCCCTGGGTCGCGGTGCCGGCGCTCGCCCGGCTCGCCGCGGCGCGCGGGGTGCGGATCGTCGAGGGCTGCGCGGTGCGCGCGCTCGACCTCGCGGCGGGGCGGGTGGCGGGCGTGGTGACCGAGGCGGGGCGGGTGCGCTGCGCCCATGCGGTGCTCGCGGCGGGCGCCTGGTCGGCGCTGTTCCTCGGCAACCACGGGATCGGGCTGCCGCAGCTTTCGGTGCGCGCGAGCGTTGCCGCGACCGGGCCGCTGCCCGAGGTCTTCCCCGGCAATGCCGCCGACGGACGCTTTGCCTTCCGCCGCCGCGCCGACGGTGGCTACACGATCGCGCCGGCGGATGCGCACGACCTCTTCCTCGGGCCGCAGGCCCTGCGCCACGCGCGCCGCTTCCTGCCGCAGTTCGTCGCCGACCCCCTTGCGACGCGGCTCCGCCCGGCCGCGCCGGCGGGCTACCCCGATGCCTGGGGCACGCCGCGGCGCTGGGGCGAGGGGCCCTCGCCCTTCGAGCGGGTGCGCGTGCTCGACCCCGCGCCGAACCGCGCCCTGCTCGGGCGGGCGCTCGGCCGCTTCGCCGCCGCCTTCCCCGGCCTGCCGCCCGTGCCAATCGCCGCCGCCTGGGCGGGGATGATCGACACGATGCCCGACGTGGTGCCGGTGATCGGCCCGGGACCGGTTCCGGGCCTGACGATCGTCACCGGGCTTTCGGGGCACGGCTTCGGCATCGGCCCCGGCGTGGGCCGGGTGGCGGCCGACCTCGTGGCCGGGAACCCGCCGGTCCACGACCTGACGCGCTTCCGCTTCGGCCGCTTCACCGACGGTTCGGCGCTGCGCCCGGGCCCGGCGCTCTGAGGCGGGCGAGGGGGCCGTCTGCCCCCTCGCGCTCCCCCGAGCGTATATGCGACAAGAGGAAGGGGGAGGCGCTTGCAGGGGCGCGGGCCCTCGGTCAGGATCGCGGGCGGGCGCGGCGTGCGGCCCCGGCCGGTGGCCGGCGGAACCTGCCGCGCGGCAACCCCGCAGAGGAGCGCGCGAGATGCCCGTCAAGAACCGCATCGCCGAGATGCAGCCCGAGATCGCGGCCTGGCGGCGCGATCTGCACGCCCACCCGGAGCTGCTGTTCGACACCCACCGCACCGCGGGGATCGTGGCCGCCAGGCTCAGGGAATTCGGCTGCGACGAGGGGGTGGAGGGCATCGGGCGGACCGGCGTCGTCGGCGTGATCCGCGGCCGCAGCGACCGGCGCGGCCGGGTGATCGGCCTGCGCGCCGACATGGATGCGCTGCCGATCGCCGAGGCGACGGGCAAGCCCTGGGCCTCGACGGTGGCGGGTGCGATGCATGCCTGCGGGCACGACGGCCATACCGCGATGCTGCTCGGCGCGGCGCGGTATCTCGCCGAGACCCGCAACTTCGACGGCACGGCGGTGGTGATCTTCCAGCCCGCCGAGGAGGGCGGCGGCGGCGGGCGCGAGATGGTGGCGGACGGGCTGATGGAGCGCTGGAACATCCAGGAGGTCTACGGCATGCACAACATGCCGGGGCTGCCGCTCGGCAGCTTCGCGATCCGACCCGGCGCCTTCTTCGCCGCCACCGACAACTTCGAGATCGTGTTCGAGGGCAGGGGCGGGCACGCCGCCAAGCCGCACGAGACGGTGGACACCACGGTGATGACCGCCCAGGCGGTGGTGGCGCTTCAGACCATCGCCGCGCGCAACGTCGATCCCGCCAAGCAGGTCGTCGTCTCGGTGACGAGCGTCGAGACCGACACCAGGGCGTTCAACGTCATCCCCCAGCGGGCGACGATCCGCGGCACCGTGCGCACGATGGAGGCGGACGTGCGCCGGCTGGCCGAGGAGCGGCTGCGGCGGATCGCGACCGCGACCGCCGAGGCCTTCGGCGGCGGCGCCGAGATCCGCTGGATCCCGGGCTATCCGGTGATGGTGAACGCCGAGGCCGAGACCGAGCACGCCGCGGCCGCCGCGCGGAAGGTGGCGGGCGCCTGCGCCGAGGCGCCGCTGATCATGGGGGGCGAGGACTTCGCCTACATGCTGCAGGCGCGGCCCGGGGCCTACATCCTCATCGGCAACGGCGACACGGCGGCGGTCCATCACCCGGAGTACGACTTCGACGACGGGGCGATCCCGGCGGGCGCCTCGTGGTGGGCGGAGATCGTCGAGAGCCGGATGCCGGCGGGGTGAGCGGCGGGCCCGGCGCGGCCTTCAGCCCCCCTGCAAGCGGTCGAGCCGGAGCTGCGCGGCGCGGCGGTGGCCCTCGAGCCCCTCGCTGGCGCTCTGGCGCACCGCGGGCGGGGCCACGGCGCGGACGCCCTCGGGCGCGAGCCACTGGTGGGTGGCGACCTTGACGAAGCTGCCGACCCAGAGCCCGCCGGTGTAGCGCCCCGCCGCCATCGTCGGCAGCGTGTGGTTGGTGCCCGAGCACTTGTCGGAATAGACCACGCTGGCGAGTTCGCCGATGAAGAGCGAGCCGTAGTTCGACAGCCGCGCGGCGAGGCGGTGCGGATCGGCGGTGTGGATCTGCAGGTGTTCGGCCGCGATCAGGTCGGAGCAGGCGATCATCGCCGCCTCGTCGTCGCACAGCAGCACCTCGCCGTAGTCGTGCCAGGCGGGCCCGGCGGTCTCGCGCGTGGGCAGCGTGGCGAGCTGGCGCCCGACCTCGGCCAGCACCGCCTCGGCGAGGGGGGGATGGGTGGTGATGAGGCCGACGCGGGTGCGCGGGTCGTGCTCGGCCTGGGCGAGAAGGTCGGTCGCGATCATCTCCGGATCGCCGGTCGCGTCGGCGAGCACGTAGATCTCCGACGGACCGGCGAGCTGGTCGATGCCGACCGGGCCGAAGACCTGGCGCTTGGCCTCGTTGACATAGGCATTGCCGGGGCCGACGATCTTGTCCACGCGCGGCACGCTTTCCGTGCCGAAGGCCATGGCGGCGATCGCCTGGGCGCCGCCGATGCGGAAGATGCGGTCCGCGCCGGCGAGATGGCAGCCCGCCACCATCGCCGGATGCGCGCCGGGCGGCAGGCAGGCCACCACCTCGCCCACGCCGGCGACCCGGGCGGGAACGATGGTCATCACCGGCGCGGAGAGCAGCGGGAAGCGTCCGCCCGGCACATAGGCGCCGACGCGGCCGATCGGGATCACCCGATGGCCCATGTGCACGCCGGGGCGCGGCTCGAAGTCGGGCAGCGCGCCGATCGTGGCAAGCTGCGCCTCGGCGAAGGCCCGCACGTTGGCGATGGCGAATTCGGTATCGGCCCGCGTCTGCGGGTCGAGCGCGGCGACGGCGGCCGCGCGCTCGGAGGGGGAGACCTCGAAGGCCTCGGGCGCCGTGCCGTCGAAGCGCGCCGAGAGCTCGCGCAGCGCGGCGTCACCGCGGGCGCGGACCTCGGCCAGGATCCCGCGCACCGTCGCCTCGATCGGCGCGCTGTCCTCCGCCGCGCTGCGGGCGGGGCGCTTGAGCTGGCGCACGCCGGGGGGCAGGGGCTCGGTCATCCGGGGTTCCTTGTCGTGGCGGGGGTGCGGCGGGTCGGCCGGCCGGGGGGGCGAGGCGGAGCCGGTCGCGCATGAAGGCGAGCGCCACCGAGAGCCCCTCGGGCGCGATGCCGTGGCCGGTGCCGCGCATGATGTGGGCATGGACCTCGAAGCCCGCGGCATCGAGCGCCCGGCCCGCCTCGGAGAGCGCGGCGAAGGGCACGACCTCGTCGGCGTCGCCGTGGACGAGCAGCACCGGCGGACGCGAGACCGTCTCGGCGGCGAGCGCCTCGGGCGCGAGGAGCCGGCCCGAGAAGCCGACGACGCCGGCGAGCGGCTGCGCCCGGCGCGGCGCGACCTGGAGCGAGAGCATCGTGCCCTGCGAGAAGCCGAATAGCACGGTGCGGTCGGGCCCCACGCCCTCGGCCGCCATCGCGGCGTCGAGGAAGGCGTCGAGATCCGCGGCGGCGGCGAGCAGGCCGGCGCGCGCCTCGGCCTCGGAGGAGCCGTCGAGCCAGGGGATCGGGAACCACTGGAAGCCGAAGGGGTTGACGGCGCAGCGTTCCGGCGCGTCGGGGGCGAGGAACACCGTGCCCGGCAGGTGCGGGGCAAGCGGATCGGCCAGCCCGATGAGGTCGGCCCCGTTCGCGCCGTAGCCGTGCACGAAGACGACGAGCGCCCGCCCCGTGCCCTGCGGCGGGCCCCGGCGTTCCGCGGTGAGGCTGCGCGTCATCGGATCCCCTCCCTTTCCCTGGCCACGCGGTAGTAGGCCCAGAGGAGCCGCGCCGCAACCGCCCGCCAGGGCGACCAGGCCTCGGCCATCGCCCGCAGGGCGGCCTCGCGCGGGCGCTCGGGCAGGCCGAAGAGGAGCCGCGCGGCCTCCTGGAGCGCGAGGTCGCCGGGGGCGAAGACATCGGCCCGGCCGAGCGAGAACATGGCGTAGATCTCGGCCGTCCAGCGCCCGATGCCCGGCAGCGCCACCAGTTCGGCGATCACCTCGGCGTCGGGCCGGTCCCGCAGGGCGGCGAAGTCCACGCCCGACCGCGCCAGCGCCAGCGCATAGCGCACCTTTGGCCGGCTCAACCCCGCGGCCCGCAGCGCCTCTTCGCCGGCCGCGGCGACGGCAGCGGCATCGAGCAAACCGGCCGCGGCCGCCCGATCCCGGATCGCCCGCGCCGCGGCGGCGCTGACCTGCTGGGCGATGATCGCCTCCATCAGCGCGGCGAAGCCGTCCGGCTGGCGGCGCAGCGGCCAGGGCCCGGTCTCGGCCAGCGCCCTGGCGAAGGCCGGCTCGCGCGCGCAGAGCCATTCCGTGCCCTCGGCCAGACAATCCGGCCCCGCGATGATGCGTCCCACGGCCACGCTAGCCCCCTTGCCCCCGAACCTGCCCTCGCCTAACGCTGAGGGCATGACCGCCGCAAGCCCTGCACTCTCGCCCGACGACCGCCTGGCGCGGCGCAACGTGGCCGTGCTGGTCGCGGCCCAGGCTATCATGGGCGCGCAGATGCCGGCGATCTTCACCATCGCCGGGCTGGCCGGCCAGAGCCTGGCGCCCAATGCCTGCTGGGCCACGCTGCCGATTTCCTGCGCCGTCATCGGCTCGATGCTGACGGCCACGCCGATCTCGGCCTTCATGCAGCGCTTCGGCCGCCGCGCCGGCTTCGTGGCGGGCGCCCTGGGCGGGGCGCTCGGCGCGGGGCTCGGCGCGCTCGGGCTGATGACCGGGTCCTTCCTCCTGTTCTGTCTGGGCTGTCTCTTATACACATCT
>JANZZL010000029.1 GCA_026419405.1 Paracoccaceae bacterium | reverse complement strand
CCTCTACGCCGGCACCTCGCCCTTCGCCGCCTTCCGCGACATGGCCGAGGGGCTGGAGCGCGCGCTGCCGGGGCCGCTGCGTGACGGGGCGCGCCGGGCGCGCCAGCTCGTCACCGGGATGCCGGGCGGCGGCACGCTGTTCGAGGAGCTGGGCTTCAGCTACGTCGGCCCGATCGACGGGCACGACATGGGCCAGCTCCTGCCGGTGCTGCGCGCCGCGCGGGCGCGGGCCACGGGGCCGATGCTGATCCACGTGCTGACGAAGAAGGGCAAGGGCTACCCGCCGGCCGAGACCTCGGCCGACAAGTATCACGGCGTCTCGAAGTTCGATGTGGCCTCGGGCGCGCAGGCCAAGGGGCGGTCGAACGCGCCGGCCTACACCAAGGTGTTCGGCCAGGCGCTGACCGCCGAGGCCGAACGCGACCCGCGCATCGTGGCGGTCACCGCGGCGATGCCCTCGGGCACCGGGGTGGACATCATGGCCCGGCGCTTCCCGGCGCGGGTCTTCGACGTCGGCATCGCCGAGCAGCATGCCGTGACCTTCTGCGCCGGCATGGCGGCGGCGGGGCTCAGGCCCTTCGCGGCGATCTACTCGACCTTCCTCCAGCGCGGCTACGACCAGGTGGTGCACGACGTGGCTCTGCAGAAGCTGCCGGTACGCTTCGCCATCGACCGCGCGGGCCTTGTCGGCGCCGACGGGGCGACCCATGCGGGGGCCTACGACGTGGCCTACCTGTCGAACCTGCCCGGCTTCGTGGTCATGGCCGCGGGCGACGAGGCGGAACTCGTCCACATGGTCGCCACCGCGGCGGCGTATGACGAGGGGCCCATCGCCTTCCGTTATCCGCGCGGCGACGGGGTCGGGGTGGAGCTGCCCGCGCGCGGCGAGGTGCTGGAGATCGGCCGGGGCCGGATCCTCCGCGAGGGGACGGGGGTCGCACTCCTGTCGTTCGGGGCGCATCTCTGCGAATGCCTGAGGGCCGCCGAGGACCTCGCCGCCCGCGGCGTCTCGGCCACGGTGGCCGATGCGCGCTTCGCCCGGCCGCTCGACACCGCGCTGATCGACCGGCTCGTGCGCGAGCATGCGGCGCTGGTGACGGTCGAGCAGGGCGCCGAGGGCGGCTTCGGCGCGCAGGTGCTGCACTGGCTGGCGCGGACGGGGCGGCTCGACGCGGGGGTGCGGATCCGAACCATGACGCTGCCCGACCGGTTCATCGAGCAGGCGAGCCCCGAGGCGATGTACCGCGACGCGGGGCTCACGGCGGCCGACATCGCGGCGACCGCGCTTCGGGCGATGGGCGTGGCCGCGCCGGCCTTCGGGCGCGCGCGGGCCTGACGCCGGCAGCGCCGGGGGGCGTGGGCGCGGCGGGGCGCGGGCTAGCGCCCCGGCCCGAACCGCTGCCAGAGCCAGATCAGCAGCATCGCCCCCAGCACCGCGCCGACGAAGCCGCCGAGCCAGCCGCCGACGGTCAGGATGAAGCGCAGCACCATGCCGCCGATCAGCGCGCCGACGACGCCGATCGCGATGGTCTCGACGAGGCCGGTCTGGAGCCCCATCAGCCGGGTGGCGATGAACCCGGCGGCGGCGCCGATGACGATGAGGAAGACGACGGTCATCGGGCGCGCGCCTCCTAGCGCCTGCGGTAATGCGTCGGCACGATGACGAGCGCGCCGATCGAGGCGGCGACGGCATTCAAGCCGGGGCTGCCGAAGCCGATGCGGAACATCGAGCCGACGAAGAAGAACAGCATCGCGCCGCCGATGCAGATGATGACCGAAGGCAGCACGCCGTTACGGGTGAAGCCGGTGCGCTCCGAGACGAGGCCGACGACGGCGGCAATCACCGCGGTGCCGATCAGCGTGTAGAAGAAGTGCATCCCCTCAGCCTCCCCGCCCGTCTCCCGGCCCGTCTCCCGGCCCGCCCTGCGGCCCGTCTCCGGGCCCCTCCTGCCGCCCGTCTGCCAGCCGGTCGCCCGGGCCGAGCGCGAAGCCGCGCAGGAACGCCTCCGCCTCCTGCGGGGCGCGCCCCGCGCGCTGCAGCCGCATCAGCCGCACCGCGCCGGTGCCGCAGGCGACGGTCGGCGCGGCGTCGAGCACCTCGCCGGGCGCACCCTGCCCGTCGGCCAGCCGCGAGGCAAGCAGCTTCACCCGCTCGCCGCCGATCACCGTCCAGGCGCCGGGGAAGGGCGAGAGCCCGCGGATCTGCCGGTCCACCTCGGGCGCGGGGCGCGTCCAGTCCACCCGCGCCTCGGCCTTGTCGATCTTGGCGGCGTAGGTCGCCCCTGCCTCGGGCTGCGGCACGAAGGCAAGGTCCGGCAGGCGGGCGAGCGCCTCGACGACGAGCCGCGCGCCCAGCCGCGCGAGGCGGTCGTGCAGGTCGCCCGCGGTGTCCCCGGGCCCGATCGGCACGGATTCGGTCAGCGCGACCGGCCCGGTGTCGAGCCCCGCCTCCATCCGCATGATCGAGATGCCGGTCGCGGCGTCGCCGGCCATGATCGCGCGCTGGATCGGGGCCGCGCCGCGCCAGCGCGGCAGGAGCGAGGCGTGGATGTTGAGGCAGCCGTGGCGCGGGGCGTCGAGCACCGGCTGCGGCAGGATCAGCCCGTAGGCCACGACCACGGCGGCATCGGCGCCGAGGGCGGCGAACGCCGCCTGCGCGTCGGGGTCGCGCAGCGTGGCGGGCGTGCGCACCGGCAGGCCCAGCGCCGCGGCCCGGGCATGGACCGGCGAGGGCCGCTCGGCCTGGCCGCGCCCGGCGGGGCGGGGGGCGCGGGTGTAGACCGCCGCGATGCCGTGCCCGGCCGCGACGAGCGCCTCCAGCGCCGGAACGGCGAAGTCGGGCGTTCCCATGAAGATCAGGCGCAAGGCGGGGCCTCCGGCAGGCTCTCCGGCCGCAGATAGAGCCTCCCGCCGCCCGGCGCTACCCCCCGAAGCGGTCGCGCCAGCAGGGCAGCGGATCGCCCGGCGCGGGGCGCGCCTCGTAGACCGCCCGGGCAATGGCGCGCGCGAGGCAGGCGGCCGCCGCATGGCCAAGCCGGAAGGCGTCCGCAAGCGGATCGGAAAGCGGCCGCGCGCCGGTCGCGGCGGCGAAGACGAGGTCGCCGTCGAGCAGCGTGTGCGCCGGCACGAGCGCCCGCGCGATCCCGTCCTGCGCGGCCACCGCCATCCGGGTCGCCTGGGCCTGGGTCAGCGCGGCATCGGTCGCCACAATGGCGATGGTGGTGGCCTCGCCCGGCTGCTTCTGCGGCAGGACCTCCGCCTCGGGGGCGAACGCCCCCGCCGGCGCCGGTCCGCGCCCGCCGAACTCGGCGCCGATCTCCCAGGGCGCGGCCCAGAAATGCCCGCCCTCGCCCACCACCGGCGCGCCCAGCGCGTTGACGGCGACCAGCGCGCCGACGGTGAAGCCCCCCCCGATCACCGCCGAGGCCGAGCCGAGCCCGCCCTTGAGCCCGCGCGCGGTCGCCCCCGTCCCGGCCCCCGCGGTGCCGAGCGCGAAGCTCTCGCCCGCCGCCGCAAGCGCCGCCGCGCCGAGCCGCCGGTAGGGGTTCTCGGCCCAGTCCTTGGCGCCCCCATTCGCCAGGTCGAACAGGATCGCCGCCGGCACGATCGGCACCCGCTGGTCGCCCACCGCGAAACCCCGGCCGGCGGCGCGCAGCGCGTCGGCCACGCCCGAGGCGGCGTCGAGCCCGAGCGCCGAGCCGCCCGAGAGCACCAGCGCATCCGCCTCCTGCACCAGTCGGTCAGGGGCAAGCAGGTCGGTCTCGCGCGTGCCGGGTGCGCCCCCCATGACGCTGACCGCCGCCACGAAGGGCCGTTCGGCGGTCAGCACCGTCACGCCGGTCTTCACCCGGTGGTCCTCGGCATTGCCCACCTTCAGTCCCGCGACATCGGTGATCAGGTTCCTCGGCCCCGGCCGCATCGCCGCTCCCTTCCTCTTGTTCCAAATACGCCGCGGGGGGTCCGGGGGGCGCGCAGCCCCCCGCCCTGGCTTCAGATGCAGCGCCCGCCGTCCACCTCGAGCGCGACGCCGGTGATCATGCCCGCCTCGTCCGAGCAGAGGAAGGCGGCCGCATTGCCCAGGTCCTGCGGGGTCGAGAACCGCCCGAGCGGGATCGTGGCAAGGAACTTCGCGCGCATCTCGGGCGTGTCCTCGCCGAGAAAGCTCTTCAGCAGCGGCGTCTCGCCCGCCACCGGGCAGAGCGCGTTGACGCGCAGCCCGAAGGGCGCGAGCTCGACCGCCATCGCCTTCGTCGCGGTGATCATCCAGCCCTTCGAGGCGTTGTACCAGCTGAGCCGCGGCCGCGGCGAGAGGCCGGCGGTCGAGGCGATGTTGAGGATCGCGCCCGCGCCGGCGGCCTTCATCCCCGGCACGAAGGCGCGGGCGGTGAGGTAGACCGACTTCGCGTTGACCGCGAGCACGCGGTCGAACTCCGCCTCCTCCACCTCCTCCAGGAACATCGGCAGATGCGTGATCCCGGCGTTGTTGACGAGGATGTCGATGCGCCCGAAGGCCGCGCGCGCCGCCTCGGCCAGCGCCGCGACCGAAGCGGCCTGCGACACGTCGGCCGTGCAGGCGATGCCGCCCACCTCGGTGGCGACGGCCTCGGCCGCCTCGGGGCGGATGTCGGCCACCATCACCCGCGCGCCCTCGGCCGCGAACTTCCGCGCGATCCCCGCGCCGAAGCCGGAGCCCGCCCCGGTCACCACCGCCGTCCTGCCCGCCAGCCGCATCGCTCCGCCTCCCCCTGGCGGCCCGATCCTTTCCCGGATCGCACGCGCCCGCAAGCCGCTGGAACTCGGCCGGGGCGGCGGCTACAGTCCGCGCCGCCGCATTGATCCCGGAGGGAGCCTGATGACCGCACGCCTTCTCCTCGCCGCGCTGGTGCTCGCCGCGACGCCCGCCCTGGCCGCCCGCGACACGATCACGGTGGGCATGGTGCTCGAGCCGCCGAACCTCGACCCGACCGCAGGCGCGGCGGCCGCGATCGACGAGGTGGTCTATGCCAACATCTTCGAGGGCCTCACCCGCTTCGCCCCCGACGGCAGCATCGTGCCCTGGCTGGCGAAGGAATGGGAGACGAGCGAGGACGGCCTGACCTGGACCTTCCGGCTGCACGAGGGCGTCACCTTCCACGACGGCACGACCTTCGATGCCGACGACGTGAAGTTCTCGCTGGACCGCGCCCGGGCCGAGGACAGCGCCAACGCCCAGAAGCAGCTCTTCGCCGGCATCACCGAGGTGACGGTGATCGACCCGCTGACGGTGCAGATCAGGCTCTCGGTGCCGAACGGCAACCTGCCGTTCAACCTGGCCTGGGGCGATGCCGTGATCGTGGCGCCGGAATCGGCCGCGACCAACGCGACGAAGCCGATCGGCACCGGCCCCTTCACCTTCGTCAACTGGGTGCAGGGCGACCGGGTGGAGATCGCGCGCAACCCCGACTACTGGGGCGAGGCCCCGGCGCTGGCCTCGGCCACCTTCCGCTTCATCTCCGACCCCAACGCCGCCTTCGCGGCAATGATGGCGGGCGATGTCGATGCCTTCCCGAACTTCCCCGCGCCCGAGACGCTGGCGCAGTTCGAGGCCGACCCGCGCTTCCGCGTCATCGTCGGCTCGACCGAGGGCGAGACGATCCTTGCGATGAACAACAAGCGGCCGCCGCTCGACAACGTGAAGGTGCGCGCGGCGATCGCCCATGCCATCAACCGGCAGGAGATCATCGACGGCGCGATGTTCGGCTACGGCACGCCGATCGGGACGCACTTCGCCCCGCACAACCCCGATTACATCGACCTCACCGCCCAGTCGGCCTACGACCCGGAGAAGTCGAAGGCGCTGCTCGCCGAGGCCGGCGTCTCGGGCCTGAAGCTGCGGCTTGCGCTGCCGCCGCCGCCCTACGCCCGCCGCGGCGGCGAGATCATCGCCGCGCAGCTCCGCGCGGTGGGAATCGAGACCGAGATCACCAACCTGGAATGGGCGCAGTGGCTCGAGCAGGTGTTCAAGGGCCACGACTTCGACCTGACGATCGTCAGCCACACCGAGCCGGCCGACATCAACATCTACGCCCGCGAGGACTACTACTTCCAGTATGCCGACCCGGAGTTCCAGGAGATCATGGCCGAGCTCGACGTGACCAGCGACCCGGCCGAGCGCTCGGCGCTGCTCAAGCAGGCGCAGAAGAAGATCGCCGACGACTACGTGAACGCCTACCTCTTCCAGCTCGCCAAGACCGGGGTCGCGAACGCCAAGATCGAGGGCCTGTGGGAGAACTCGCCCACCCAGGCCAACGACCTGACGGCGGTCCGGTGGACCGAGTAGGGGCGGGCGTGGCCGCCCCGAGGCTCTTCCGCCTGGCGCCGGAGGGCGCGCCGGAGGTCACCCGCCCCGATCCGGGGCGGGTGCTTGCCGGCGATCCGGTGCACCGGACCTGGAACCTCGAGGCGCGCGACGGGCTCTGGTGCGGAATCTGGGAATCCACCCCCGGCAAGTGGCGCATCGCCTACGAGGAGTGGGAATACTGCCGCATCCTCGCGGGCGTCTCGGTGATCGCCGAGGACGGCGGCGCGGCGGTGACGGTGCGCACGGGCGACAGCTTCGTCATCCGCCCCGGGTTCACCGGCACCTGGGAGGTGGTCGAGACAACCCGGAAGGACTACGTGATCCGGCTCTGACCCCCCGCCGCGGGCTCAGGCGTCGGGCGGGGCGGCGGCGGTCGCCTCGCGCCGGGCCGCCTCCTGCGCGGCGAGAAAGCCGTAGATCACCGCGGGATCGACCACGGTCGGGGGCAGTTCCGTGCCGCGGTTGGCCAGTTCCTCGCCCTCGAGAGCGACCGACTGCTCGTAGGTGCGCACCACGACCGGCGTGCCGGGCTGCACCAGCTCGTAGAGCTGGATGATGTCGTGGTTGAACAGCCGGATGCAGCCTGCCGAGCCCGAGTTGCCGATCGAGGCGAGGTCGTTGGTGCCGTGGATGCGGAAGAAGGTGTCGCGGTTGCCGCGGTAGAGGTAGAGCGCGCGGGCGCCGAGGGGGCTGGCGAGCCCGCCGGGGATGCCGCGGGCGAAGGGTCCGTAGACCTCGGGCTCGGAGCGGATCATGTTCGCGGTGGGCTGCCAGCCCGGCCACATCGCCTTGCGCCCCACGGTGGCGGTGCCGCGGAAGCCGCGCCCCTCGCGCCCGACGGCGATCGGGTAGCGCATCGCCTGCCCGCCCTCGAGCACGAAGTAGAGGAACTTCGCATGCGGATCGACGACGATGGTGCCGGGCGCCTCGGGCCCGGCATAGGCGACCTGCGCGCGGCGATTCACGCCCTGGAGATACTTCGGATCGACGGCCGGAAGGGTGTAGTCGCCGTCCACGATCCGGCCGTAGCCCGGCACCTCGCCGCCGCGGCGGCTGGCGATCCCCTCCAGGGCGCCGCAGCCCGCGAGCAGGGCGGCGGCGACAAGGAGCAGGGCGGGGCGGAGCAGACGGATCATGGCGGTCCCCTGCGGGTTGCGGACGATTCTTGCTACAGGCCCTTGGCTTAGCACCCGCAAGGCGGCGGGCAAGCGCAAGTTCGACGCGCGCCGCGGGCCGCCGGTTCCGCCGCGGCGCGCGCCGGGGCCTCAGCCCACGATGTTGAAGGCCGGGCCGTAGGGATAGCCGGTGATGTTCTCGTTGCCCGTCTCGGTGATGATCAGGATGTCGTGCTCGCGGTAGCCGCCGGCGCCGGGGCGGCCCTCGGGGATGGTCAGCATCGGCTCCATCGAGATCACCATGCCGGGCTCCAGCACGGTGTCGATGTCCTCGCGCAGCTCGAGCCCCGCCTCGCGGCCGTAGTAGTGGCTGAGCACGCCGAAGGAGTGGCCATAGCCGAAGGTCCGGTATTGCAGCAGGTCGCGCTCGGCGAGGAAGGCGTTGATCTTCTGCGTGACCTCGGCGCAGGTCGCGCCGGGCTTCAGCAGGCTCATCCCGTATTCGTGGGCGGCGACGTTGGCCTCCCAGATGGCGAGGCTGGCCTTGTCCACCCGGCGGACGAACATGGTGCGCTCGAGCGCGGTGTAGTAGCCCGAGATCATCGGGAAGGTGTTGAGGCTGAGGATGTCGCCGACCCTCAGCCGGCGCGCCGTCACCGGGTTGTGGGCGCCGTCGGTGTTGATGCCCGACTGGAACCACACCCAGGTGTCGCGGTATTCGGCATCGGGGAAGCGCCGGGCGATCTCGAGTTCCATCGCGTCGCGGCCGGCCATCGCCACGTCGATCTCGCGCACCCCGGCCTTGACCGCCTCGCGGATCGCGTAGCCGCCCACGTCGGCCACCTCGGCGCCGGCGCGGATCAGCTTCAGCTCCGCCGGGCTCTTGCGCATGCGCTGCCGCATGGTGGCGGGGGCGATGTCGATGCGGGCGGCGGGCGCGAGGAAGGCGTCGAGCTTCGCCGACTGGGCGAGCGTGAGGTGGTCGCCCTCGTAGCCGATGCGCCGGCCCTCGCCCGCGACCTTGCGCACCGCGCGCCAGAAGTTGTCGCGCGCCCAGTCGGTGTAGGTGAGGTTGTCGCCGTGGCAGCGCCGCCAGGGCTGGCCCGCGTCGATGCCGGCGCTGATCGTGACCGCCTGCCGCTCGGTCACGACCAGCGCGTAGGGCCGGCCGAACGAGCAGTAGAGGAAGCCCGAGTAGTAGGCGACATTGTGCATCGAGGTGAGCACGGCGGCGTCGGCGCCGGCCTCGCGCAGGATCGCGCGCAGGCCCGTCAGGCGGGCCTCGTATTCCTCGGGGGCGAAGGGGAGCGGCGCCTTCTCGCCGTTGTGGAACTGGTAGGTTTCGGGTCGCTTCATCGCAGGCCTCCGTTGCGGGGCCCGCAGGTCAGGGACCCCTCAGGGTCCCGGCGTACAGGACGGTTCCGAGCGTGCGGCGGATGCCCCGCCGCGGGGCGACGCCATCGCCCCGACTCGGGGCCGCAGGATCGCCGCTCGCGCGGCCTCTGGCAAGGGGGCGGCGGGGCCTACCAGCGCGGCGGCTCGAGCGGCGCGAAGAGCCCCTCGACCCGGACGTGCACCGGCTGGGCGCAGAGCAGGAAGGTGTAGGTGACGATCGTCTCGGGCTTGCGGATCGCCTTGCCGGTGCGCAGCAGCTCGGCCGCCGTCATCTCGCGGCGCGGCATCATGGCGCCGGCGGCGATGATCTTCTGGCCGGGCGAGAGCGTGACGTCGTGCCGGGGCAGGCCGCGGCCAAGCGCATGGGCGGGAATGACGATCGGCTGCGCCTCGGGGTGGTGGTGCAGGAAGTCCTCGTTGAGCGTCACCCGGTCGAGCCAGCGGATCTGCGCGAGCGTGCCGCTCTGGGTGCGCACGCTGTCGCGCTCGCGCAGGGTCTGCGCCGGAAAGTCTCCGAAGCTGGTCTCGATCCTCGTGAGAGGTCCGAAACCCGGGAAATCCCACGACCGCTCCACACCGCACTCCGTCACCGGCCCCCGCCCCGCCCTCCAGCGGCGGGCGGATGGCCCAAACCCCGGACCGGACGATAGCACAGGCTTTCCGAGGCGCGATCAACTCTTTGGGCGGGACCGGCGAGGCGCGGCAGCCGCTTGCCGCTGGCCTCGGCCGTCCTGCGCGCATAGGCTCGCGACATGCTGCGCCACGCCCTCTCCCGCCTGATCTCGCTGGGCCTCAGCCTCGCGGTGGCGAGCCTCGTCATCTTCCTGGTGATCGAGGTCATCCCCGGCGACCCGGCGGCCTACATGCTGGGGATGAACGCAAGCCCCGACACGGTGGCGGCGCTGCGCCGGGAGCTGGGGCTCGAGGGCAGCCTGGCAGAGCGCTACCTCGGCTGGGTGGCGGGGATGCTGACCGGCGACTTCGGCACCTCCTACACCTACCGGGTGCCGGTGGCGCAGCTCGTGGCCGACCGGCTCGAGGTCTCGCTGCCGCTTGCGCTCTATGCGCTCGCCCTCTCGACGGCGATCGCGCTGCCGGTGGGCATCCTCGCCGCCGCGCGCCGCGGCCGGGCGACCGACTACGGCATCATCGGCGCGACCCAGCTCGGCATCGCGGTGCCGAACTTCTGGTTCGCGATGCTGCTGGTGCTCGTCTTCGCGGTGCAGCTCAGGTGGTTCAACGCCGGCGGCTTCCCGGGGTGGGAGGCGGGCCTCGGCGCGGGGCTGAAGGCGCTGACCCTGCCGGCGGTGGCGCTCGCCCTGCCGCAGGCCTCGATCCTCGCCCGGGTGCTGCGCTCGGCGCTGATCGAGACGCTGGGGCAGGACTACATCCGCACCGCCCGCGCCCGCGGCCTGACCGAGGGCCAGGCGCTGCGCCGCCACGCGTTGAGGAACGCGCTGATCCCGGTGCTGACGATCCTCGGGCTCCAGTTCTCGTTCCTGCTCGCGGGGGCGATCATCATCGAAAACGTGTTCTTCCTGCCGGGGCTGGGGCGGCTGATCTTCCAGGGCATCACGCAGCGCGACCTGATCGTGGTGGAGAGCGTGACCATGCTGCTCGTCGCCGCGGTGATCCTCGTCACCTTCCTGGTGGACCTGGCCTATGCCTGGGCCGATCCGCGGCTGAGGCGACGGGCATGAGGGTTCCGGTCCAGCTTGTCGCGGGCGGGGCGCTGGCGGGGGTGTTCCTCGCGCTCGCGCTCGTCTCGCTTGTCTGGACGCCGCATGACGTCGCGGCGCTGTCGATCGCCGACAAGCTCAGGCCGGCCTCGGCCGCGCACCCGCTCGGCACCGACCACTTCGGGCGCGACATCCTGTCGATGATCATGGTGGGGGCGCGCACCTCGCTGGCGGTTGCGCTTCTCGCCGTCGGCATCGGCATGGCGGCGGGCGTGCCGCTCGGCCTGATCGCGGCGGCGAACCGCGGCGGCCTGATCGACGAGCTGGTGATGCGGGCCAATGACCTGGTGTTCGCCTTCCCCTCGCTGGTCATCGCCATCCTGATCACGGCGGTCTTCGGCCCCTCGGCGGTCAACGCGATCCTCGCCATCGGGATCTTCAACATCCCCGTCTTCGCCCGCGTCACCCGCGGCGGGGCGCTCAGCCTCTGGACGCTGGACTACATCCTCGCCGCGCGGGTCGCGGGGAAGGGGGCGGCACGGATCTCGATCGAGCACATCCTGCCGAACCTCCTCAACCTCCTGATCGTGCAGGGAACGATCCAGTTCTCGCTCGGCATCCTCGCCGAGGCGGCGCTGTCCTACGTGGGGCTCGGCGCGCAGCCGCCCACCCCCTCCTGGGGGCGGATGCTGGCCGAGGCGCAGACGCTGATCTATACCGACCCCGCGCTCGCCATCATTCCGGGCCTCGCCATCGTGCTGACGGTGCTGGGGCTGAACCTGATGGGAGACGGGCTGCGCGACCTGCTCGACCCCCGCCTGAGGAGGATCCGCGCGTGATCGAGGTGGAGGGCCTCTCGCTCGACATCGGCGCGCTGCCGATCCTGCGCGACGTGAGCTTCCGCATCGGCGCGGGCGAGGTCTTCGGCCTCGTCGGCGAGTCGGGGTCGGGCAAGTCGCTGACCGCGCTGTCGCTCATGCGGCTCCTGCCCGCGGGGGCGGCGGTGCGGGGGTCGGTCCGGCTCGAGGGGCGCGCGCTGTTCGACCTCAGCGAGGCCGAGATGTGCGCCCTGCGCGGTGCCGCGATCGGGCTGATCAGCCAGGAGCCGATGACCGCGCTGAACCCGGTGATGACGATCGGCGACCAGGTGGCCGAGACGCTTCTGGTGCACGGCCGGGCGGGCCGGGCCGAGGCGCGGCGGCTCGCCGCGGCGAAGCTCGCGCGCGTGGGCCTCGGCGAGGTCCCGCCCGACCGCTACCCGCACGAGCTTTCCGGCGGCCAGCGCCAGCGCGTCGCCATCGCCGCGGCGGTGGCGCTGCGCCCGCGGCTGCTGATCGCCGACGAGCCGACCACCGCGCTCGACGTGACGACGCAGGCGCAGATCCTCGCCCTGCTGAAGGGCCTGGTGGCCGAGGAGGGGATGAGCCTGATGCTGATCACCCACGACCTTGCGGTGGTGGCCGGGATGGCCGACCGCATCGCGGTGATGCAGGGGGGCCGGATCGTCGAGCAGGGGCCGACCGGGGCGGTGTTCCGCGCCCTCGGTCACCCCTACACGCGCCAGCTCTTCGCCGCGTCGGAGCACGTGCCCGACCGCATCCCGCACCGGGGCGGCGACGTTCTCCTCGAGGTGCGGGGCGCGGTGCGCGACTACCGCCTGCCGCGCCGGTCGCCGGTCGGAGCACATCCGGTGCTGCGCGCCGTCAGGGGCGTGAGCTTCACGCTGAGGCGCGGCGAGAGCCTCGGCCTGGTGGGCGAGAGCGGGTCGGGGAAGTCCACGCTCGCCCGCGCGATCCTCGGGCTCGAGCCGCTGCAGGGCGGCCAGATCCTGCTCGACGGCGCGCCGGTGCGGGCGGGGGATCCCCGGATGCAGGTGGTGTTCCAGGACCCCTACGGCAGCTTCAACCCGCGCCACCGCGTCGGCCGGCTCGTCGCCGAGCCGTTCCACGCGGCCGGCCGGCCGCCCGATGCCGCGGCGCGCGTTGCCGAGGCGCTGGAGGCGGTGCACCTCAGCGCGGCGGATGCCCAGAAGTACATCCACGAGTTCTCGGGCGGGCAGCGCCAGCGCATCGCCATCGCGCGGGCGCTGATCACCCGGCCGGAGCTGATCGTGCTCGACGAGCCGGTCTCGGCGCTCGACGTGAGCGTGCGGGCGCGCATCCTCGACCTGCTCGCCGAGCTGCAGGAGCGGTTCCGGCTGAGCTACCTCTTCATCACCCACGACCTCGCCGTGGTGCGGGCGATCACCGATCGGGTTCTGGTGATGAGGGCAGGGGAGATCGTCGAGGAGGGAGAGACGGCAGCCGTCCTCGATGCGCCGCGCCACCCCTACACGCGCGAGCTGGTCGCCGCGGCGCCGGCGATTCCGACGGACTGGCGCGGGGAGAGGCGACATGGCTGAGACCTGGTATCCGGCAGAGCAGCTCTTCATCGGCGGCGCCTGGCGCGAGGCGGCGCGCCACCTGCCCGTGGAGGACCCCTCGACCGGAGAGGAGATCGGGCGGATCGCGCGCGGCACCGCGGCCGACATCGACGCCGCGGTGGCGGCGGCCGAGGCGGCGCGGGCCGGCGCCTGGGGCCGGGCGACGGCGGCCGAGCGCGGACGGGTGCTCTCGCGGATCGGGCAGCTCGTCCAGGCGCGGGCCGAGGCGCTTGCCCGGATCGAGGCGGCGGACGTGGGCAAGCCGCTCTCGCAGGCGCGGGCCGACGCGCTGGCGCTGGCCCGCTACCTCGAGTTCTACGGCGGCGCGGCCGACAAGGTGATGGGCGAGACCATCCCCTATCTCGAGGATTACACCGTCTACACCCTGCGCGAGCCGCACGGGGTCACGGGCCACATCGTGCCCTGGAACTATCCGATGCAGATCATCGGCCGCTCGGTCGGCGCGGCGCTTGCCATGGGCAATGCCTGCGTGGTGAAGCCCGCCGAGGAGGCGAGCCTGACCGCGCTCGCCTTCGCCGCGCTCGCCGCCGAGGCGGGGCTGCCGGCAGGGGCGCTGAACGTGGTGCCGGGCCTCGGCGAGGAAGCCGGGGCGGCGCTGGCCGGACACCCCGGCGTCCGCCACGTGAGCTTCACCGGCTCGCCCGAGGTCGGGGCGCTGGTGCAGGCCGCGGCGGCGCGGAACGCGGTTCCGGTGACGCTGGAGCTGGGGGGCAAGTCGCCGCAGCTCGTCTTCGCCGACGCCGACCTCGAGGCGGCGCTGCCCTTCCTGGTCGGGGCAGGCATCCAGAACGCCGGGCAGACCTGCTCGGCCGCCGCGCGCATCCTCGTCGAACGCCCGCTCGCCGAGCGTCTGACCGAGGCGATGGCGGCGCGTTACCGCGCCCTGGTCGCCGGGCCGGCGCTGGCCGACCGCGACCTCGGCCCGCTGATCTCGGCCGCGCGCAAGGCGGCCGTCGAGGGATGCCTCGCGCGCGGGTCGGATCTGGCGGTGGCCGCGCGCGGGACCGTGGCGGGCGACGCGCCCGCGGGCGGGCATTACCTGGCGCCGGTGCTCTTCGCCGGAGTGCCGCCGGGGCATCAGCTGGCGCAGGAGGAGATCTTCGGCCCGGTGCAGACGATCATCGCCTTCGACGACGAGGCGGAGGCGGCGGCGATCGCGAACGGCACGCCCTATGGCCTCGTCGCCGGGGTCTGGACCCGCGACGGCGCGCGCCAGATGCGCCTCGCACGGCGGCTGCGGGCCGGGCAGGTGTTCCTGAACACCTACGGGGCCGGCGGCGGGGTGGAGCTTCCCTTCGGCGGGGTCGGCCGGTCGGGGCACGGCCGCGAGAAGGGCTTCGAGGCGCTCTACGGCTTCTCGGTGCTCAAGACCGTCGCGGCGCGCCACGGCTGAGGCTGCGCCGGGCCCGGGCGGCGGAGCGGGGGGCTTCCCGCCCCCCGTGCCCCCCGGGGCGTATTTGGGACAAGAGGAAGGGGCTGGCCTGTCGGCGGCCGGGGCGTCGGGCGCCCCGCGCGGACCCGGCCGGCGGGGCGCCTTCCCCTTGTGCGGTCATCGGCTCGCCAGCCTGTACCGCACCGCCAGAGTGACTCGGTGAGGTTAACGGAAGCTGAATCCTCCTCTTCCTCTTGTCACAAATACGCCCCGGGGGGTCCGGGGGGCGGGAAGCCCCCCGGCCTCAGGCCGGGGTCAGGAGGTCCGCCAGCACGAGGGCCATGACCTTCGCGCTGTCGGCCATGTCGTCGATGCCCACCCATTCGTCGGGCTGGTGGGCCAGGCCCAGCATGCCGGGCCCGTAGGCAATGCAGTTCGACAGACGCCCGATGCGGTCGATGTGCTTCTGGTCGTAGGTGCCGGGGCTGACGACATAGGCGGGCATCCGGCCGAGCACCCGTTCGATCGCCGCCGCGGTGGTGCGCACGACGGGCGCGTCGGCGGGGGCCATGGTGGGCGCGACCTCGAAGAGATCGCGGATCTCGTAGCGGAAGCCGGGGCGCCCGGCCTTCACCCGTTCGAGCAGTGCCGTCACCTCGGCCTTCACCTCGGCGATGTCTTCCTCGATCAGGAAGCGGCGGTCGATGACGATCCGGCAGCGGTCGGCGACGCAGGGCGCGGGCAGGCCGTCGTAGCCCGCCTCCGGCTCGGCGGCGCCGCCGTGGATCGAGTTGACGTTGAGCGTGGAGGCGCGCGCACCCTCGGGGACGACCGGCATGGCGGTGCGCCTGGCCGCCAGCAGCGGGTAGAGCGTCGCCTCCATCTCGGCCAGCACCGCGCCCATGTGGCGGATCGCGCTGTCGCCGAGGAAGGGCATCGAGCCGTGGGCGATGCGGCCATGCGTCTCGATCTCGGCCCACCAGACCCCGCGGTGGCCGAGGCAGATGCGGTCCTTGTCGAGCGGCTCGGGGATGATGACGTGCTGCACCCTGTCGGGCGAGAAGACCCCCCGCTCGGCGAGGTAGGCCACGCCGCCGTAGCCGCCCGATTCCTCGTCGGCGGTGGCCGAGATCTCGACGGCGCCGCGGAACTCGGGGCAGGCGGCGAGGAAGGCCTCGGCGGCGATCACGCTCGCCGCGAGCCCGCCCTTCATGTCGCAGGCGCCGCGGCCCCAGACGCGGCCGTCGCGCACCTCGCCGGCGAAGGGATCGACGGTCCAGCCCGCGCCGGCCTCGACCACGTCGTGATGGCTGTTGAAGTGCACGCAGTCGCCGCCGGGGGCGCCCTCGCGCCGGGCGAGGAGGTTCCAGCGCGGCCAGCGGTCGCTGTCGCCGGGGCTGCCCTCGGCGCGGATCAGCTCGACCGAGAAGCCGGATCCCGCGAGCCTTTCGGCGAGATACTCGCAGATCTCGAGGTAGCACCGCCCCGGCGGGTTCAGCGTGGGGATGCGGATCAGGTCCTGCGTCAGCCGCACGAGGCTGTCGCGGCGGGCATCGACCTCGGCGAAGAGGCGGGCATCGTGCCGTGCGGCGGGGTGCGGATCGGAGCTCATGCCCCCGACCCTAGGCGCGCCGGCAGGGCGCCGCAACGGCCGGCGGAAAAGCATCTGACGCAGCGGTGCATTCTGCCCTGGCATCCCGGCATCGAGAGGGAACGGGTGCCGGGACGCAAGCGCCATGGCCGATTTCGATGCGCAGATCCGCAGGCGCCAGGACAAGGTCGCCGCCGCCCTGGCGAAGCCCGGCGGGCTCGCAGGCCGGACCGGGACCGCGCGGCGGAAGCTGAAGGCGGGCGACGACAACCGGTTCGACATCGAGAACGCCGCGCTCGACGACGTGCGAAGGCCTCCGGAGCTGACGAGCGCCAACATCGCCGGGCTGCTCATGGGGCTCGGCGACGTGACGGCGGGTTTCCTGGAGGACTTCGACGAGCTGCGCTCGAAGACCGGGCCAGAGATCCTGGTCGGGATCTTCTCGCAGGCGAAGTCCGAGAGCCTGCGGCAGGAGCGGCTGCGCATGGCCGCGATCGCCCACAGGGTGCAGGACCCGATCTCCAGGTCGGACGCGATCGTGAAGCTGCCAACGGGCCAGCCCGACGTGCAGGACGACCACAAGGTGCGGGTCGAGGCGAACCTGACCGAGCCGCTCGACGGGCGCGAGGCGGTGTTGGCCGAGCGCGAGGCGGTGCGCGGCGCGATCGCCGGGATGGACCCGCGGCTCCTCGAGCGCGAGAACCGCAGCGGCGGGGCGCAGGACGCCGCGGCGCGCGCCCGGCCGGAGCGCGAGCTCGCCCGGCTTGACGCGCGTCACGCCGCGGTCCGACGGGAGCAGGTGAAGCCTGACCCGAGCCAGACGCCGGAGCGCCACATCGAGAAGGGCAAGACCTGGATCGAAAGCCTCCAGAACCGGGCGGCGACGCGGATGGTGCGGAGCAGCACGCCGCAGACCGACACCCGGCAGCGCGCCGTGCTCTGCGACGCGCTGACGAAGTCGCTGAAGACCGCCCGGCAGCAGGAGGTCGCCCGCCGGATCACCGAGATCGGCGTCGGGACCGACAAGGAGGCGCAGGCTGCGATGGCCGCGATCGGCACGGCGACCAACGACCGCCTGGCCGAGATGAAGGAGAGCCAAGAGGCCCATATGGTCTTCGCCCGCCGGGTGCCGGGGCAGAGGGCGAAGGCCGACGAGCGCTTCGCCCGGCGCTTCGGGCCGCTCGTCGAAAAGCACGACAGGAACCTCTGCGGGGGGCTGACGGCGGGCGGCCCGGAGCGCGGGGCAGGCGATGGCCGAGACCGACCTCACCGCAGACCACGTCGCGCTGACGGACACCTTCGCGGCGCTGCTTCCGAAAGTTCGAAGGCATCACCCGGCAGCTCGGCCGGGTCGCGGCCGAGATGGAGCAGGCGGGCAGCCTCGGGCGCGAGGATGCGGGCCTGCTGGCCGGCCATGTCGGGCGCATCGCGCGCACGTTCCGCGCCCGGTCGCTGAAATACCTGATGACCGGGCGGGATGCCGGGACCCTCCTCGGCGCGCTCACCATCGACCGGCACGAGAGCGGCTTTCCCGTCCACCGCGAGGTGCTGACGCTGGCCACCGACACGCTCCCGGCGCGGGCGCATCTCGCCGCCCTGCCGCGCGAGGAGCTGATCCACCGCAGGGTGCGGCAGATCGTGGGCGAGCCCGCCATCCCGACGCGGCTCCAGTTCGCGACGTCGCAGCGGCTCTCCTGCGAGGCGCTGCTGCCGGAGCGGCGGTTCGACGCGCAGGACGATCCCGAGGCGCTGCCGCAGGGCGAGGCAGGCGGGCGGCGCCGGCGCTGGCTGCTGCACCGGGCGGTCTGCGACAGCCAGGTGAACCTGCCGGCGGCCTGTCTGATGGAGGCGGAGGAGCCGGGGCGCCGCCCGCTGCCGGGGGGATGCCGCGCGGTGGCCGAGAGCTTCGTGAGCCATTCCCGCCCCGGGGAGGCGGCTCTGGTCCGGGTGTGGGAGCGGGTGACGGCCGAGATCGGCCCGCTCGACACGGTGGCGAAGCTCGGCACCTGCCGCAAGGCGATCCAGGAGGCCGACCCGCGCTTCACCGGGCGCGCGATCGGCAACATCACCGATGCGGCGACGGTGCGCGCGATGGATCTCGAGCTGCCCGACGGGCGGATGGAGAAGCCGGCGCGGTTCCTCGCCCGGCCCCGCAGGGACCCGATGGCGATGATCCGCGGGGCTGAGGGTGGCGGTCACGGCGGCGATGGTGGTCGAGGAGAACAGCCGTTATACCGGTTCCGACGTCCGTTGCGCCGGGGGGGCGGACGCGGCGGCCATCGCGGCTCTTCGCGACATGCGCCGCATGGAGGAGGCGAGGCGGCGGTATCCGGAGGGGAAGGAATGATGAGCTGGTCGGGCCGCGCGGTGCCCGGCGAAGGCGGGCGCACCGGCCGGAAGCAGGTCGGGCGCCCGCGCCATGCCCCGGGCAGCTCCCGACCCGCCCGCCCAGGGCGGCGCGGCACGGCCAGCGCTCGCACCGGCTGCCGCGCCGCCGCGTCCGGGGGCGTTGCAGGCTCTCGGCCAGGCGGGGAGGGTCCGGGAGGCTTGGAAACGGGGCGTGACGCATGACCGGCATCCACCCCGCCGCCCGGCAACGCGCCCGCCGGTTGCGGGCGGAGATGTCGCCGCAGGAGCGTCGCCTGTGGGCGAAGCTGCGGGAGCTGAACCGGATGCTGGGGCTGCATTTCCGGCGGCAAGTGCCGATCGGGCCGGTCATCGTGGATTTCGCCGATCTGGGGCGCCGGCTGGTGATCGGGATCGACCGCGGCGGGCATGGCGGGGAGCGGGACCGCCGGCAGGGGGACGGGTGGCTGACCGCTCAGGGGTTTCGCGTGCTCTGGTTCCGGGATTCGGAGCTTTCGGGGAACCTCGACGAGGTCATGCAGGTGGTGCTGGATGCGTTGAGCGTCGGGGAACCGGTGGACGGCGTGCCCCCCTCCCCCCTCCCCTCCCCACGCGGGGGAGGGGAGGCACTCGAACCCGGCGCGGCGCGCCATGGTCCGGCGGGTGCGGACCCGGCGAGGGGCCCGCCGCCTCGTCTCTCCCCGCGCGGGGGAGAGGTGGCGCCTGGGGCTGGCGATGCGCGCGAGGGACTGGCTCGGCCGGCGGCGGGTCGCGCGCCCCGTCACCGCTCCGCCCCCGTGCGGCGGGAGGCAGGCGCCGGCCCCTCCGGCTCGGACGGGGCGGCCGGGCCCGGAGCCTCCCCTCCCCCGCGTGGGGAGGGGATGGGGGAGGGGGGCGGCTCCGCCGCCGCATCCCGGGGGGCCCCCTGATGGCGCCCGAGCCGGTCACGCTGCTCAACACCGCCCTCCCGCTCGGGATCATCGGGACGGCCGGGGCGGTGCTGCCGCGCCTTCTCGTGCCGGCGGGCACCCGGTCGCTGGCGCGGCTGGCCTGGGTTGCGGGGGCCTGCGTGCCGCTGATGCTCGTCTTCGCCGCGGCGGTGTTCCTCGCCCTGCGCCGGGCCGGCGGGGCCGACCTCGCGGGCGCGTTCGCCGCCGCGCCCGGGCCCGTGCTCGGCGAGCTTGCGCGCAGCGCGGCGATGTCCACACTGGTCTGGGGCCCCGCGCTTGCCCTTTCCGCGCTGTCGCTCGCACAGCGGATCGAGCGGCTGAGGGGCGAGGACATGGCGCGGCGGCAGGGATGAGACGCCTGATCGAGAAGGGCCTGATGTTCGGCAACCTGGTGCCGGTGGCTTCCCCGGCGCTGGTCGAAGGCTGCAGTCGCGCGCTGCGCAGGCTCGCCGGCCGGGAGACCCGGCTTGCCGACTTCCACGCCGAGATCTCGGGCTTCTCGCCCGCGGTCGGCGACGAGCCGGGCGACCTCGGCCACCTCGGCCACGCTGGCGCGAACCGCCGGTTCATCCTGCTGACGACCGGGCGGAAGCGGGCGCCGCTGCCAGGCGCCGGGGTCTTCACCCCGCGCGGGTTCCTGCGGCGCTGGATCGAGGAGAACGCGGCGCCGCTCTTCGCGCCGACCGCGCGCGACGCGGTGGCGGGCGCGCTCGACGGGACGGTGTTCGACCGCTCGACCCCGGCGCGGCTGTTCGACATCCGCCGCGTCACCGTGCGGGCCGATGCCGCGGGCGGCCACGTCGCCGGGGCGCGCAGGCTCGCCGAGCGCATCGCGCGCTTCCGCAGCGAGCCCGACGCCCGGTGGGACGACGTGCTGATCGCCGAGATGATCGGGCTGGCCAGGGTGACGGGGAGATGACGCGCTCGCCGGTGGACCTGCCGCCGCGGATCTTCGGGCAGCCGACCGTCTGGGCGGCGCATGTCGGCGGGCTCTGCCTGTTCCGGGGCGTGGAGCATCCCGCGGCGATTGCGGTTGGGCCGTTGCCGATCGGGCGCGTCCGCGACCCGGCCGAGCGCAACGGGATCGCGCGGTTCCTCGAGGCCAACGGCCTCGTCGGGCCGATCGCGACGGCGCGGGGCGGCGATGCGGCGGCGATCCTTTGGCAGACGATCGGCTTCATCCTGCTCCATGCCGCGGATGCCCTGGGGCCGGACCTCGCCCGTGCCGCGCGGGCCGCCCTGCGCCGTGCCGCCCGCCGCGACTGGAGCGAGGCGAGGCAGGCCGATGTGGCCGAGCCCCTCGCCCGGGAATGCCAGATGGACAAGGCCGGCACGCGCGCTGCGCGGTTCGGCCCCGAGCCCGGAGTCGAGGAACCCGCCCCGGAGGCGGCCGATGCGGACCTCGTCCACCGCGTCGGCCCCCGGGGCGCGCTGCGGGGGCCGCGGGGATGATCGCCTTCGCCCGTCTCGTCGTCGTGCTGTTCGTGGTGCAGACGGTGTTCTACGTGCTGATCCGCCTCTACGTCCGGTCGCTCCGGCGCGAGAAACTGGAAAAGCGCTGGGAGCGGGAGGGTGCGCAGGGCGACCGCGATGCCTATGTCGAGGCGGGCATGCGGGAGTTCGACGCCTCGCTCACGCCGAAGCTCCTGCTGCTTGTCTACGTGATCCCGGCGGTGGTCATCGGGGTCATCCTCTACGCCACCTCGTTCCGATGAGAGGAGCCGAAGGCCGATGCGCTACGTGAAATGGACCCTCTGGGCGATCCTCGCCCTGATCGTCGGCGGCTTCCTGCACTACACGCTGCCGCAGCACGACATCGTGCGGGTGGTGGGCACCTACCAGGAGCGGCAGGACCTGAACGACTGGACGCGGATCTTCTGGGCCGATCCCGACGACCAGTCGGCGGCGCTGGTGAACCGCGACGTGCAATTCATCCAGGCGGTGGACGCCCGCGGCCGCGAGCGCGTCTACCGCAACGAGGACACCGGCTGGTCCTGGCCGCCCTACTTCAAGTTCGACACCGCGAACCTCCAGACCCGGGCCGAGGACCTCAAGTCCACCGCGGCGAACCCGCAGTGGGTCGTCGTCACCCATTACGGCTGGCGCAACCAGGTGCTGTCGATCTTCCCCAACGCGGTCTCGATCCGGCCCGTCGCGGGGCCGGACGTGCGGATCATCCCCTGGGTCAACATCGTCATCCTGACGGTGCTTGCCGGGATGCTGCTGCTGCTGTGGCGGATGTGGGCGCAGTTCCGGGAACGGACGATCGAGCCGGCGCTGGCCGAGGTGGGCGAGGCCTGGGACCGGGTGGACGACCGGGCCGACGCCGCGCGCGAACGCGCCCGCGGCGCCTGGGGCCGGTTCCGCGCCTGGCTCGGCACCTGGCGGGCGAAGCCGCCGCCGCGGCACTAGGCCCGCGGCCTACTGGATCAGCATCCTGAGGCCCTGCGTCACGTCGGTGCGCACGGCGAGCCTCAGCCCCGGCTCGTCGCCCGCCTTGAGCGCGGCGATGATCATGCGGTGGTGCTGCGGCGGGTCGGTGCGGTGGCGGCGGCCGTAGAGCGCGCGCATCGTCGGGCCGAGCTGGAGCCAGACCGTTTCGGTCAGGGCGAGGATGGTCGGCGCCTGGGCGCGCAGGTAGAGCGTGCGGTGAAACTCGAGGTTGGTGCGGATGTAGGCGATGGCGTCGTGCTTGGCGACCGCCTCGGCATTGGCCGCGTTGATCGTCTGGAGCCGCTCGATCAGCGCCATGTGGGCCCTCGGCAGGGCGCGGGTGGCGAGCTCGGGTTCGAGCAGCGCGCGCACGGCGGCGAGCTCCTCGATCCGCTCGGGCGAGAGCTCGGGCGTGGCCACCCGCCCCGAGGCCGAAAGCGTGAGTGCCCCCTCGGCCACGAGCCGCCGGACCGCCTCGCGCGCGGGCGTCATCGAGACGCCGAACTGCGCGGCGAGGCCGCGCAGGGTGAGCGGCCGGCCCGGCTCGATCTCGCCGTGCATGATGCGCGCCCGCAGCGCGCGGTAGAGCCGTTCGTGGTGGGCGCCGCCGCCCTCGGCGCGCCGGGTCTCGAGAAGCATGGGCGCAAGTGTGATCACATCGGCCGGCGCGGTCAATCGCCGAAGCGGTAGCGGTGCAGCGAGGCGCCCTCGCGCCGCAGCCAGGCGCGCAGGGCGACATGGCCGGGGCAGAGCCGCGCCACCACCGCCCAGAAGGCGGGCGAGTGGTTCATCTCGGCCAGGTGCGCGACCTCGTGCGCGGCGACGTAGTCGAGCACCTCGGGCGGGGCCATCACGAGCCGCCAGGAGAACATCAGGTCGCCCGCCGCCGAGCAGGAGCCCCAGCGCGAGCGCGGATCGCGCAGGGTGATCCGGCCGGGGCGGCGCCCGAGGCGGGCGGCATGGGCCTCGACCGAGGCGTGGAGGCGCTGCCGCGCCGCGGCCTTGAGGAAGGCCGCGATGCGCGGGCCGGGGGGCGCCGAGGCCGGCACCAGCAGCAGGCCGCCCTCGGGGCGCGGCGCGCGGACCGGCCCCGGCGTCACCACGAGCTGCCGTCCCTCGAACGGCAGGTGCATGCCGTGCGCCACGGCCGCCGCCGGCGCGTGCGCCGCAAGTGCCCGGCGGATCCAGCGTTCCCGCGCCCGGGCGAAGGCCAGCGCCTCGGCCAGCGAGCCGCGGCGGGGCAGGGTGAGGGTGACGCGGCCGTCGAGCCCCGAGACGCGCAGCGAGTAGCGCCGCGCCGCCGCGCTGCGCCTGAGCGTGATCTCCACCGGCGGGTCGCCGTCGAGCCGTGCCGTCTCCATGCCGCCGCCTCCGCTGCGTGAGGCCGGTCTAGCAGCGCCGGCCGCGGCGGGGAAGCGCCGGCGTCGGCGCCGCGAAAGGCTTTGACAGGACCGGGCGACTGTGGCAGTGGACGCCGGTTCACGCGACCGATTCCACCCCGAGGACCGACATGCCCAAGGAAGACTGGGGAACAAAGCGCCTCTGCCCGGCCACCGGCCGCCACTTCTACGACCTGAACCGGACGCCGGTCATCAGCCCCTACACGGGCGAGGTCGTGCCGCTGGACGGCCCGCGGGGCCGCACGCTCGTCTCGGAGAAGACCGCCGCCAAGGTCTCGGTGGGCGATGCCGACGATCTCGATGACGACATCATCCTCGATGACGACACCGAGGCGGATCTCGAGGACGAGCTGCTCGAGGACGACGACGACAACGTCTCGCTCGACGACCTCGCGGATGTCGCCGGCGACGAGGAGGAGGTCTGACCCCTTCCCCGCGGCGGGCCGATTTTTCGCTTGCGGAGCACGGCCCGCTTGCCTAGATACACCCGCGGCCGCCCCCTCGGGCGGCCTCGACCTCCGGTGGGGCCATAGCTCAGTTGGGAGAGCGCTTGAATGGCATTCAAGAGGTCAGGGGTTCGACTCCCCTTGGCTCCACCACTCCCCGCGCAGGCTCCGGGCTGACGACCCCGCTCCGCCGGGCGGTCAGGTCCGGGCGCGTTCCATCGCCGCGGCCAGCGCCGCGCCGCCGGCGGACCTGACCCCCTCGACCGCGCCGGCGTGGTCGCGCGGCTCGCGGTTCTGGCTCAGCTTCGACTTCGCCAGCGTGCGGTGCATCGCGATGCGGAAGGCGACGATCCCGTCGAGCATCGTCTCCATGAAGTCGGCCGGCGCGTCGGCCATGCGCCAGGCGGCCGCGCCGTTCGTGCGGCGCTCGCGGCGGCTTGTCAGCAGGCCCACCGCCGCGCGCTTCGAGCGGGTGTCGTGCTGGAACGAGATCGGGCCGTGGACGTGCACGACCCGGTAGTTCCAGGTGGGGACGACGCGGTGGTGTTCGGCCTTGCCCGGATACCAGTTGGGCGAGACGTAGCCCTCCTCGCCGCGGAAGACGGCGAGCACCTCCTGCCCCTCGGCCACGAGCCGGTGCATGTCGTTGGCAAGCGCCATGTGCCCGATGAGCGCGCCGCCCCCCGGCGCCATGAGGAGGGGCAGGTGGTTGGCGACGAGGCCCGCGCCGGTCGCCGCGACGAGGCAGGCCAGCGGCGCCTCCTCGATCAGGGCGGCGACGGCCGCCGGATCGACCTCGCGGAAATGCTCGGGAATGTACATGCGGTCGGTCTCCGGCGCGTCCGGCCGAGGATTGCGCCGCCCGACGGCGGGGTCAAGCCCGCCCCCTCAGCCCCGGTGGTAGGGCGCGCCGGACAGGATGGTGGCGGCGCGGTAGAGCTGCTCGGCCAGCATCGCCCGCACGAGCATGTGCGGCCAGACCATCGGCCCGAGGGACAGGACGGTATCGGCGCCCTCCCGCAGCGCGGGGTCGAGCCCGTCGGCGCCCCCGATCAGGAAGGCGAGATCGCTCCGGCCCGCGTCGCGCAGGCGCGCGAGCAGCGCGGCGAAGTCCGGCGAACTCAGGGCGCGCCCGCGTTCGTCGAGCGCAACGGTCGCGGCACCCGGGGGCAGGGCGCGGCGGAGCAGCTCTGCCTCGGCCGCCATGCCGCCGCCGCGGCGGTCCTCGACCTCGGCCACCTCCGCCGGCCCCAGGCCGAGCGGCCGGCCGGCCCGTGCGAACCGCGCGAGGTAATCCGCGACGAGCGCCTGTTCCGGCCCGGCCCTGAGGCGGCCGACCGCGCAGATCCTGACCCGCATCGGCCGCGCGCCGGCCCCGCCTCAGCCCTGGGCCGGGCGCACCCCGCCCGCGGCATGGGCGCCCGAGGGCATCCACATCTTCTCGAGCTGGTAGAACTCGCGCACCTCGGGGCGGAACACGTGCACCACCACGTCTCCGGTGTCGATCAGCACCCAGTCGCCGGTCTCCTTGCCCTCGACGCGGCTGACGCGCCCGAACTCGTCCTTGAGCCGCTCGACGAGCTTCTCGGAGATCGCCGAGACCTGTCGCGCCGAGCGGCCCGAGCAGATCACCATCCAGTCGGCGATCGAAGACCGGCCGCGCAGGTCGATGGCGACCACCTCTTCGGCCTTGTCGTCGTCGAGGGAAGAGAGGATGCGGTCCTTGAGCAGGTCGCTCGGGACATCGCGGGAAGCCGCGTTCATCGGCGGCTGCCCCGGTGCGGCTGCATCGCGCGCCGCGGTCGCGTGCTGTGACAGGACATCGTCCTCCTTGTCCGCGCGCCGATCCGGCCCCGGCGCAGGGCATGGAGGAAAGGTAGCATCGGG
>JANZZL010000030.1 GCA_026419405.1 Paracoccaceae bacterium | reverse complement strand
CGCCCTGCCCTGGCGAGGCGGCCGCTGCGGCGCGCGGCACCGACGGGCCCCGGCGGCCGGCAGGGCCGACGGATCGGGCCGCGGCCAAGGCACGCAGCCGTCCCGGCGCGGCGCAGGGCCGCCGCGCGGCGCGGGGCGGGGGCGAGACGTCAGGCCCCCGGGCCGCGCCCGTCCGGCCTGCCGGTCACGCTGCGTCCGCCGCGGTCTCGCCGGAATCCGGGCCGGACGCCCCCCTGCCCCGCGACGGATCCGCGGCCGAGGCGCGGGCCGAGGGCGCGAGCCTCGCCGCCCGGATCCTCGCCCTGCTCGGGCCGAGCCCGGTCGCCGAGGATCAGGTGCTGCGCGATCTGGGCCTGCCGCCGCAGAGCGTGGCGGAGGAACTCCTGGCGCTCGAGCTCGACGGCCGGGTGGAGCGCCGGCCCGGCGGCCTTCTCGCCCTGGCCGGCTGATCGCCCGGCGCCACGGCCCGCTGCCGTGCGCTCGGCCTCCCCGCGCGCCGGAGGCCGGTCGGGCCGGGAAGCCCCCGTGATCCGGGCGTCCGGCCTGCCGGAGGACGTCCGCAGGCCCGCTCGCGCCGGGACGCCCCTCGCCGCCTCGCTGAACCAGGCCCTCGCCGCCCGGAGGTCCCCTCGCGCCGGGAGCCCCCGCGGGGCGGCGCGCGCCTCGCCGCGCGACTCGGGGCGGCGCGACTCGGGGCGGCGTTCCGGTCCGAGCGGGACTGTCCGGTCCCGGCTCCGAGCGGGCCCGGGCGCGCCCGGGTCAAGACATCGACCGTTCGCTTGGCGCCGGCGGCAGCGCCCGCCCAAGCCGCAGGCGCGCGCCCCGGCGGCGCCGCTCGGCCGCCGGTCCCCCCGGTCCCTCGGCGGCGGCGGCCAGGCCCCCGTGCGTTCCGGCCGCGTGGCCCGTCACCGGGCGCAGGAGATCGAAGACCCGGGCCCCGCGCGCATCCCGGCGGAACGATCGCCCCGGCAGCCGTCCGTCGATGACCGGCCCGGCCCCGAACGGGCCCGGGCGCCCCCTCCCGTCACTGGCTGGCGGGCCGGAATCGGCGGCAGCGGCCTCGCGAGGCACCGCGCCGCGCCACGGCCTGCGGCGCGGGCGAAGCCTCTCGGCCGGCCCCGGCACGCCGCATCGCCCCGCCCCGGTCGGCGCCGGGACGGGCCGGTCGGGCGCGTCGCATCGACCGCCGCCTGCCGCTGCGTCAGGTTGCGGCAGAATCCTGACAGATCCTTGATGGGCCGGTGGCGGCACCTATATCTGGCGTCGCCCTCGCCCATGCCCGGACTAGATCAGGTGGGCAGAGCCTTCCGTCATGCATGCAGCGCAAGGGCGACATGCACAAACTGAGATACCGAATCAAGACAAACGGGCGATATTCGCCCGACGCCGCAAAACGCAAGAGCAAGAATAAGGACGTTCACATGGCCGAGCTGATCGACGCCACCGCCTTCAACTTCGAGCAGGGGCAGCGCGCGCGCAAACTCTTCGCCGCCGTGGTTCTTGCCGCCCTCGACGATGCGATCGCGGACGACAAGAAATATGGCAACGGGCCCGAGCAGATCGCCCGCTGGGCGCGCTCGCGCGACGGGCGCGAGGTTCTTTCCTGCGCCGGGATCGACCCCAACGAGCGCGTCGTCGCCGGCCTGATGGAGTTCGTCGCCCGTGGGGTGCGCACCTCGGTCGCGCTGTCGCGCGAGGAGAGCGAGCGCCGCCACGCGGCCGAACAGGCGGAAGCCGCCTGACACCCCGGAACCCTGCCGGAAGCGATCGCCGCGCCCCATCGGGCGCGGCTTTCGTTTGCGCCCCCCCACGCGCGGCCGGAGGCTCAGCGCAGGTCGTAGCTCGAGAGCGCCTGCGCGATCTCGCGCCGGACCAGCTTGCGGACGTTGCGCGTGATGCGTTCGCCGAGCGGCCCCTTGAGCTCCTCGCGCAGCACCTCGGCCACCAGCGCCCTGAGGTCGCGTTCGTCGAGCAGGCTGTCGATGTCGGGGCGCGCCACGTTCTCGGCCGCATGCTCGGCGGCGAGGTTCTCCGCCCGGCCTCCGGCGGGTGCGACGTCCTGCACTGCGCGGGCCGCATCCGGGCCGAAACCGCCGGACTGATCGCTGGGCCGGTCGAAGGCGTGCTCCCCGGTCGGGCCGGACGGCGCCGCCCCGGCGGCGCCCGATCCGGCCTGCGCGATACCCGGGCCCGTGCGCGCGATGTGCACGCCGCCTTCCGAGGCGCGGCGGAACATCACGATCTCGGCCTCGGCCTGGAGCTCGGCCTCGATCTCCACGTCGATCCGGTCGAGCGCGGAGGGCGCGGCGGCCTGCGCCTCGACGGGCTCCCAGGGGTCATAGTCCCGGTCCGCGCCGGGTCCGGCGAGGGGCGGCAGCGACCCGACGTGCAGCTCCGCCTCCAGTTCGGCGACCGCCTGCTCCAGCAGCCGGTCGTCGTCGCTGGCCGCGGAGGCGGCCGTGGCGCCGGCCGCGCCGGACCAGCCGGGTTCCGGCGCCTGCGGCTCGGGCGCGGGCGGCCGGTCGATCCGATGCGCCTCGGTGAGCACCAGACGGTGCGCCTCCGGTGCCGATGAAACCAGCCGACGGATCGATGCGATCACGTCCTCGATTTCGCCCCTGGCGACAGGATCCGACATCCGCTTCCTCTTCCGCCCCCGGCCCGGCATCCTAGCCTCAGCGTGCCGCGCGCACAACCGCGGGAACGCCGACGGCCGGTCCGTGCCGGCACCTTCAGTTGCGGCCGAGCGCCTCGAGCACGCGGTCGAGGCGCTGGCCCTGCACGCTCGTCGCCGGCGCGTTGCGCACGGCATTGTAGTAGGCCTGCGGGTCGTAGACCGGGACGCCGAGCCCGAGATGCTCGACGGTCAACAGGCCCATGGCCGAGAGCAGCGCGTAGACCGCGACGACCTGCCGCGCGCCGGCATCGACCCGGGCGGTGCGGGCATCGAGCAGCTCCTGCTCGGCGTTGAGCACGTCGAGCGTGGTCCGCGCCCCGAGCTCGGCCTCTTCCTGGACGCCGCGGAAGGCGACCTCGGCGGCGCGCACCTGCTCCTCGCTGGCGGCGATCTGCGCCTCGGCGACCTGCAGGTTCGCCCAGGCGGTGGCGACCTCGCGCTCGATCGTCAGGCGGGTCTCGAGCAGGTTGGCCCGCGCGGCATCGCGCGAGGCGAGGGCCTTGCGGTAGAGCGAACTGAGCCGGCCGCCCTGATAGATCGGCTGCCGGAAGCTGAGCCCCACCGAAGCGCTGGTGTCGCCGTCGTTGTCGAGCCCGACGGTCGCGTCGGCGACGAGACGGCCGCGGGTTCCGAGCCGCGCGCGTTCGGCGTTCAGTTCGGCCACGGTGACCTCGTGCTGCGCCTGGCGGATGGCGGGGTGGGTGCGCACCGCGATCGCCTGTGCCTCCTCGACCGAAGGAGCGGTCTGCGGCGCGCGCCCGGGGCCCGAGAGCGTGCCGGGAGCCCGCCCGACGGCCGCGCGGAAGGCCTCGACGGCGACGCGCAGGTCGCCCTCGGCCGCCGCGAGGTTGGCGCGGGCCCCGGCGAGCCGCGCCTCGGCGATCGACACGTCGGTGCGGGTCACCTCGCCGACCTCGAAGCGGTCGTTGGCGGCGCGCAGCTCCTCGCCGATCAGCCGGACGTTCGCCTGCCGCAGGCGCACGAACTCGGCGGCGCTGACGACATCCATGTAGGCGCTGACCGCGCCGAGCAGCACGCGCTGCTCGAGCGCGAGCAGCCCCTGACGGGCGGCCAGCACGCTCTCGCGCGCGGCGTCGACCCCGAGCCGGTTCGCGCCGAAGTCGAACAGCGTGAGCTCGGCCGTCAGGCCGACGCTGGAGCTGAGGTTGTCGCCCAGCGCCGGCTCGGAGTAGCTCGCCGAGGCGATGAAGTTCACGATCGGGCGCAGCGCCGCGACCGCCGCCGCCACGTCCTCGTCGGCAGCGCGCAGCAGCGCGCGGTTCTGCTCGAGCAGGTTCGAGTTGCGGTAGGCATCCGCCAGCGTGTCGGCCAGCGTCTCGGCGCGGAGGGGCGCCGCCGCGACCCAGGCGGCGGCCAGCGTTGCGGCGGCGGCGCGGACGAGGCCCTTCATAGCGTGAACACCGGGGTGCGCGCGAAGCCGGGGAGCACCGGCGCCGCGGCGTTGAAGGCGAAGCGCCAGGTGACGCGGCCGTCGTGCTTGCGCCCGATGCGGCAGACGCCGAGGGCGCCTTCCATGAAGAGGCAGCCGATGCGGCCGCCCTCCTTGAGCTGGGCGACGAGCGCCTCGGGCACCTCCTCGGCCGCGCCCTCGATCGTGATCACGTCGTAGGGCCCGTGCTGCGGGGCGCCTTCGGCAAGCGGCGCCGTCACCACGACGGCGTTGTCGGCCCCGACCGAGGCGAGCGCCGACTCGGCCTCGGCCGCCAGCGCGGGATCCTCCTCGACGGCGATCACCGCCTCGGCCAGCCGGGAGATGATCGCGGCGGAGTAGCCGAGCCCGGTGCCCACGTCGAGCACGAGTTCCCCGCGCCCGATGTCGAGCGCATCGAGCATCTTGGCCAGGGTGCGCGGCTCGAGCAGGACGCGGCCGGGCGCGATCTCGAGGTTCTCGCCGGCATAGGCGGCCTCGGCCAGCGCGTCGGGCACGAAGCGCTCGCGCGGCACCTCGAGCATGGCCGCGATGATCGGGAACTTGGTGACGTCCGAAGGCCGCACCTGCGTGTCGACCATCATGACGCGTCGGGCGGCGAAATCGGGCATCGGGTGAACTCACCGGTCGGGGAGGCTTCGGCCCGTCTTGCCACAGATGCCCCGCGGCGGCAACACGGGGAACCGGCGGCGGCTGCGCCTTGCGCAGGGCCGCGGCTTGGTCTATCCCCGGCATGCTCCGGCGGGTTGGCGGAGAGGTTACGCAGCGGATTGCAAATCCG
>JANZZL010000095.1 GCA_026419405.1 Paracoccaceae bacterium | reverse complement strand
TGACGCCGCCCAGGATGTTGCGGATCGTGCCGTTCGGCGACTTCCACATCTGCTTGAGGCCGAATTCCTGGACCCGCGCCTCGTCGGGGGTGATGGTGGCGCATTTCACGCCCACGCCGTGCTTCAGGATGGCATGGGCGGCATCGATGGTGACCTGGTCGTTGGTGCGGTCACGCTCTTCGATGCCGAGGTCGTAGTATTCGAGCCTGATGTCGAGATAGGGCAGGATCAGCTTCTTCTTGATGAAGTCCCAGATGATCCGGGTCATCTCGTCGCCGTCGAGCTCGACGACGGGGTTTGCGACCTTGATCTTCGACATCGGCCTGCCTCCGTTCTGGCGTCAGGGCGCAGATAGCCGAAAACGGGCACGGGGAAAAGGCGGTATGCGGATGTATACCGCTCAGCGGGCCGGGCAGCCCGACGGCGCGTCGGCGATGGGGACGAGCGTCACCGGCAGCGGCCCGGTGGGCAGGGCGATGGCGAAGGGGACGGGCGTGCCGGCGCGCCCCTCGAGCCCGGCGACGGCGAGCGCGTCGGCGGGCGGCCGGAAGAGGACGGCCACGCCCCCGCAGGGGCCGGGCGGACCGTCGAGCCACCAGCGCAGGTCGGCGCCCTGGCCGAGGAGCGCGAGGTTGCCGAGGGCGAGGAAGCCGTCGGAGAAGATGGTGCGCGGCGCGGGATCGACGGCGCGGATGGCGCGGTCGAGGGCGGCGTAGTCGCCGCCCCGGTAGCCCGGATCGACGAGCGAGAACCAGGGCAGCGCCGCCAGCGAGGCCAGGGCCGACAGCGCGCCGGCGGCGGCGAGCGCGGCGCCCGCGGCGGGGCGCAGGCGGGCCTGAACGGCCAGGGCGGCCCCGGCCACGAAGGGCAGGCCGGCGGGCAGGAGCCAGCGGCGGTAGACATCGGTCGCGCCCATCGACAGGACCGAGAGCCAGAAGAGCAACAGCATCGCGGCGCTGGCCGCCATGAGGTAGCGCGCGAGGGCGGGGACGGGTGCGCGGTCTGCCCCGGCACGGCGGCCGATGGCGAGCAGGACGACGAAGGTGGCCGCGGCGGTCAGGAAGAACTGCATCCCCGCCCGCAGGAAGGCGGCCGTCCCGGCGGCGAGCGTGGGCAGGGCGTGATCGGGCCGGACGCCGAGCTTCCAGACCGAACTGGTCGCGACGCCCGGATTGGCATTCATCCACAGCATGGTCGGCGCGGCCATGGCCAGGGCGATCAGGGTGGCGAGGAGAAGCCCGCCGGCGTCGAGGCGCGACCAGCGCCCCGGCACGGCGCCCAGCGCGACGACGGCCGCGAGGGGGACGAAGACGTAGTTGTACTTCGACAGGAGGCCGAGCCCGGCGATCAGCCCGAGCAGCGCGTAGTCGCGCAGCCGCCCCCCCTGCGAGAGGCGCCAGACGCAGGCGAGCGTCAGGACGGTGAGCAGGATGACGAGGTAGGTATGGGTGAGGCCGCGCAGCGCCTCCCACGAGAAGTCGTAGACGAGGAACAGGCTGAAGGCCGCGGCCGCCGCCCCGAGCGGGGCCGCCCCGCGGCGCAGGAACAGGTAGAGCGCGGCGAAGGTGGCCGCGAGGATGGCGTTCTTGACCGCCGACAGGGCAAGGACCGAGGGGCCGAGGGCCGCGAAGGCGGCGTGCTGGACCCAGAAGTAGAGCGGCGGCTGCGCGGGATAGCCGACCTCGAGCCGGCGGGCGAAGAGGAAGGCCTCGGCCTCGTCGGGTTCGAGGCCAGGCCCGAAGGCGACGCGGGTGGCCACGCGCAGGGCGAAGTAGCCGAGGATGAGACCGATGACGACAGCGTCCGCGGTCCCCGCCCGCGGGCGCGCGACCGGGCGGCCCGGCGCAGTGAGATATGCAGCGAGGTCGACCACCTGGGACCGTCCGGCCTGTTCCGGCATGCTGCAGGCATGCCAGCCGCTTGTGGCGCCCGATTGCGGCGGAAAGACGGCCGGAAGGCAGCGGCCGCGTGCAATTCCCCGACCGGGGACGCGCCCCGTTCAGCCGCGGGCGAACCAGTCCGCGGCCAGGGCGCGGACGTGATCCCACAGGCCGGGCGCGCCGCGCGCGACCCGGGCGCCGACGCGCGCCTCGAGCTCGGCCAAGGTGACGGCGTAGTCCCGCCACGACCCGCCGCCGGCGGCGAGGTTCTGCATCACCGGCTGCACCCGGTCGAGCGACTTCGCGAAGACGGCATCGGGCGTCTCGGCGGCCTCGAACTCGGCCCAGAGGGCGCGCAGACCGTCGCGCAGGTCATCGGGCAGAAGCCCGAAGATGCGTTCGGCCGCGCGCGCCTCGGCGGCCTGCACCGCGGCCGATCCGTGCGCCGCGCCGTTCGCCGAATGGATCGGCACGTCGCCGGTGTCGATCTCGACGAGATCGTGCAGGAGGAGCATGCGGATGACGCGGTCGATGTTCACCCCCGGCCCGGCCTGGTCGGCGAGGACCAGCGCATAGAGCGCGATGTGCCAGGAATGCTCGCCCGTGTTCTCGCGCCGCGAGCCGTCGCAAAGGGGCGTGGCGCGGATCACCTGCTTCAGGCGGTCGGCCTCGGCGAGGAAGGCCAGCTGGCGCGCGAGCCGGTCGGTCAATGCCCGCTTGCCCCCGGCGGGGCGAGATCCTTCGGGGCCTCGGGCGCGGCGCCGCCCTCGCGCCGGGCCCTGAGCGTGCCGTCGATGAAGCGGGCGGCGCGCTGGGCGGCGAGGCGCACCCGGATCGAGGTCATGAAGGCCTCCTGCAGGGTGGGCGAGGAGGCGGCGATGACGCGCGCGACCTCCATGTAGAAGCGGTCGTTGCCGGTCTCGTCCATGGCCTCGATGGTGCGGCGCGCCAGATCGTCGCCCAGATCGTCGACGACGCCCATCGGCTACCTCGTCGCCTCGCCGAGGCGGCGGCGCACGTAATCCTGCACCGCGGCGATCATCGGCGACATGTGCGCCTCGTCGTCCTCGAAGAAATGGCCCGCGCCCTCGATCTCGAGATGGCTGATGGTGATGCCCTTCTGCTCGCGCAGCTTGGCCACCAGGGCCTTCGTGTCCTTGGGCGGGGCGACGCGGTCGGCCGTGCCGTTGACGATGAGGCCCGAGGAGGGGCAGGGGGCGAGGAAGGAGAAGTCGTAGAGGTTGGCGGGCGGCGCGACCGAGATGAAGCCCGTGATCTCGGGCCGGCGCATCAGGAGCTGCATCCCGATCCAGGCGCCGAACGAGAAGCCCGCGACCCAGCAGTGCTTGGCGTTCTGGTTGAGCGACTGCAGGTAGTCGAGCGCCGAAGCGGCGTCGCTCAGCTCGCCGATGCCCTGGTCGTATTCTCCCTGGCTGCGTCCGACGCCGCGGAAGTTGAACCTGAGCACCGTGAAGCCGATGTTGTAGAAGGCGTAATGCAGGTTGTAGACGACGCGATTGTTCATCGTGCCGCCGAACTGCGGATGCGGGTGCAGGACGATGGCGATGGGGGCGTCCCGATCCCGTTGCGGATGATAGCGTCCTTCGAGCCGCCCTTCCGGGCCGGGGAAGATCACTTCAGGCATACGGCCTCGTTCGCTGTGTGCCGGCGGTTTCTTGACGAATTCGCTCGGGCAATTTAGAATTCTTCTAAACGCCGCCGGGCGGACCCGCCGGGTGGGAGGGAGGTAAGCGCATCGTCGCCCGACGTCAACGGATTCGGGTGGCTTGCGTGTGTCGTTCCGTTCCCGCAGGTTCGGGACGGTCGGCGGGGCCTGCAGACGGGAGAGGCGGGATGAAGCTCAGCACCAAGGGTCGTTACGCGATGGTGGCGCTGACGGACCTTGCGTCGCAGCCGCCCGACGCGCTCGTCTCGCTGGCCGAGATCTCACGCCGGCAGGACATCTCGCTGCCCTATCTGGAGCAGCTCTTCGTCAAGCTGCGCCGCGCGGGCCTTGTCGAGTCGGTCCGCGGGCCGGGCGGCGGCTACCGGCTGGCGCGCCCCGCCGAGGCGATCCGCATCAGCGAGATCCTGGCCGCCGTGGAGGAGACGGTGAGCGCGCTGCACGAGGGCGCGGGCGCCTCGGGCGCCCATTCGGGCACCCGGGCGCAGAGCATGACCAACCGCCTCTGGGAGAGCCTTTCGGCGCATGTCTACGTGTTCCTGCACCAGACCCGCCTGAGCGACGTGGTGCGCAACGACCTGACGCCCTGCCCGGCGGTGCCGACGCTGTTCACCGTGGTGGACGAGCCGTGAGCGCGCGCGCGCGGCCAGCCGGGCGCGGGGGGCTGCCTGCCCCCCGTCCCCGCCGGGGCGAGGACTCCCCCCGGGAGGATTTCCGGGCCGAAAGTGAGGGCGGCGCGGGGGCGGGGCGATGAGCGGGCGGGTCTACCTCGACTGGAACGCCACCGCCCCGCTGCGGCCCGAGGCCCGCGCGGCGATGCTGGCCGCGCTCGACGCGGTGGGCAACCCCTCCTCGGTGCATGCCGAGGGGCGGGCGGCGCGGGCGATCGTCGAGCGCGCGCGCGAGCAGGTGGCGGCGGCGGTCGGCTGCCGGCCGGCGGAGGTGGTGTTCACCTCGGGCGCCACCGAGGCGGCGACCGTGCTGTCGCGGCTGCCCGGCCGCGGCGCCGTCTGCGTGCAGGAGACGGCGCATGACGCGCTCTGGGCGCAGCGCGACCCCGGTCCGGCCGAGCGCGATCCGGCGGGGCCGGGGCATGTCCTGGCGATGGGGCTTGCGAATTCCGAGACCGGGCTGCTGACCGAGCCGCCGCCCCGGACGGAGGGGGGCTGGATCTGGGAAGGGGTGCGCTGCAGCCTGCTGCTGCTCGACGTCACCCAGGCGGTGGGCCGCGTCCCCTTCGCCTTCGGCTGGAGCGGGGCGGATCTTGCCATCCTCTCGGCGCACAAGCTCGGCGGGCCCAAGGGCGTGGGCGCGCTGATCGTGCGCGACGGGCTCGACATCGGAAGCCTCGCCCCCGGCGGCGGGCAGGAGCGCGGCCGGCGGTCGGGCACCGAGAATGTCGCCGGGATCGCCGGCTTCGGCGCCGCGGCCGAGGCGGCGGTCCGCGATCTCGCCGACGGCGCGATGGACAGGGTTGCAGAACTTAGAAATATTCTAGAGAACGCTCTGGAAGCCGAAGCGGGCGGAACTATTTTTGTCGGGAAAGGCGGCGCGCGCCTGCCGAACACCAGCTGCTTCGCCAGTCCGGGATGGAAGGGCGAGACGCAGGTGATGCAGATGGACCTTGCGGGCTTCGCGATCTCGGCGGGGTCGGCCTGTTCCTCGGGCAGGGTGCGCGAGAGCCGGGTGCTGCGGGCGATGGGCCATCCGGCCGAGGTGGCGGGCGCGGCGGTCCGCGTCTCGATCGGCGCGACGACGGGCGAGGCGGAGATCCTCCGCTTTGCCGAGGCCTGGCTTGCAGCCTGGCGCAAACGCGGCTCGCGGGCCGCCTGAACGGGGACACGGGGCCTTGGGCGAACGAGACGGGGTAGCAGCGATGAATGCCATGGATGCCGGGATCCGCGAGGGTGTCGACCGCGAGACGGTCGAGGCCGTCCAGTCCATGGGCAGATACAAGTATGGCTGGGAGACCGACATCGAGACCGAGTACGCGCCGAGGGGCCTCTCGGAGGACATCGTGCGCCTGATCTCGGAGAAGAACGGCGAGCCGGGATGGATGACGGACTGGCGGCTCGAGGCCTACCGGCGCTGGCTGCGGATGGAGGAGCCCACCTGGGCGATGGTCCGCTACCCGAAGATCGACTACCAGGACCAGTTCTACTACGCCAAGCCCAAGAGCCTGGCGGCGAAGCCGAAGTCGCTCGACGAGGTGGACCCCAAGCTTCTGGCCACCTACGAGAAGCTCGGCATCCCGCTCAGGGAGCAGATGATCCTGGCCGGCGTCGAGGGCGCGGGCGACGCGCCCGCCGAGGCGCGCCGGGTCGCGGTGGACGCGGTCTTCGATTCGGTCAGTGTCGGCACGACCTTCAAGGAGGAGCTGAAGAAGGCCGGCGTGATCTTCTGCGCGATCTCCGAGGCGATCCGCGACTATCCCGATCTGGTGCGTCAGTACCTGGGCAGCGTCGTGCCCCAGTCGGACAACTTCTTTGCAACGCTGAACTCGGCGGTGTTCTCCGACGGCAGCTTCGTCTACGTGCCGCCGGGCGTGCGCTGCCCGATGGAGCTTTCCACCTACTTCCGCATCAACGCCGAGAACACCGGCCAGTTCGAGCGCACCCTGATCATCGCCGACAGGGGCGCCTACGTGAGCTATCTCGAAGGCTGCACCGCCCCCCGGCGCGAGACGCACCAGCTTCACGCCGCGGTGGTGGAGCTGGTGGCGCTCGAGGATGCCGAGATCAAGTATTCCACCGTGCAGAACTGGTATCCCGGCGACGAGGAGGGCCGCGGCGGCATCTACAACTTCGTCACCAAGCGCGCCGACTGCCGCGGCGACCGTTCCAAGGTGATGTGGACCCAGGTCGAGACCGGCTCGGCGATCACGGGGAAGTATCCCTCCTGCATCCTGCGGGGCAACGAGAGCCAGGGCGAGTTCTACTCGATCGCCATCGCCAACAACTTCCAGCAGGCCGACACCGGCACCAAGATGGTGCACCTGGGCCGCAACACCCGCAGCCGGATCGTCTCGAAGGGGATCAGCGCGGGGCGCGCGCAGAACACCTACCGCGGGCTGGTCTCGATCCACCCCAGGGCGACGGGAAGCCGCAACTACACCCAGTGCGACTCGCTCCTGATCGGCGACCGCTGCGGGGCGCACACCGTCCCCTACATCGAGGTGAAGAACAGCTCGAGCCGCGTCGAGCACGAGGCCACGACCTCGAAGGTGGACGAGGACCAGCTCTTCTACTGTCGCCAGCGCGGCATGGACGAGGAGGAGGCGGTGGCGCTCGTCGTCAACGGCTTCTGCAAGGAGGTGCTCCAGGCCCTGCCGATGGAATTCGCCATGGAGGCGCAGAGCCTGGTGGCGATCAGTCTCGAGGGCAGCGTGGGCTGAGGCGGGGCCATGATCGTCACCACCACGCCCTCGGCCGGGGGACGCAGGACCGCGGCCCGCCAGGGGATCGTCGTCGGCGCGGCGATCCGGGCGGCGCACATCATGCGCGGCCTCTTCGCCGGGGCCGCCGGCGCCTTCGGCGGCCGCTCGGGCACCTTTGGGGAGGAATGGGCCACGGCGCGCGCCGCGGCGCCGGGCGAGATGCGGCGACGCGCCCGCGCCCCGGGGGCGGATGCCGTCGCGGGGGTCGGTCTCGACGACGAGCTCGGCAACGGCATGCCGATGGTCCCGGCCCCGGGCACTTCCGTGACGCTGGCGGAATGACCGTGCCGGCCATGCCCACAGTTTCCTTGCCGCCGCCCCTTTTTCGCCAAGGTGGCGACCTATCCCCGGGCCGAAGGAGCTTCGGAGGGGCCGCCCGTGAACGCGATGATCGGAACAGAGGCGCAGAAGCGCAGCTTCAGGGACCGGCTGACGCGAATCGAGCAGGGCGGCGAGAACACCACGCGGCATGTCTACGTGGGCCCGGTGGACGAGGCGGTGGGTGCCCGGCCACGCAAGGTGCAGCGCGTCAGGACCATCCGCGCGACCGGGCCGCGCCGCCGGCTGTTGACCGAACTCTTCATGGTGCCCTTCGCGCTTCTGGCCGGGGCCGCCTCGGTCATCGCCACGAGGGTGGCCTTCTTCCACTACCTCGGCGCGCTGGAACCGCTCCAGGGCGCCTTCCGGGGCGTCGCCCTGACGACGATCGCCGCGGCCGGCATGGCGCTGCTGCTCTTCGTGCTGCTGCGGCTGCTGTTCAACCTCAGGGGCGGGGCGCGGGGCAAGGCGGCGCTCGCCGGGCTGCTCGCGACGGCGCTCTTCGAGGAGCTTGCCATGGTCCGGGTGCCCGGACTCTTCGCGCTGATCTATTCGCCCGAGCACGTCGGGCAGGTGATCGCGCCCCTCGGCTAGGCGACGCCGCCGGGAGCGGCACGCCGGCAGGTTCCCCGATGCCGCGGACGCGGGCGCCTTGCCCGCGGCCGCCCACGATCCACCTCATCTTGCGGGGCGCGGCGGCGCACCCGCCCACACGCGATTCCGGGAGACGACGCCATGCTTGAGATCAGGAACCTCCACGTCAGGCTCGAGGAGGAGGACAAGGCCATCCTCAAGGGGGTCGATCTCTCCGTCGCCGCCGGCAGCGTGCATGCCATCATGGGGCCGAACGGCTCGGGGAAATCGACGCTCTCCTACGTGCTCGCCGGGCGCGAGGGCTACGTGGTGACCGAGGGCAGCGCCACGCTCGACGGGCGCGACCTGCTCGCGCTCGAACCCGAGGAGCGGGCGGCGGCGGGGCTCTTCCTCGCCTTCCAGTATCCGGTCGAGATCCCCGGGGTCGGCAACATGACCTTCCTGCGCACGGCGGTGAACGCGCAGCGCAAGGCCCGCGGCGAACCCGAGATGAGCGCGGCCGAGTTCCTCAAGGCGGTGCGCGAGAAGGCGCGCGCGCTCAACATCGACGCCGAGATGCTCAAGCGCCCGGTCAACGTGGGCTTCTCGGGCGGCGAGAAGAAGCGCAACGAGATCCTCCAGATGGCGATGCTGGAGCCGCGCATGTGCATCCTCGACGAGACCGACTCGGGGCTTGACGTCGATGCGATGCGGCTCGTCGCCGATGGGGTCAACGCGCTGCGGTCCGAGGGCCGGGCGTTCCTGGTGATCACCCATTACCAGCGGCTTCTCGACCACATCGTGCCCGACGTGGTGCACATCATGGCCGACGGCCGGATCGTGAGGTCGGGAGGGCCCGAACTGGCGCGGCAGGTCGAGGAGCAGGGCTATGCCGACATCCTCGCGGAGGTGGCGTGATGGCCGCGCCGGCAGCAAGGCCCGGCGCCGCCGCAGACCGGCTTGCCTCGCTCGCCCTGCCCGCGGGCGGCGCCTGGGCGACCGAGGCGCGCCGGGCCGCGCGCCAGCGCCTGCTGGAGATGGGGCTGCCCGGCCGGCGTGACGAATACTGGCGCTGGACGGATCCTTCGACCCTGACCGCCGCCGAGCCGCCGCGCGCGGCCACCTTCGACCCGCGCGAGCCGATGCCCTTCGAGGCGGTCGACCGGGTGAAGCTCGTCTTCGCGGACGGCGTGTTCGACGCCGCGGCCTCGGGCGCGCCCGCCGCCGCGGGCGTGGAGATCGAGCGCCTGGCCGAGGCGGCGGCGCGCGACATCCACTGGGCGCGCGATCTCTACGGCCGGCTCGAGGCGGCGGGTCAGACCCCGGTTCCCCGACCGCTCGCCGCGCTCAACACGGCCACGGCCGCCGACGGCATCCTGATCCGTGCGACCGGCCGGGTGGCGAAGCCGGTGGCGCTGGCCTACCTCCACCGCTCCGAGACCTCCGATGCGGTGCTGCACCATGTCATCCGGGTCGAGCCCGGCGCCGAGCTGACCGTGCTCGAGAGCGGACCGGCGGCGGCGCGCTGCAACATGGGGATGGAGGTCGAGGTGGCCGACGGCGGCGTCTTCCACCACGTCCGCGTCCAGGGCCGCGACCACGAGCGGCGGGCGGCCACGCACATCTTCGCGCGGCTCGGCCGGGGGGCGCGCCTCAAGAGCTTCACGCTGACCAAGAACGGCGTGCTCACCCGCAACGAGGCGGTGATCGAGCTCGCCGGCGACGGGGCGGTGGCGCATGTGGCCGGCGCCTCGCTGGGCGACGGGACCTTCCACCACGACGACACGGTCTTCATCACCCACGGCGCGGTCGGCTGCGAGAGCCGGCAGGTGTTCAAGAAGGTGCTGCGCAACGGGGCGACCGGCGTCTTCCAGGGCAAGATCCTGGTCCGGCCCGGCGCGCAGCAGACCGACGGCTACCAGATCAGCCAGGCGCTCCTGCTCGACGAGGCGAGCCAGTTCCTCGCCAAGCCCGAGCTCGAGATCTACGCCGACGACGTGAAGTGCAGCCACGGCTCCACCTCGGGGGCGATCGACGAGACCGCGCTGTTCTACCTCAGGGCACGGGGGCTGCCGCGGGCCGAGGCGACCGACCTGCTCGTGCTGGCCTTCGTCGCCGAGGCGCTGGACGAGATCGAGGACGAGGGGCTGCGCGAGGAGATCCGCGTGCGCCTCGAGGGCTGGCTCGCGCGGCACAGGAGATAGCATGGCGATCACCACCGAGATGGTGCGGAGCTGGCGCGCGCCCAGGCTGGCGCTGCGGCGGCAGCTCGCCGGCGGGGCGGGAGAGCCGCGGGCGCTGGCCTATCTCATGGCCGCCTGTGCGCTGATCTTCGTGGCGCAGTGGCCGCGCCTCGCACGGGAGGCGGAGCTCGACCCCTCGGTGCCGCTCGAGGCGCGGCTCGGGGCCGCGCTGCTCGGCTGGCTGTTCCTCGCGCCGCTCCTCTTCTACGGGCTGGCGGCCCTGTCGCATCTGGCGGCGCGGGCCCTCGGCGGCCGCGGCACCTGGTTCGGCGCCCGCCTTGCGCTGTTCTGGTCGCTGCTCGTCTCGGTGCCGCTGTGGCTTCTGAGCGGGCTGGTCGCGGGCTTCTTCGGCCCCGGCCCGGAACGCGCGCTCGCCGGGGCGCTGCTCGCCGCCGGCTTCCTCGGCCACTGGGCCCTGGCGCTCGCCGAGGCCGAGGGCGCGGGGCGGCGGCTTGAGGACGGCGCCGGGCGGGCCTAGGCTGACGCGCGATCCGAGGAGCGAGACGAGATGACCGCCCTGACCGCCATCGCCCGGCAGATGCTGCGCGATCCCGTCGCCGGCGCCCGGGCGCTGGTGGCCGAGCGGCTGCCGCGCCGGGCGCTGTGGACCGCCTTCTGGGCGGCCGTGCTGATCGATACCGTGCTCGCCACGCTCTGGATGACGCGGTTCCTTGCGATCGCGGGCTCGGAACTGCCGCCCGACATCGCCGAGTCGATGGCGCGGACGGCGGCGAGCCCGTTCCTCAACGTGCCCGCGCAGGCGGCCTACTGGTTCATCGTGATCCATGCGCTGCACCGGGTCGGCGCCGCCTTCGGCGGCACGGGCGACTTCGACGATGCGCTGCATGTCGGTGTTGCCTGCCAGGCGGTCAACATCGCCTACCTCGCGTCGCTGCTCCTTGCCGCGCTGGTGCTGCCGCCCCTCGTCCTGCCGGTTCTCGTCGGCGGGGTGGTCTATGCGCTCTGGCTGGTCTCGGGGATGATCCGCGGGCTGCATGGCTTCTCAAGCCGCCTGCCGGTCATCGTGATGATGATCGTGACCTTCGCGGTGATCTACGTCACGCTTTCGGTGGTGATGGCCCTCGTCCTGCCGGGCGCGGCCTAGGAGGCTCCATGTACGACGTCGAGAAGATCCGGGCCGACTTTCCGATCCTGTCGCGCGAGGTGAACGGCCGGCCGCTGGTCTACCTCGACAACGGCGCCTCGGCGCAGAAGCCGCAGGCGGTCATCGACGCGGTGACGCGCGCCTATTCGATGGAATACGCCAACGTCCACCGCGGGCTGCACTACCTGTCGAACCTCGCTACCGAAAACTACGAGGCCGTGCGCGGCAAGATCGCCCGCTTCCTCGGCGCGCCGTCGGAGCAGGAGATCGTCTTCACCACCGGCACCACGATGGGCATCAACCTCGTCGCCTACGGCTGGGCCATGCCGCGGATGCAGGCCGGCGACGAGATCGTGCTGACGGTGATGGAGCATCACGCCAACATCGTCCCCTGGCACTTCCTGCGCGAACGCCAGGGCGTGGTGCTGAAATGGGTGGAACCCGATGCCGCCGGCGACCTCGACCCCGAGAAGGTGCTCGACGCCATCGGCCCGCGCACGAAGCTCGTGGCGGTGACGCACATGTCGAACGTGCTCGGCACCGTCGTCGATGTGAAGGCGATCTGCGCCGGCGCCCGGGCGCGCGGCGTGCCGGTGCTGGTCGATGGCAGCCAGGCGGCGGTGCACATGCCGGTGAACGTCGCCGACATCGGCTGCGACTTCTACCCCGTGACCGGGCACAAGCTTTACGGACCAAGCGGTTCCGGGGCGATCTTCATCCGGGCCGAGCGGCTGGCCGAGATGCGCCCCTTCCTGGGCGGCGGCGACATGATCCGCGAGGTGCACCGCGACCGCATCGCCTATGCCGATCCGCCGATGCGGTTCGAGGCGGGCACGCCCGGAATCGTGCCGCAGATCGGGCTCGGCGTCGCGCTCGACTATCTGACCGCGCTCGGCATGGCGAACGTGGCGGCGCACGAGCGGACGCTGCGCGACTATGCGCGCGAGCGGCTCTCGGGGCTCAACTGGCTGATCCAGCAGGGCACCTCGGCCGGGAAGGGGGCGATCTTCTCCTTCACGCTGGCCGGGGCGGCCCATGCGCATGACATCTCCACGATCCTCGACCGCAGGGGCGTGGCCGTGCGGGCCGGTCACCACTGCGCCCAGCCGCTGATGGACTTCCTCGGCGTTCCGGCCACATGCCGCGCCTCGTTCGGGCTCTACAACACGCGGGCCGAGGTCGATGCCCTGGTCGAGGCGCTGGAACTCGCCCACGAGCTCTTCGCCTGACCGCACCGCATTCGACGTTGCGGCCCGCCGGCGCAGCCGCTATACGACCGCCGGAGCACCCGTAGCTCAGCTGGATAGAGTGCTGCCCTCCGAAGGCAGAGGTCACAGGTTCGAATCCTGGCGGGTGCGCCAGCTCCCCTCGAGGATCCGCCGCGGCGCCGGCGCCGGCCCTCTCCCGCGGGAGCGGGGCAGGGTCTTCCCGACTTTCGCGCGCTCCGGCTTGCCCGGGCCGGGATCGGCCATGCCGGGTCCGGCCGCCCCGCCGGCGCCGCGAGGTCCTGCCGGTGACGCCTCGGTGCGGGGACAGGAGGCGACGATAAACCCCGCGCGGCCCCACCGCGCGCACCGCCCGGAGAGGCTCGCCCCGGCCTCGGCGTCGGGCAGCTCCGCCGGCCGGGCGCGGCACCGGCAGGCGCGGGCGGCCTGACGGCGGCCCGGCCCGGCCTCAGCCGGCGGGGCGCGGGCGGGCGATGTGGTCGCGGGCGACCGACATCGCCTTGATCACCGCGTGCACCGGCGCGCCCGGTGCCAGCGCAAGCTGCTCGACGGCGCGGCGGGTGACCCGCGCGAGCAGTTCCTCCGTGCCGACGCGCAGATGAACGATCGCCCCCGGCCCGGCGCCGGGCACGATGGCCGCGACCCGCCCCGGCAGGATGTTCTGCGCCGACAGCCCCTCGGGCCGTCCCCGCGCGAGGATCACGTCGTGCGCCATGATCCGCAGGCGGATCCGCGTTCCGGGGGCGGCGTCGATCCGCGGCAGGACCATCGGCCCGGCGGCGGTCTCGAGCTCGGTGAGCCCGTCGTCGCCGTGCCCGACGACGCGCGCCGACAGCATCGCGGCGATCTCGCGCACGCCGAGCGCCCTGAGCGCCTCGGGATCGGCCATGACCTCGGCCGTGCTGCCGTCCCGCAGGATCCGGCCCTTCTCGATCACCGCCATGCGGTCGGCGAGAAGCTGCGCCTCGTTCATGTCGTGGGTGACAAGGACGACGGGCATCGCGAGATGGGCGCGCAGGGCCAGGATCCCGGCATGGAGGCTCTCGCGCGTGGCCCGGTCCACCGCCGAGAAGGGCTCGTCGAGCAGCAGCACCCGCGGCCGCCTGGCCAGGGCGCGGGCCAGGGCGACGCGCTGCTGCTGGCCGCCGGAAAGCTCGGCCGGCCGCCGGTCGGCCAGGCCGCTGAGGCCCACGAGCCCGAGCAGCCGCTCGGCCTCGGCGCGGCGGTCGGGCAGGCCCCGGTCCATCGCCGCCATGACGTTTGCGGCCGCGCTCATGTGCGGGAAGAGCGCATAGCTCTGGAACACCACCCCGGCATGCCGCCGATGCGGCGGCAGATCGATGCCCCGCCCGGTGTCGAGCCAGACCTCGCCGGCCACGCGGACGCGCGCCGAGGTCGGCCGCCAGAGCCCGGCGATGGTGCGCAGGAGCGTCGTCTTGCCCGATCCCGAATGGCCGACGAGGGCCATCAGCTCGCCTTCCTCCACGCGGAACGCCGCGTCGAGCGGGATCGGTCCGGCGGCGCGCACCGCGACGTCGAGCCCCATCAGGAGAGCCTCCGCCCGATCCGCCGCGACAGCAGGAACGTCGTCAGGATGGTGACGAGCGAGATCGCGACCAGGGTCGCCGACATGACCCCCGCACCGGCCATGTCGAAGGCCTGCACCCGGTCGTAGATGGCGATCGCGATGGTCCTGGTCTCGCCCGGGATCGAGCCGCCGACCATGAGCACGATGCCGAATTCCCCCAGCGTGTGCGCGAAGGTCAGGACCATCGCGGTCAGGATGCCCGGCCAGGCCAGCGGCAGCTCCACCTGCCAGAGGCTGCGCAGGGGCGACATGCCGCAGGTGGCCGCCGCCTCGCGCAGCTCGGCCGCGACCGCCTCGAAGCCGCGCTGCGCGGGCTGGATCGCGAAGGGCAGGTTGAAGATGACCGAGGCGACCACCAGCCCCTCGAAGGTGAAGACGAGCTGATGCCCGAAGGCCTGCTGCCAGACGGCCCCGACCGGCGAGGTCCTCCCGAAGGCCAGAAGCAGGTAGAAGCCGAAGACCGTGGGCGGCAGGACCAGCGGCAGCATGACCAGCGCCTCGACCGCGCCCTTGCCGCGGAACCGCCCGTAGGCCAGCCATCGCCCGGCGAACACCGAGACCGGCAGCAGGATGGCCACCGTCCAGGCGGCGAGTTCCAGCGAAAGCGTCAGCGCCATCCAGTCCAAGGTCAGCCCCCGTCGGGCAGCACGAAGCCGTATCGCGCCATGATCGCGCGCGCCTTCGGCGACTGGAGGTAGGCGTAGAATTCCCCGGCCACCGGGCCGGCGTGCTTCAGCAGCGCCATGCGCTGCAGCAGCGGCTCGTGCCAGTCGCGCGGGATCGGCGCGTATGCGCCCCGCGCCGCGACCTCGGGCGCCAGCGCCAGCGAGAGGGCGATGATGCCGCCCTCGGCATTGCCCGACAGCGCGAACTGCGCCGCCTGGCTGACGTTCTCGCCGAGGACGAGGAACGGCCGGATCCTCTCCCAGAGGCCCCGGTGCCGCAGGGCCTCCATCGCCCGCAGGCCGTAGGGCGCGTGTTCGGGGTTGGCGATGGCGAAGCGGCTCAGCCTGCCGGCGTCGATCAAGGCCGCCAGCCCGTCGAGCCGCGCATCGGGTTTCAGCGCCGAGCCGTGCGGGGCGATCAGCACGATGCGGCCCTCGGCATAGAGCACGCCTTCGTCGCGGGTCAGACCCTCGGCGTGGAGCTCGGCGATGAAACTCTGGTCGGCGGCCATGAACATCTCGAACGGCGCGCCCTGCCGGATCTGGGCGGCGAAGGTTCCGGTCGAGCCGAAGGAGAGCCTCACCTGCCGGCCCGTCTCGGCGGCGAAGGCGGCGGCGATCTCGGTCACGGCATACTGCAGATCCGACGCGGCCGCGATCACCGGCGCCGCGGCCCCGTCATCCTGCGCCGCCGCCGGCCCGACGCGCACGGCGGCCGTCGCGAAGGCGAAGGCCGCGCTTGCCCGCAGGACGGCGCGGCGCGGCAGAAGGGGGGTCCGTCCGGGACTGGCCGGCATCATCGTCTCCTGTCGACATGTCTGTCGGAAGATATCGGCGGATCGGCGCCGTTTCCACGGCCGAGCCGGAACGGCTCGGCGCCCGGGGGGTTTCGTGCCGGAAGCTGCGCGCAGCAGTCCAGATCCGCGGCGACCGCCTGCGACGCCCGGCGCTCGATCGCCCTGCAGAGCGCAAGGACGGTCTCGCCCATCGGGGTCAGTTCGGCGCCGCCGTGCGCGTGCCCGCCGCGGCACGAGACGACCAGCGCCTCGCGGAACCGGCCGTTCGTCGCGGTGATCAGGGCCCAGGCCTTGCCGTGGCTCATGCCCGTCGCGCGGCCGGCCGCGGCGATCGAGCCGGTCCGGGCGATGGCCGCCAGCAGATCCGCCTTGCCCGGCCCGATGGCGACCGGCCGGTCGAGCAGGAGCCGGAAGCGGAGGCGCGGCGCAAGCGGGTCGTCGGTCATCGCGCGTCGCTCCGGCCCGCCCGGGCCGAACGGCGATCCTGGGGCCTCGTGGCAGCAGAACGCCGCGCCGGTTCCCCGGCGCGGCGCGCGACGCTGCCTGCGGCCGTCTCAGCAGCTGTAGTAGAGCTTGTATTCGACCGGGTGCGGCGTGTGCTCGTACTCGTAGACCTCTTCCCACTTGAGCGCCATGTAGCCCTCGAGCTGGTCCTTGTTGAAGACGTCGCCGGCGAGCAGGAACTCGTGGTCGGCCTCGAGGCTCTCGAGCGCCTCGCGGAGGCTGCCGCAGACGGTAGGGATCTGCGCCAGCTCCTCGGGCGGCAGGTCGTAGAGGTCCTTGTCGGACGACGGGCCGGGGTCGATCTTGTTCCTGATCCCGTCGAGCCCCGCCATCAGCAGCGCGGCGAAGGCGAGATAGGGGTTGGCCGAGGGATCGGGGAAGCGGGCCTCGACGCGCTTGGCCTTCGGGCTCTCGGTCCACGGGATGCGGATGCAGCCCGAGCGGTTGCGCGCCGAATAGGCGCGCAGCACCGGCGCCTCGAAGCCCGGGATCAGCCGCTTGTAGCTGTTGGTGCCGGGGTTGGTCAGCGCATTGAGCGCCTTGGCGTGCTTCAGGATGCCGCCGATGTACCACAGCGCCTCCTGGCTGAGGTCGGCATACTTGTCGCCCGCGAAGAGCGGCTTGCCGTCCTTCCAGATCGACATGTTGACATGCATGCCCGAGCCGTTGTCGCCCTTCATCGGCTTGGGCATGAAGGTCACCGTCTTGCCGTAGGCATGCGCCACGTTGTGGATGACGTACTTGTACTTCTGGATGTTGTCGGCCTGGGTCGTGAGCGTGTCGAAGACCAGACCCAGCTCATGCTGGCAGGTCGCGACCTCGTGATGGTGCTTGTCGACCTTCATCCCCATCCGCTTCATCGTGGAGAGCATCTCCGAGCGGATGTCCTGGCCCTCGTCCATCGGGTTGACCGGGAAGTAGCCGCCCTTGTGGCCCGGCCGGTGGGCGAGGTTGCCCGTCTCGTATTCGCTGTCGGTGTTCCAGGCGGCCTGGTCGGCATCGATCTGGTAGGCCACCTTCGACGGCGTCACCGAATAGCGCACGTCGTCGAAGATGAAGAACTCGGCCTCCGGCCCGAAGTAGGCCGCATCGCCGATTCCGGTCGACTTCAGGTAGGCCTCGGCCTTCACCGCGGTCGAGCGCGGGTCGCGGCTGTAGGGCTCGCCGGTGTCGGGCTCGACCACGTTGCAGTGCAGGCAGAGCGTCTTCTCGGCGTAGAACGGGTCGAGATAGGCCGTGGCGGGGTCCGGCATCAGCTTCATGTCGGACTGGTCGATCGACTTCCAGCCGGCGATCGACGAGCCGTCGAACATGAAGCCTTCCTCCAGGAAGTCCTCGTCGACGAGGTCGCTCATCACGGTGACGTGCTGCAGCTTGCCGCGCGGATCGGTGAAGCGGATGTCGACGTACTCGACCTCCTCGTCCTTGATCGTCTTCAGAACGTCCTTCTTGCTCATGCCTTCTTCCCTTCGTGGTAGCGAGCGTTGCGGGGCGCCCCGGGCCCGGCGGCCCTGCGCGCGGTATCGGGCGGTCGGGGGCTAGAGGGCGTCCTCGCCGGTCTCCCCCGTGCGGATGCGGATGGCCTGTTCCACGGTCGAGACGAAGATCTTGCCGTCGCCGATCTTGTCGGTCCTCGCCGCGCCGATGATCGCCTCGATCGCGGCATCGACCTGCGCATCGGGCAGCACGACCTCGATCTTCACCTTCGGCAGGAAGTCCACGACATACTCCGCGCCACGGTAGAGCTCGGTATGCCCCTTCTGGCGCCCGAAGCCCTTCACCTCGATCACCGAGAGGCCTTGCACGCCGGCGTCCTGGAGCGCCTCCTTCACCTCGTCGAGCTTGAAGGGCTTGATGATCGCCTCGATCTTCTTCATGGCGCCCGCGTCCTCCTCGGTTGTCCGTCGCGGGCCGTCTCACCACTTTCGCCCGGCGGCCACAATTCGCTAGGCTGGAGGCCTGCGGGGGCGCCGGGCGAATTCCGACGCTCTGCCTGTTTGTTGTGCAAGTCGCCGCCCGGATGGGCGGCGTGAGAACGCGGAGCCGCGGCCGGATGGACGAACTCCTGACATCTGCCCAAATGCGCGCCATCGAGCAGGCCGCGATTGCCTCGGGCGCGGTCACCGGGCTCGAGCTCATGGAGCGGGCGGGCAGGGGGGTCGTCGAGGCGGTCCTGGCGCAATGGCCGGAGCTCGCCGCAACCTGGCGGCGCGCCGCGGTCCTCTGCGGCCCCGGCAACAACGGCGGCGACGGCTTCGTCATCGCCCGGCTCCTGAGGGACTGGGGCTGGGCGGTCGAGGTCCTCCTGCTCGGCGACCCGGAGCGCCTGCCCCCCGATGCCCGCGCCAACCGCGACCGCTGGGCGGCGCAGGGCGCCATCCGGCCGCTCGCGGCCGACACGGCCTGCCGCGCGGCGGACTGCGACCTCGTGGTGGATGCGCTCTTCGGCACCGGACTCGCCCGGCCGCTGCGACCCGGGGGAGTCCTCCCCGAATGGCTGCACGCCCCGCACTCCGGCGCCGGCACCGGCTCCGGCCGGCCGCCCGTCGTCGCGGTGGACCTGCCGAGCGGGCTCTGTTCCGACAGCGGGCACGTGCTGGATGGCGGCGTCGCCGTGCGGGCGGACCTGACGGTCACCTTCCATGCGCGCAAGCTCGGCCATGTCCTCGCCCGCGGCCCGGCCCTCTGCGGCCGGGTCGTCGTGGCCGACATCGGCCTGCCCCGCGGCGGCGCGGCGGCGCCTCCGGCGGGAACCGGGTCCCCGGTCCGGCTCGCCGCGCCGCGCCTGCCGCTCGGCAAGGGCGGGCCAGACGGGCAGGGCGCGCACAAGTATGCCCACGGCCATGCTCTGATCCTGGCAGGCGGCCCCGGCCGCGGGGGCGCCGCCCGGCTCGCCGCCCGGGCGGCGCTCCGGATCGGGGCGGGGCTGGCGACGGTGGGCTGCCCGCCCGAGGCGCTGCCCGAGAACGCGGCGCGGCTCGACGCGGTCATGCTGCGCCCCCTCGCCGACGCCGACGCGCTGGCGCTGGCTCTGGAGGATCCGCGCATCGGCACCCTCTGCCTCGGCCCGGGGCTCGGAACCGGCGCGCGCGAGGCGGGACTTCTCGCGGCGGCCCTCGGCGCGGCGCGGCCCACCGTGCTCGACGCCGATGCCCTCACCCTCCTCTCCCGGCATCCCGACCTCTTCGCCCGCCTGCACGGCGCCTGCCTGCTCACACCGCATGCCGGCGAATTCGCCCGCCTGTTTCCCGACATCGCGGCGAAGCTTGCCGCGCCCGCAACGACGGGACCCGCCTTCAGCAAGGTTGACGCCACCCGCGCGGCCGCCGCGCGCGCCGGCTGCACGGTGCTCCTCAAGGGCGCCGACACCGTCATCGCCGATCCCTCGGGGCGCTGCGCGGTCAGCGCCGCCCACCAGGACCGCGCCGCGCCCTGGCTCGCCACGGCCGGGTCGGGCGACGTGCTCGCGGGCTTCGTCGCGGGCCTCCTCGCCCGCGGCTTCGCGCCCTTCGAGGCCGCCGAGGCCGCCGCCTGGCTGCACGTGGAATGCGCGCTCTCCTTCGGCCCCGGCCTGATCGCCGAGGACCTCCCCGAAGAGCTGCCGAAGGTCCTGCGCCGGCTCGGCGCCTGATCTTCCTCTTGTCCCAAATACGCCGGGGGGCCCGGGGGGCAGCGCCCCCCGCTTCCCCGGGTCCGCGTGGCCGCCGTTTTCCCCTTACATCCCCCTGCCGGCTTTGCTAGAAGGTCCGCGATTTCGGAGGCGGCCTCTCGGCGACGAAGGCTGCCTCCTTGGATTTCGGGCAGCGCGCGGGTGTGGCGGAACTGGCAGACGCACCAGATTTAGGTTCTGGCGCCGCAAGGCGTGGGGGTTCAAGTCCCTCCACCCGCACCAGACCCCGCCGGAGGAAGACACGAGAGGATGACGATGCAGGTTATCGAGACCCTGAAGGACGGGCTGAAGCGCGGCTACGAGATCACCGTGACCGCGCAGGAGCTCGACGCCAAGGTGCAGGCCAAGCTCGCCGAGGCGCAGCCCAACATCGCGATGAAGGGCTTCCGCAAGGGCCATGTTCCGATCGCGCTGCTGCGCAAGCAGTATGGCCGCCAGCTGCTCGGCGAGGCCATGCAGGAAGCGGTCGACGCGGCGATGAAGCGCCACTTCGATGCCACCGGTGACCGCCCGGCGCTGCAGCCCGACGTGAGCATGAAGACCGAGGGCTGGAAGGAGGGCGACGATGTCGTCGTCTCGCTCGCCTACGAGGCGCTGCCCGCCATTCCCGAGGCCGATCTCGGCAAGATCAGCCTCGAGAAGCTCGTGGTCGAGCCCGACGACGAGGCGGTGGACGAGGCGCTCGACAAGCTTGCGCAGAACGCCGGCAGCTTCGCCGACCGCAAGAAGGGCAGCAAGGCGAAGGAGGGCGATCAGGTCGTGATCGACTTCGTCGGCCGGATCGGGGGCGAGGCCTTCCAGGGCGGCGCGGCCGAGGATTTCGCGCTGGTGCTCGGCTCGGGCTCGTTCATTCCCGGCTTCGAGGACCAGCTCCTGGGCGTCAAGGCGGGCGAGCAGAAGACGGTGGAGGTCACCTTCCCCGAGAGCTACGGCAACCGCGAGCTGGCGGGCAAGGCCGCCGTCTTCGAGGTGACCGTGAAGGCGGTGAAGGAACCGGTCAAGGCCGCGCTCGACGACGCGCTTGCGGCCAGGTTCGGCGCCGAGAACCTCGAGGCGCTCAAGGGCCAGATCCGCGAGCGCCTGAAGGCCGAATACGAGGGCGCGGCGCGCGCGGTGATGAAGCGCGCGCTGCTCGACGCGCTCGACAGCGAGGTCCGCTTCGACCTGCCGCCGAGCCTCGTCGAAGCCGAGGCGAACCAGATCGCGCACCAGCTCTGGCACGAGGAACACCCCGAGGAGCAGGGCCATGCGCACGGCCACATCGAGCCGACCGAGGAGCATGTCAGGCTCGCCGAACGCCGGGTGCGGCTCGGCCTGCTGCTGGCCGAGATCGGCAACCGCGCCGAGGTGAAGGTGACCGACGCCGAGATGGCGCAGGCGGTGATGTCGCAGGCGCGGCAGTATCCGGGCCAGGAACGCGCCTTCTTCGAGTTCGTGCAGAAGAACGCCCGGGCGCGCCAGGCGATCCACGCGCCGGTGTTCGAGGACAAGGTGGTGGACCACATCTTCTCGGTCGCGAAGGTCACCGAGAAGAAGGCCACGAAGGAGGAGCTGAAGAAGGCCGTCGAGAAGCTCGACGAGCTCTGAACCGGCAGGATCGGCTGTCGTCGGGGCCGCCTTCGGGCGGCCCTTGTCATTCCGGCGCCACGCTTGCGGCGGAAGATCGCGGTTGCGGAATCGGGTTTGACATTTCCGACTTCTTTTCTCAGAAAAACTGCGGAGGTGCCCGATGATCGTCTGCCACTGCACCCGGATCACCGACCACGACATCCGCGCCGCGGTGGACTGGATGCGCGCGGCCGATCCGCACACGATCATCACCCCCGGCAAGGTGTGGCGTGCCCTGGGCAAGCGGGCGCAATGCGGCGGCTGCCTGCCGCTGGTTCTGGACACAATGCTCAGCTGCGATAACCTGAAGGTTCCACCGAACCTGCGCGGCTGCGGCCGCGCGCCCGAAGCCACCGGACGGGGAAGCACGCATGAAGGGCGACAAGAAGGTCATCGACTACCTCAACGCCGCGCTCAGAAGTGAGCTGACGGCCGTCAGCCAGTACTGGCTGCACTACCGCCTGCAGGAAGACTGGGGCTTCGGCCACCTCGCCGCCAAGTCCCGCGCCGAATCGATCGAGGAAATGCACCACGCCGACAAGCTGATCGCGCGGATCATCTTCCTCGAGGGGCACCCGAACCTGCAGAAGCTCGATCCACTCCGCATCGGCCAGACGGTGCGCGAGACGCTCGACTGCGACCTTGCCGCCGAATACGACGCGCGCAAGCTCTATGTCGAGGCGCGCGACCATTGCGAGAAGGTGGGCGACTACGTCTCGAAGAACCTCTTCGAGGAACTCATCTCCGACGAGGAAGGCCACATCGACTTCCTCGAGACGCAGATCGCGCTCTACGACAGGCTTGGCGAGGCGGGCTACGGCCAGCTCAACGCCAGGCCCGCCGACAAGGCGTGACAGGGGCGTGACAGGGGCGGTGGCGTCAGCCGTTGCCGCCGCCCGCGAAACGCCCCGCCTCTTCCGCCGCCGCGCGGATCGCCCGGGCCTTGTTGACGGTCTCCTGCCACTCGGCCTCGGGGTCGCTGTCGTAGACCACCCCGCCGCCGGCCTGGATGTAGAGCCTGCCGTCCTTCACGACCGCCGTGCGCAGCGCGATGCACATGTCCATCTCGCCGTTGGCGGCGAAGTAGCCCACGCCGCCGCCGTAGACGCCGCGCTTCTCGGGCTCGAGCTCGTCGATGATCTCCATCGCCCGCACCTTCGGCGCGCCCGAGACGGTGCCGGCCGGCAGGCCGGCGAGCAGGGCGGAAAGGGCGTCCTCTCCCTCCTTGAGTTCGCCCACCACGTTCGAGACGATGTGCATCACGTGGCTGTAGCGTTCGATGACGAACTGCTCCGTCGGGCGCACCGTGCCGATCCGCGCCACCCGGCCCACGTCGTTGCGCCCCAGGTCGAGCAGCATCAGGTGCTCGGCCCTTTCCTTGGGGTCGGCCAGAAGCTCGGCCTCCAGCGCGCGGTCCTCCTCGGGCGTGCGCCCGCGCGGGCGGGTGCCCGCGATCGGGCGGATCGTCACCTCGCCGTCGCGCAGCCGCACCAGGATCTCCGGGCTCGCGCCCACGATCTGGAAGCAGCCGAAGTTGAAGTAGAACATGAAGGGCGAGGGGTTCGTCCTTCTGAGCGAACGGTAAAGCGCGAACGGGGGCAGGGGGAAGTCCAGCGTCCAGCGCTGGCTCGGCACCACCTGGAAGATGTCGCCCGCGCGGATGTAGTCCTTCGCCTTCTCGACCGCGGCCTTGTAGCCTTCCTTGGTGAAGTTCGACACCGCCTCGCCCAGCGGGGCGGGTGCGTCGGCAAGGCTCCGGCTCTCGCCCGCGGCGCTGCGCTCGAGGTCGCGCACCGCGTCCATCACCCGTTCGGCGGCCTGCGCATAGGCCGCCCGCGGAGAGAGGCCCGAACCCGCCCAGGCCGGCGAGACGACCGTGACCTCGCCCTTCACCCCGTCGAGCACCGCGACCACCGAGGGCCGCATCAGCACCGCATCGGGCAGGCCCAGCGGGTCGGGGTTCGGCTGCGGCAGCCGCTCCACGAGGCGGATCATGTCGTAGCCGAGATAGCCGAACAGCCCGGCGGCGATGGCCGGCAGTCCCTCGGGCATCTCGATCCGGCTCTCGGCGATCAGCCCGCGGAGCGTGTCGAGCGGATGTCCGGGAAGCTCCTCGAAGGCGGCGGCGTCGAAGCGCGCCTGCCGGTTGATCCGGCTGCGCTCGCCGTGGCACTGCCAGATCACGTCGGGCTTCAGCCCCACGACCGAGTAGCGCCCGCGCACCTCGCCGCCGGTCACGCTTTCCAGCATGAAGCTGTCGGCCCGCGCGCCCGCGAGCTTCAGCATGAGCGATACCGGCGTGTCGAGATCCGCGGCAAGCCGGGTCCAGACCACCTGGTTCCGCCCCGCGCAGTAGCCGGCCTCGAAGGCCTCGTAGCTCGGGCTCAGCGCCACGCGGACCTCACGGGAACTGCGCGTGCGCCGCGTTGATCGCGGACTGGTTGAGCGAGATCCCCGCCTCCGCCTCGAGCGCGGCGATGAACCGGTTCAGCGCATCCTGCGCGATGCCCTGCGCCGCAGCCGTGCCGATCGACTCGCGCAGCGTCGCCGCCTCCTCGCTTTCGGGATCCTGCGGGATGATCGCGGTCACCTCGACGAGGTGCACCGAGCCGTCCTCTCCGGCGCGGATGGCGATACCGCCCTGCGGCAGGCCGAAGGCGTCGGCGACGAGCCCTTCGGGCGCGCCCTCGAGGAAGCTGTCGCGGGCGAGCCCGGTCCGGGCCTCGGGCTGGCGGCCGAGCTCCTCCCAGCTGCGCCCCTGGCCGCGCGCGGCCTTCAGCTCCTCGGCCAGCGCGGTCAGCCGGGCTTCGGTCTCGGCGCGCTGCCAGTCGGCGATCACCCGCTCGCGCACGTCCTCGAGCGGCTGGAGCGCCGGCGGCAGCACCGCATCCACCCTGAGCGCGGCCACGCCGCCGTCCTCGAGCTGGAAGAGTTCGGGCAGCGTCTCGGCGGTGGCGGCGGCCGCCTTCTCGCGGAAGGCCTCGTAACCGGCGATGCCGTCGGCCGTGTCTGGCCCGAACTCGATCGTGCCGAGCTCCATGGCGGTCTGCTCCGCCACGGTCTCGAGCGTGTTGCCGGCGGCGAGAAGATCCTCGATCCCCTCGCGCAGCGAGTCGATCTGCCGCCGCGCGCGGTCCACCGCGATCTCGCCGGCAAGATCGTCGCGCACCTCCTCGAACGGCGTCACCTGCGCCGGCAGCACCGCGTTCACCCGGAACAGCGCCGGGCCGAGCGGCGTCTCGATCGGGCCGGCGACGCCCGCGGCCTCGAGCGCGAACACCGGCGGGCCGGCCGCGCCCAGGTCCTCCTCGCTGACGTCGCCGAGATCGACGTCGATGAGCGCGAGCCCGCGTTCCGCCACCAGGTCGTCGAAACTGGCCTCGCCCTTGTCGAGCCGCGCCCGCGCCGCCTCGGCCGCGGCGGCGTCGGGGAAGACCAGCCGCTCGACGAGGCGGCGCTCGGGCACGTTGAAGTCGGCCGAGCGCTCCTCGTAGAGCCGGCGCACCTCGGCCTCGTCCACCGTCACCTCGTCCACGAGCGACTCGGGCGTCAGCGCGACATAGGTGATGCGCTTGCGCTCGGGCAGGGTGTAGGCGGCGGGATCGGCTTCGTAGGTCGCCTCGAGCTCCGCCTCGGTCGGGGCGGCAAGCGGCTCGGGCAGGGCGGCGGCGTCGAGCCGCAGCCAGAGGATGTCGCGCCGCTCGCCGGCGAAGGCCGCCGAACGCTCGACCAGCGTGACGGGGGGCTCGATGCCGGCGACGACCGCCGCGCGCACGAGGCCGGTGGCCGCATCGGTGCGGATGTTCTCCTCGAAATCCGCCTCCGAGAGGCCGCTGCGCCGGATCACGTCGGCATAGGCTGCCCGGTCGAACTTGCCGTCGAGGCCCTGGAAGGCCGGGGTGGCGATCACCTCGGCCCGCACCGCCTCGTCGCCGACCGACAGGCCCAGCCGCGCGGTCTCGTTCTCGAGCGCGGCGGCTCCGACGAGCTGGCGCTGCACCTCCTGGGCGACGGCCGCGCCCTCGGGCGAGGCCAGCGGGATCGGCCGCCCGCTCTGCGCCTGCCGCGCGCGCAGCTCCCCCTGCAGCGCAAGCATGTATTCCTGCACCGGAATCTCGGTGCTGCCGACCGAACCGATCGCGCGGACCGTGCCGCCGAAGTTGCCGATCCCGAAGCCGCCGAGGGCGAACACGAGCAGGCCGAGCACCAGCCAGACGACGAGGTTCGCTTTCTTCTTCGGCCGATCCGCCATGTGGTCCTCCCCGGGATCCGCCCGGTTCCGCGCGGGCCCATCCTCTACGGCGGAAGCCGGGAGGGGGCAAGCCTTCAGGGCGCGAACGCAGCCAGCCGCCGGAACAGCGTGGCCAGCCCCGCGCGGTCGGCGTTGGCAAAGGCGATCCTGACCTCGCGCGCGCCGGCGGGGTCGTCCGCGGGGCGGAACATCGTTCCGGGCAGCAGCAGCAGGCTCTGCTCCTCGACCAGCCGGCGGGCGAGCACGTCCGACCGCAGGGAATAGTCGTGCGCGGCATAGGCGAAGTAGGCCCCGCAGCCCAGCAGTCGCCAGTGCTCCAGCGCCGGGAACCCCGCCTCGATCGCCGCGCGCCGGGCAAGGATCTCGGCCCGCTCGCCGGCAAGCCAGCTGCCGAGGTGCCGCATCCCCCAGAGCGCCGCGATCTGGCCGAGCTGGGCGGGGCAGATGGTCACGGTGTCGAGGAACTTCTCGACCTCGGCAAGCCGCGCCTCGGCGGCGACGATGGCGCCGACCCGGTGGCCGGTGAGCCGGTAGGCCTTCGAGAAGGAATAGAGCTGGATCAGCGTGTCCGACCAGTCGGGGTCACCGAAGAGGTCATGCGGCGCCCCCGCGCGGCTGTGGAAGTCGCGGTAGGTCTCGTCGAGGATCAGCGCGATGCCCCGCGCGCGGGCGAGCTCGAGGAAGGCGCGCAGCACCTCCGCGGGATATTCGACGCCGCCGGGATTGTTCGGGCTGACGAGGACCAGCGCCCGCGTCCGCGGCCCGATCAGCCCGGCCGCCCGCCCCGGCTCGGGGATCAGGCCCGGCCCGGCGGGCAGCGGCAGGGCGCGGATGCCCGCCATGTCGAGCCACATCTTGTGATTGAAATACCAGGGCGTTGGCAGGATCACCTCGTCGCCCTCGCCGGCGAGCGTCGCGACGGCGGCCGCGAAGGCCTCGTTGCAGCCGGAGGTGATCGCCACCTGCGCCTCGCGGATCTCGCCGCCATAGGCCGCGCTCCAGTCCGCCGCGACCTGCGCCCGCAGCTCCGGCAGACCGAGCACCGGCCCGTAGAGATGCGCCTGGGGGTCGCGGAGCACGGCGTCGGCCATGGCCTGCCGCAGCGGCTCGGGCGGCGGCTCGACCGGGGCGGCCTGGCTGAGGTTCAGCAGCGGGCGGTCGGGGGGGAAGCTCCGCCCCGCGATCCAGCGCCGCGCCTCCATCACCGGCGGCGGCTCGGTCGCGGCCATGCGCGGGTTGAGGATGATTGCCATTGCCGCCGCGCCTTCTTCCCCTTTTCGAAGTATCCTCGGGGGGCCCGGGGGGCAGACAGCCCCCCGGCCGCCGCCATCCGCGGCTCAGTCCCGCCCGCGGTAGGGTTCGACGTATTGCAGCGCCATGTCCCAGGGGAAGAAGATCCAGGTGTCCTGGCTCACCTCGGTGACATAGGTATCGACCATCGGCTTGCCCTTGGGCTTGGCGTAGACGGTGGCGAAATGCGCCTTTGGGTAGAGCCGGCGCACGACCTCGAGCGTCTTGCCCGAGTCGACGAGGTCGTCGACCACGAGGATGCCGGTCCCGTCGCCCATCAGCTCGGCCTGCGGCGCCTTCAGCACCTTGACCTCGCCCTGGTCCTGGTGGCTGTAGCTCTTGACGCTGATCGTGTCGACGGTGCGGATGCCGAGCTCGCGGCTCACGATCATCGCGGGCGCCATGCCGCCGCGGGTGATCGCCACGACCGCCCTCCACGACCCGTCCGGCCCCGGCCCCTGCTTGTCCAGCCGCCAGGCGAGCGCGCGGGCATCGCGGTGGATCTGGTCCCAGCTGACGTGGAACCCCTTCTCGTGGGGCAGGCGGTCGGTCACTGCGCGGCCTCCCGTGCGTTGCGCGTCACGACGGCGATGTCGGGCGCGTCCACCGCCTTCATGCCCACGGCGTGGTATCCGGCATCGACGTGCAGCACCTCGCCCGTCACCCCCGACCCGAGGTCGGAGAGCAGGTAGAGCGCGGACTTGCCGACCTCTTCCTGCGTCACGTTCCGGCGCAGCGGCGAGTTCAGCTCGTTCCACTTCAGGATGTAGCGGAAGTCGCCGATTCCCGAGGCGGCCAGCGTCTTGATCGGCCCGGCCGAGATCGCGTTCACGCGGATGCCCTGCTTGCCGAGATCCTCGGCGAGATAGCGCACGCTCGCCTCGAGCGCGGCCTTGGCGACCCCCATGACGTTGTAGTGCGGCATCACCTTCTCGGCGCCGTAGTAGGTCAGCGTCAGCAGCCCGCCGCCGTTCGGCATCAGCTTCTCGGCCCGCTGCGCGACGGCGGTGAAGGAATAGACCGAGACGTCCATCGTCATGCGGAAGTTCGCCGGCGTGGTGTCGACGTAGCGGTGGCGCAGCTCCTCCTTGTCGGAGAAGGCAATGGCGTGGACCACGAAGTCGAGGCTGCCCCAGGCGCCGGCGAGATGCGCGAAGGCACGGTCGAGCGAACCCTCGTCGGTCACGTCGCAGTCGATGAGATGGCGCACGCCGAGCTGCGCGGCGAGCGGTTCGGCGCGCTTGCGGAAGGCATCGCCCTGGTAGGAGAGCGCCAGCTCGGCGCCCGCGTCGTGCAGCGCCCTGGCGATGCCCCAGGCGATCGACTTGTCGTTCGCCAGACCCATGATCAGGCCGCGCTTGCCGGCCATCAGTCCCGTGCTCATGGCAGAGTTCCCCTGTGACGCCGATCGCCCAAGCGCCCCCGCCCGTTTAGGCGATTGCGCGGAGTGCTTCAAGACGGCCGCCTCCGCCCTGCGGCCGGGCCCGGCCGCGTTTGACCTGCCGAACGGACATCTCCAAAACGTCAGGTTGCGGCCGCTCCGGCCGCCGGCCAAGGAATGCGGGAGGGAGCAGGGGATGAGCGACAGGGACGGCATATTCGCGGGCGACGACCCGTTCGCGCTGGTGAAGGCGTGGATGGCCGAGGCGGCCAGGACGGAGCCGAACGACCCCGATGCGATCGCGCTCGCCACCGTCGATGCCGAGGGCATGCCGAACGTGCGCATGGTTCTGCTGCGCGAGATCGAGGACACCTCGGGCGGCGGGCGCGGCGGCTTCTTCTTCTACACCAACTACGGCTCGGCCAAGGCGCGCGAAATCGGTGCGAGCGGGAAGGCCGCCTTCGTGCTACACTGGAAGACGATCCGCCGGCAGGTGAGGGTCCGGGGGCTCGTGGAGAGGGAGGATGGGCCACGGGCAGATGCGTATTTCGCCTCGCGATCGCTGAAGAGCCGCCTCGGCGCCTGGGCCTCCCGGCAGTCGCAGCCGCTCGAGTCCCGCGCCGCGCTCATGGCCGAGGTCGCCCGCATGACGGCGCTGCACGGAACCGCGCCGCGGCGGCCCGAGTTCTGGGGCGGATTCCGCATCGATCCGCTGGAGATCGAGTTCTGGGCCGACGGCGCCTTCCGCCTGCACGACCGGTTCAGATGGCGGCGCGAGTCGCTCGATGCAAGCTGGGAAGTGACCCGCCTCTACCCATGACATTCACGCTTCGCGAAATGCAAATGTCTGTCCTTAAGGGGAAAATCTCCTTGCATTCCCCTTGGGTTCGGCGGAGATGTAGGGCGCAAGAAGGGGAGACGGTGCCGCTTTGGCCGACACGGAGAACGAGTCCGGGAACACCCGAATCCGGGGAAAGGTGAAGTGGTTCGACCCGGCGAAGGGCTTCGGCTTCATCGTGGCCGACGCCGGGGGGCCGGACATCCTGCTGCATGCCAACGTGCTGAGGAACTTCGGCCAGAGCTCGGTTGCCGAGGAGGCGACCGTGGAGGTCGAGGTGCAGCAGACGCCGCGCGGCCGCCAGGCGGTGGCGGTGATCTCGATCGTGCCGCCGGCGGTCCCGCCGCATTCGGGGCTGAACGACATCGCCGAGCTCGACCCCGAGACGCTCGCCGCGATCCCGCTCCTGCCGGCGCGGATCAAGTGGTTCGACAAGGCCAAGGGGTTCGGCTTCGCCAACGTCTTCGGCCGGCCCGAGGACGTGTTCATCCACATCGAGGTGCTGCGCCGGTCGGGCTTCGCCGATCTCCAGCCGGGCGAGGCGGTCAGCATCAAGGTCATCGAGGGCAGGCGCGGCCGCCTTGCGACGCTGGTCGCCCCGTGGGATGCTGCCCCGCGCGTGCAGCCGGACTGAGCCCCTGATGCCCCGCGACATCCTTCTTGCCGCCGCTCTCGCGGCCACCGCTGCGTCGGCCGCCGCCGCGGGCTGCCGGAGCGATCGGGTGGAGCTGCGCGGGCCGTTCGGCACTGCCGCCTTCACCGTCGAGGTTGCCGACGATGCCGCCGAACGCGCGCGCGGGCTGATGTTCCGCGAGCGGCTGCCGGCCTCGGCCGGAATGCTCTTCGTCTACGAGCGGCCGCAGCCGGTGGCGTTCTGGATGGAGAACACGCTGATCCCGCTCGACATGATCTTCGCCGACGCCGCCGGCCGGGTGACCAAGGTGCACGAGAACGCCGTCCCGCGCGACCGCACCCCGATTCCCGGCGAGGGCGAGGTGCTGGTGGTGCTCGAGATCAACGGCGGGCTCGCCCGCGCGATCGGCATCGCCGCGGGCGCCGAACTGCGCCACCCCGCGATCCCGCAGGAGACCGCGGCCTGGCCCTGCGCCGACTGAGCCCTTTCCTCGGGCGGGCCTGCCGGGGTAGAAGCCGCGCGTCGGGGCGTAGCGCAGCCTGGTAGCGCGTCTGTTTTGGGTACAGAAGGTCGTGAGTTCGAATCTCGCCGCCCCGACCATCCCCCCGGTTTCGCCGCGGCGGGCCGTGCGGATCGGCCACTTCCTGCCGCCCGGCGCGGCGACCGGGCGCGTTCCCGGTGCCGGCGGTTCCGCCGGGGGCCGGTGGAAGCACTGGCACCCGGCCGCCCCCCGCGTGCGCGGCCGGCGGAAGCGGGTGACGAGCCCGTCGCCCGCGGACTGCGGGCGCCCCCCGCGCGCGGCCGGCGGGGACCAGTATTTGGACCGGGCCTCGTCAGCGGCCGGCCGCCCCCCGCGCGCGCGGCCGGCGGGTGTTCCCGCCGGTTTATGGCCCGCCCGAGAACGGCCGCCCCCCACGCGCGCGGCCGGCGGGATTGCCGGTTTTCCGGGTGTGCGCCCTGTTCCGGCCGAAACCGCACGCGGACCGTCACGCGTCGCGCTGCGGCCGCCGCCGCGCGGCCCGCGCGGTCGGCGCGCGTCGGGCGGTGATCGCCGATGCCGCGCCCGGCCCTCGGCGACCGGGGCGCGGCGAGGACCGCCGGCCGGGCGCGCGGCCGCCTCGCGCGCTCGTGACCGCAGGCGGCCGGCGCGGCGGAAACCGCGGCGCGGGTCGGGCGTTGATCCGCCGCAATCCGCCGTGCGCCGGCCCCGGCGGCCAGCCCCAGCGGCAGACAGGGCGTCGCGCCGGTCTGTCGCGCCAGTTCAGAGGAGGATCCTTGCCCATGCCAGTCTGCCGCTCCCCCCGACCCGCCGCGCGGCGCCGCGCAGGCCCGTCCGCGGTCGCGCTCGGCATCGCGCTCGGCCTCGCCGCGGCACCGGCGCTGGCCGAGACGCGGTTCGCGGTCGAGACCGTCGTCGATGCGCTGCGCTCGCCCTGGGCGATCGCCTTCCTGCCCGAGGGCGACCGGCTGCTCGTCACCGAGCGCACGGGGTCGCTCCGGCTCGTCACCCTCGACAGCGGCGCGGTGGCCGAGATCGCCGGGGTGCCCGAGGTCGTGGCCGACGGCCAGGGCGGGCTGCTCGACATCGCGCTGCACCCCGACTTCCCGGCCGAGCCCTACCTCTACCTCACCTGGACCGGCGCCGACGCCGAGGGCCGCACGGCGACCCATGTCGGGCGCGCCCCGCTCGACCTCGAGGCGATGCGCCTCGGCCCGACGGAGGTGCTCTTCGTCGCCCTCCCGGCCTTCCCGAGCAGCGAGAGCCGCGGGCACTTCGGCTCGCGCATCGCCTTCGCCGACGGCTTGCTGTTCGTGGGTTTCGGCGACCGGCAGTTCAAGGACTTCGGGCCCGACCACATCGCGCAGGATCTCTCCAGCGCGAACGGCGCGGTGATCCGGCTGACGCCCGAGGGCGCGGTTCCCCCGGACAATCCCTTCGTCGGGACCGCGGGCGCCGAGCCCGCCATCTGGTCCTACGGCCACCGCAACGTCCAGGCGATGGCGGTGCATCCCGAGACCGGCGCGCTCTGGGTCGCCGAGCACGGCGAGGCGGGCGGCGACGAGATCAACATCATCGAGCGGGGCGCCAATTACGGCTGGCCGCTCGCCGGCTACGGGGTGGACTACCGGACCGGCCGGCAGATCTCGTCCGGGCATGACGAGATCCCGGGCGTGACTGCGCCCGTCTTCCACTGGGGGCCGGGGCGCGCCGACAACTTCCCGCCCTCGGGCATGGTCTTCTACCGGGGCGAGGCCTTTCCCGAATGGCAGGGCCGGCTGCTGATCGGCAACCTCGCGCACCGGTATCTGGGCCTCTTCGAGGTGGCGGGCGAGTCGGTCTCGCCGCCCGAGCGGCTGCTCGAGGGGCAGGGCTGGCGGATCCGCGACGTGGCGGTCGGCCCGGCCGACGGCTTCGTCTACGTCATCGCCGACGGGCCCGAGGCGCCGCTGATCCGGCTGGTGCCGGCCGACGCCGACGGCTGACGTTGCCGCCGCGCAACGCCGCGGCAGCGCTCCGCGAGCCCGCCACACGCTCCGCGCGCCCCGGCCGCCGCCGGGGCGTTCTCGCGTGCCGCCTCAGCAGCCGCGCGCAAGTCCATGCGCCGGGCCGGCACCGCGCCGGGCGGTCTCCGCGGCGACTCGAATCGTCGGCCCGGAGGGCCGCGCGAGGCCGGATCCGGTCAAGCCATATTTCTCGCGGCAGCGATGAATTTTCCGTTGACGCCTCGGCCGCGCCTACGGCAGGTTGTGCTGGCTGTCGGGCGAAACACTACATATGGTGTCGAGCGCGACAGGGGGAGAGTCCGCCGAACATCGGGGCGCCTGCCAGCGCCCGCCGGGCGGCGCCTGCCGTGGGGGGGCGGGCGCGATGGTTCCTCCTGTCTCCGGCGGCGGACAACGAGGGGCGCCCTTCGGGGCACTGAGAAGCAGAGACGGGGCATGAAGATCGAACGCTTGTTCACCGAGGCCGGGCAGGACGCCTATGCGGGCATCGAGTTCACCAGGACGACCTCCGAGATCCGCAACCCCGACGGCAAGGTCGTGTTCCGTCTCGAGGGGCTCGAGGTGCCGGCCGGCTGGAGCCAGGTCGCCTCGGACGTGATCGCGCAGAAGTATTTCCGCAAGGCCGGCGTGGCGGCGCGGCTGAAGCGGGTGCGGGAGAAGGGCGTGCCGGAGTTCCTCTGGCGCTCGGTGCCCGACGAGGAGGCGCTCGCGGCGCTTCCCGAGGCCGAACGCTTCGGCGGCGAGACCTCGGCCAGGCAGGTCTTCGACCGGCTCGCCGGCGCCTGGGCCTACTGGGGCTGGAAGGGCGGCTACTTCTCCTCCGAGGCGGATGCCCGCGCCTACTACGACGAGATGCGCTACATGCTGGCGGCGCAGATGGGGGCGCCGAACAGCCCGCAGTGGTTCAACACCGGCCTGCACTGGGCCTACGGCATCGACGGGCCGAGCCAGGGCCACTACTACGTGGACTTCCGCACCGGCAAGCTCGTGAAGTCCGACTCCGCCTACGAGCACCCGCAGCCGCATGCCTGCTTCATCCAGTCGGTGGCCGACGACCTCGTGAACGAGGGCGGCATCATGGACCTCTGGGTGCGCGAGGCGCGGCTGTTCAAGTACGGTTCGGGCACGGGCACCAACTTCTCGGCGCTGCGCGGTGAGGGCGAGAGGCTCTCGGGCGGCGGCAGGTCCTCGGGCCTGATGGGCTTCCTCAAGATCGGCGACCGCGCCGCCGGCGCGATCAAGTCGGGCGGCACGACCCGGCGCGCGGCCAAGATGGTGATCTGCGACATGGATCACCCCGACATCGAGCAGTTCATCAACTGGAAGGTGATCGAGGAGCAGAAGGTCGCCAGCCTGGTCGCCGGCTCGAAGATGCACGAGCGGCACCTGAACGCGATCTTCGCCGCGATCCGCGCCTGGGACGGCAGCATGGAGGATGCCACCGACCCGGCCCGGAACGAGGGGCTGAAGGCGGCGATCCGCGCGGCCAAGAAGTCGGCGATCCCCGAGGTCTACATCAACCGGGTGCTGCAGTACGCGCGGCAGGGCTACACCTCGATCGAGTTCCCGACCTACGACACCGACTGGGACAGCGAGGCCTATGCCACGGTCTCGGGGCAGAACTCGAACAACTCCGTCCGGGTGACGGATGCCTTCCTCAGGGCGGTGTGGAACGACGAGGACTGGGCGCTCATCCGCCGCACCGACGGCAAGGTGGCCAAGACCGTGAAGGCGCGCGACCTCTGGGCGCAGGTGGGGCAGGCGGCCTGGGCCTGCGCCGACCCCGGCATCCAGTTCCACGACACGATCAACGCCTGGCACACCTGCCCCGAGGACGGGCCGATCCGCGGCTCGAACCCCTGCTCGGAATACATGTTCCTCGACGACACGGCCTGCAACCTTGCGTCGATGAACCTGCTGACCTTCTACCGGGGCGGCCGGTTCGATGCCGCGGCCTATGTCCATGCCACGCGGCTGTGGACCATCACGCTGGAAATCAGCGTGCTGATGGCGCAGTTCCCCTCGCGGGAGATCGCGCAGCTTTCGCACGACTTCCGCACGCTGGGCCTGGGTTATGCCAACATCGGCGGGCTGCTGATGAACATGGGCCTCGGCTACGACAGCGACGCGGGCCGGGCGATGGCCGGCGCTCTGACCGCGATCATGACCGGCGTCGCCTATGCCACCTCGGCCGAGATGGCGGGCGAGCTCGGGCCCTTCGCGGGCTTCGCGCGCAACCGCGAACACATGCTCCGCGTGATCCGCAACCACCGCCGCGCGGCGCATGGCGAGACCGCGGGCTACGAGGGCGTGAACGTCGCGCCCGTGCCGCTCGACCATGCGAACTGCCCCGACCAGAGCCTTGTGGCGCTTGCGAAATCCGCCTGGGACGAGGCGCTGCGCCTGGGCGAGCGGAACGGCTACCGCAACGCGCAGGCCACCGTGATCGCGCCCACCGGAACGATCGGCCTCGTGATGGACTGCGACACCACCGGCATCGAGCCCGACTTCGCGCTGGTGAAGTTCAAGAAGCTCGCCGGCGGCGGCTACTTCAAGATCATCAACCGTTCGGTGCCCGCCGCGCTCGAGGCGCTCGGCTACCGCCCGGCCGAGATCGCCGAGATCGTGGCCTATGCGGTGGGTCATGGTTCGCTGGGCCAGGCGCCGGGGATCAACCACACCGCGCTGATCGGGCACGGCTTCGGGCCGGAGGAGATCGAGAGGATCGAGCGCGCGCTGCCCTCGGCCTTCGACATCCGCTTCGTGTTCAACCAGTGGACGCTGGGCGAGGCGTTCTGCACCGGCACCCTCGGCATCCCGGCCGAGAAGCTCGCCGACCCGAGCTTCGACCTGCTCAGGCACCTCGGCTTCACCCGGGCGCAGATCGAGGCGGCCAACGACCACGTCTGCGGGACGATGACGCTGGAGGGCGCGCCGCATCTGCGGGAAGAGCACTACCCGGTGTTCGACTGCGCCAACCCCTGCGGCAAGAAGGGCCGGCGGTTCCTTTCGGTCGAGAGCCACATCCGCATGATGGCGGCCGCGCAGAGCTTCATCTCGGGCGCGATCTCCAAGACGATCAACATGCCGAACGCCGCGACGATCGAGGACGTGCTTTCGGCCTACGAGCTCTCCTGGAAGCTCGGGGTGAAGGCCAACGCGATCTACCGCGACGGCTCCAAGCTCTCGCAGCCGCTCGCCGCGGCGCTCGTCGAGGACGACGAGGAGGCCGAGGAGGTGCTCGCCGCCGGCACGCCGGCCGAGAAGGCGCAGGTCGTCGCCGAGAAGATCGTCGAGAAGGTGATCGTGAAGGAGGTGGTGCGCAGCCACCGCCAGCGCCTGCCCGAGCGGCGCAAGGGCTACACCCAGAAGGCGATCGTCGGCGGCCACAAGGTCTACCTCAGGACCGGCGAGTATGCCGATGGAAGGCTTGGCGAAATCTTCATCGACATGCACAAGGAGGGGGCCGGCTTCCGGGCGATGATGAACAACTTCGCCATCGCGGTCAGCGTCGGCCTGCAATACGGCGTGCCGCTCGAGGAGTTCGTCGACGCCTTCACCTTCACCAAGTTCGAGCCCGCCGGCATGGTGCAGGGCAACGACTCGATCAAGAACGCGACCTCGATCCTCGACTACATCTTCCGGGAGCTCGCGATCAGCTACCTCGACCGGACCGACCTCGCCCATGTCAAGCCGGCCGGGGCGAGCTTCGACGACCTCGGCGAGGGCGAGCGCGCCGGCAACCTGGCCGAGCTGTCCGACCGGGCGGCGTCGAAGTCGCTCGAGGTGCTCAAGCAGATCAGCTCCACCGGGTATCTGAGGAAGCGCCTGCCGCAGGAGCTGGTCGTGCTCCAGGGCGGGGCGGCGGTCGCCGGCGCGACCGCGCTGCCGGGGGCGGCCGATCCGCTCGCCGCCGTTGCCACCCTGATGCCGGCGACGGAGGGCGCGACCGCCCTCGCCACCGGCACGGTGGCGATCGACGCCCGCACCCGGGCGAAGATGCAGGGCTACGAGGGCGAGGCCTGCGGCGAATGCGGCAACTACACGCTGGTGCGCAACGGCACCTGCATGAAGTGCAACACCTGCGGCGCCACGAGCGGGTGCAGCTGAGGAGCATTTGAATGGCGAAGAACACTGGGAACGGTTATCGGCGCGGCGCAGTGACGGGCCGGACGCAGTTCGAGCGTCCCGACGGGCTCTACCAGAAGCGCAATGAGCGGACCGGCGAGTTCATGGAGGTCAAACAGACCGCCGGCAAGTTCAAGGGCGTCGCCATCGAGCCCGATGGCCGCGACACGGACGGCGCCTGACGAATCCAGCCCCCGCAGCCGACGCGGGGGCAGGGTCCCGGGGCGGGTGCGCTCGCCCCTGACGCGGATCGGGACGCAGGCGAGAGACGACACGAGCGGTAACGACCGAGCCCGATAAGCGAAACTGGGGGGCCTGAGGGCCCCCTTTCCTTTGCCGCCGGCCACCCGGCCGGACGGCGCGCGCCTCAGGGGTCGAGCAGGGCGGAGACCGGCGCGTGCTCGGGCAGGTCCACCGCCGCGCGCAGACGCGCGCGGGCGCGCGCGACGCGGCTTGCGACCGTGCCGGGCGGCACGCCCGTCTCCTCGGCGAGTTCGGCGAGCGTGCGCGTGCCCGCCGCGGCGGCGACGAGCAGCCGGGCCTGTTCCGCCGGCAGCGACCGGAGCGCCTCGGCGACCTCGCGCACGGCGATGCGCCCCGCCGCCTCGGGTGGAGTCGCCTCGGGCGGGGCGGCCTCGGCCGGGGGCAGGCGCGGCGGCCGCCGGGCGAGGTTGCGCAGCGTGGTGAGCAGGTAGGGGCGCAGGTCCTCGACCGCCGCGCCCGAGGCGAGCCGCGCCCAGACGCGCAGCAGCGCCTCCTGCGCCAGGTCCTCGGCCTCGCCGCCCCGGCGGCTGATGGCGCGCGCGGCCCGCTCCAGGTCGGGGATGAGCGCGGTCAGCTCCGCCGGGTCCACCGCCCCGGCCTCCCCGCCCCCTGTCTCGGCTTCCGGCTTCCGCGTCATGGCACCCCCGGCACGCGTCGATCGACCCTGCGTGGGTTGCAACCTGAGGTTGACAGCGCGCCGATGCCAGAGCGCGGATTTCCGCCGGGGCTGCCGTGGCGGCCTTGCTGGGCCGAATCCTGCGCGTCGGAGCTGCGCGGCCCGGCGGAAGGCCACCGACCGGCCGCAGCCCCGAGCTGCCGCCGTCTGCCCCGGTTCCGTGCGATTTCCGCCCGGATTATAGGTAGCCTCGACGGGACGGGGGCGGTCATGCGCCCCCGGCGGGGCGTGAGGGCAGGCATGGGTACCGGCGGTTCGGGGGTGCAGATGGGCGCGCTGCTTCTGTCGCTGTCGCTGTCGGTGGCGGCGGGGTCCGCGCATGCCGGCGGCTCGGCGATCGACAACGACGGAGACGGCCGCTACTCGCTCGAGGAACTGCAGGTCTTCTATCCCGGCCTCACGCCGGCGACCTTCGCCCTGATCGACACCAACGGCGACGGGCTCGTCTCGCCCTCGGAGTTCCGGCGCGGGCAGGACAACGGGCATCTCGTCGAGGCGGTTGCCCGGGAAGGCTGAGCCTCGGCGGTCCCCCGCCGCCGGTCCGGCGCGGTTCCGGCGGGCCGCTGCCGGGCGGAGGCGGCCGCGACCCGGGCAGGGAAGGGCGGGCCGCCCGCTGCGTCATGAGGGGTGAGGGCAGGCAAGACCCTCGATCATCTGACGACAGCAAACAGCAAGGAGACCGTCATGAAGAAGATCCTGATCGCCGCCGCCGCGTCGCTGGCCGGCCTCGCCGCGGCAGCCGTCGCGCAGGAGGTCACCGATGCCGACGGCAACGGCACCTACTCGCTGGAGGAGCTGATGGCGGCCTATCCCGACCTGACGGCCGAGACCTTCGCGACGATCGACGCGAACGGCGACGGCGCGGTCGATCCCGACGAACTGAAGGCCGCCCAGGACGCCGGCACGCTGGCCAACTGACGCCCGCCGGCCGACGAAGGGGCCCCCGGCGTCTCCCCAGCGCCGGGGTGCCCCGTCCGCGCGCGCGGCCCAGCGCGGCCCGTCCGCTCTCGCGCGCGCGGCTCAGTTCCTGCGCGAGGAGCCGCGCGAGAGGGCGGCGATGCCGGTCCGGGCCATCTCGACGAGGCCGAGCGGCCGCATCAGATCGGCGAAGGCGTCGATCTTCTCGGAGGTGCCGGTGATCTCGAAGATGAAGCTCTCCAGCGTGGAGTCGACGACGCTCGCCCGGAAGATGTCGGCCAGGCGCAGCGCCTCGACCCGCTTCTCGCCCGTGCCCGCCACCTTGAAGAGCGCAAGCTCCCTCTGGACGGCCGGCCCCTCGACCGTGAGGTCGTGCACCTCGTGCACCGGCACCAGCCGCCCGAGCTGGGCCTTGATCTGCTCGATCACCTGCGGCGTGCCGGTGGTGACCAGCGTGATCCGGCTGCGATGCCCGGTGTGGTCCACCTCGGCCACGGTCAGGCTGTCGATGTTGTAGCCGCGCCCCGAGAACAGGCCGATGACGCGCGCCAGCACCCCGGCCTCGTTGTCCACGACCACGGCGAGCGTATGGGTTTCCGCGACGTCGGCGTAGCTGGATCGCAGATCGTAGGCGGAATGGCTGGAGGAGCCCTTCTTGATGTTCAGCGCGGACACGGGAATCACCTTCCGTTGAGGGGTGGCATGGGGTCTAGAGGCCGATCCAGGTCGGACGGCCGATACGGCGGATGACGGCGTGGATCGCAAGCAGGCCGATGATCCCGGCCAGCGTCCCGGCGACCATGTGCAGGGAGAGGTCCGGCATCAGGCGCGAGAGCACCGCGCGGGTGCCGGCGAAAAGGACGGTATGGGCGAGGTAGATCCCCATGGAGGAGATGCCGAGCCAGGCGAAAAGGCGCAAGAGGCGCCCGCTGCGCCCCGCGCTGAGCGCATGGATCACCGCCAGCGCGGAAAGCGAGAGCGCGATGCCGAGGAGTTGGGTGGCAAGCAGCGTCTCGGGCAGGCGGAAGCCGAGCACCTGCAACCCGATGAAGGCGAGGGCCGCGATGACCAGGGCCGTCAGGCCTTCCGGCCGGACGCGCGTCTGGCCAAGCGCGAGGCCGGTCAGGAAGGCGCCGGCATAGGTCAGCGCGCCGAAGGTCCAGGGGGTCAGGCCGTAAGGGGTGAAGCTGGAGCCCAGCACGATGAGCGCAGCCAGCATCGCCCAGGCCGGCGCGGGCAGAGGGCCGGTGACGAGCCGGATCAGGCCAAGCACGGCGAGGTGCTGGAGGAACAGCGCCCAGAGAAACCGGAAATGGTCGCGCGGCGGCAGGGGCCAGAAGGCCAGGCCTTGCCAGCCATCCATCCGGGTGCTGGCCGCGTCCCCGGCGGCGAGGCGCGCGGCGGCGAAGAGGTAGGTCCAGAGGACCAGCGGCCAGATCAGCCGGGTCAGGCGGCTGCTCGCCGCCTCGGCCAGCGGGCGGCGGAGCGCCCCAGCCTGGAAGGTCATGCCGGAGAGGATGAAGAACATCGGCATGTGGAAGTTGCAGATCAGCCGGTCGATCAGGCGGAACAGGTCGGGGTTTGCGATCATGCCGGCCGAGTCGAGGCCGCGCCAGGCATGGCCGATCATGACCAGAAGGATGCCGACGCCCTTGGCAACATCCAGCGACAGGTCGCGGGCCTTGACGCTGGACTCGGCGGGAAGGGTCATCCGTGATCAGCCTTCGGCTGGCTGGCCGGCCCCCGGAAGGTTCCCCGGGGTCCGGGCGCATCACACCAGCACCGCCCCCGAGCGGAATGCCTCGGCATCGGCGGAAAGCAGCATCTCGTTGTGCGGCTTGCCCGAGGGGATCATCGGGAAGCAGTTCTCGTGCTTCTCCACCAGGCAGTCGAAGATCACCGGCCCGTCGTGGTCGATCATCTCCATGATCGCGTCGTCGAGCTCCTTGGGGTCGCGGCAATGGATGCCCTTGCAGCCGAAGGCCTCGGCCAGCTTCACGAAGTCGGGCAGCGCCTCGGACCAGGAATGCGAATAGCGCTCGCCGTGCAGGAGCTCCTGCCACTGGCGCACCATGCCGAGGCGTTCGTTGTTCAGGATGAACTGCTTGACGGGGGCGCGGAACTGCACGGCGGTGCCCATCTCCTGCATGTTCATCAGCCAGCTCGCCTCGCCGGCGACGTTGATGACCAGCGCTTCGGGATGGGCGATCTGCACGCCGATCGAGGCGGGCAGGCCGTAGCCCATGGTGCCGAGGCCCCCGGAGGTCATCCAGCGGTTGGGCGCCTCGAACTTCATGAACTGCGCCGCCCACATCTGGTGCTGGCCCACCTCGGTGCAGACGTAGCGGTCGCGGCCCCTGGTCAGCGCCTCGAGGCGCTGGATCGCATACTGCGGCTTGATCGTCGTCTCGGACGGCCGGTAGCGCAGGCAATCGACCTTGCGCCACTCCTCGATCTGCGCCCACCACCGGGCCAGCGCCTCGCGGTTGGTCTTGCGGCCGCGCGCCTTCCAGACCTTCAGCAGGTCCTCGAGCACGTGGGCCACGTCGCCCAGGATCGGGAAGTCGGCATGGATCACCTTGTTGATCGACGAGGGGTCGATGTCGATGTGGGCCTTGCGCGACCGCGGGCTGAAGTCGGCGATGCGCCCGGTGATGCGGTCGTCGAAGCGGGCGCCGACGTTGATCATCAGGTCGCAGCCGTGCATCGCGAGGTTGGCCTCGTAGAGCCCGTGCATCCCGAGCATGCCGAGCCAGTTCTTCCCGCTGGCCGGGTAGGCGCCGAGGCCCATCAGCGTGGAGGTGATCGGGAAGCCGGTCGCATCGACCAGCTCGCGCAGCAGCTGCGAGGCGGCGGGGCCGGAGTTGATGACGCCGCCCCCGGTGTAGAACACCGGCCGTTCGGCCTTCTCCATGGCCTCGACCAGCCTGGTGATGACTTCGATGTCGCCCTTGACCTGCGGCTGGTAGTAGCCGGTGGCCGCCTTCTGCGGCGGCACGTAGGTGCCGGTGGCGAACTGCACGTCCTTGGGGATGTCGATCAGCACCGGGCCGGGCCGGCCGTGGGTGGCCACGTGGAAGGCGCGGTGGATGGTCTCGGCCAGCCGGTCGGTCTCCTTCACCAGCCAGTTGTGCTTGGTGGCAGGGCGGGTGATGCCCACCGTGTCGGCCTCCTGGAAGGCGTCGGAGCCGATCATGAAGGTCGGCACCTGTCCGGTCAGGACGACGATCGGGATCGAATCCATCAGCGCATCGACCATGCCGGTCACCGCGTTGGTCGCGCCGGGGCCGGAGGTGACCAGCACGACGCCGGGCCTGCCGGTGGACCGGGCGTAGCCCTCGGCCATGTGCACCGCGCCCTGCTCGTGACGGACAAGGATGTGGCGGATCCCGTCCTGCTGGAAAAGCTCGTCGTAGATCGGCAGCACCGCGCCGCCGGGATAGCCGAACACGACCTCGACGCCCTGATCCTTCAGCGCCTGGACCACCATCTTCGCGCCGGTCATCTCCCGCGACATCATCCGTTCTCCGTTCCGCACGTCACGCAGCAAAAAGCCCCCGAGGGTCGGTCGGGGGCGCATGGGATCTCCTCGGGGTCCGGGTCAGCGGCCCATGCGCCATGTCCTCACGATTACGAGAATGCCGGCCATCCGCAGCGGTCCTCTCCCAGGGTGGGCGGAGAGTAGGTTCGGCCGCGGGGGAGGTCAACCGGCAATCGGCGGAATGATCTGTCGCAGGGCGCCCCGCGGCTTTGCCGATCTTGCCCGGCGCGCCGCCAGCGCGCAACTTCGCTGCTCTAGCGGCCGGTTCCCTGGAGCACGCCGTGCTCGAGGGCATAGCGCGTCAGTCCGGCGGTGGAGGCGATGCCGAGCTTGCGCTTGATGTTCTTGCGGTGGGTCTCGACCGTGCGCACCGAGATGTCGAGCGCCAGCGCGACCTGCTTGTTGGAGCGGCCCTCGGCAAGCAGCAGAAGGATCGTCTGCTCCCGCGAGGTGAGCGGCTCGCGCCCGTCGGCGGTGGCCGGGGCCAGCGCGGCCTCGGCGCCGGTGCAGAGGTAGCGCTCGCCCCGCATGACGGCATCGATCGCCACCCTGATCTCCTCGGTCGGCACGTCCTTGAGCACGTAGCCCATGGCGCCGTGCGCCAGCGCGGCCGAGATGTATTCGGGGCTGTCGTGCATCGACAGGATCAGGATGCGGGTTCCGGGGCGGCGTTCGAGGATCATCTCGGTCGCGGCGATCCCGCCCACCTTCGGCATGTTGAGGTCAAGCAGCATCACGTCGGGGGCAAGGCGCTCGACCTCGCTCACCGCCTCGGCGCCGTTCCTCAGCGTGCCCACGACCTCGATGTCCTCGTAGGTCTCGAGCAGGGCCTCGATCCCTTCGGCGACGAGCGGATGGTCGTCCACGATGACGACGCGGACGGGGCGGGGGGGAAGGGCGCGGAGATGCGTCATGCGCTTTCCTGCGACTTGGACGATGGCGGGAGCATGTGGGTCAGCGGCACCTCGGCCTCGATCAGCGTGCCCGACCGCGAGGACAGGATGCGGAGCGTTCCGTCAAGCTTCTCGATGCGCTCCTGCATGTTGCGCAGGCCAAGCCCGGCGCCGTCGGCGCGTGCCCCGGCCTGGGGTGCGAAGCCGTGGCCGTTGTCCTGGATGCGCAGGATCGCCCCCTGCTTGTGGCCGCGCACCATCACCGAGACCCGGGTCGCGCCGGAATGCCGCTCGATATTGGTGAGCGCCTCCTGCGCGATCCGGTAGAGCGCGATCTTGGCCTCCTGGTCCAGCCGGTTGCGGAACACCACGGTCTGGAATTCGGTCTCGATCCCGGTGCGCCGGCCGAACTCCTCGACCAGCGCCTTCAGCGCCGGGCCGAGGCCCAGGTCGTCGAGCACGCCGGGCCGCAGGTCGCGGCTGATGCGCCGCACCTCCTGGATGGTGCCTGACAGCGTGTCGATCCCCTTCTCGAGGCTCTCCGCGGCGCGCGCGTCCCCCGCCCGGAGCCGCCGCCGGGCGAGCTCGAGCGCGTAGCGGACGCCGACGAGCATCTGGCTGACCGAATCGTGGAGTTCGCGCGCGACCCGGCCGCGCTCCTCCTCCTGGGTGTCGAACACGCGCTGGGTCAGCGCCTTGAGCCGGGCGTCGGCAAGCCGCCGCTCGCGCAGGTTCAGGGTGAGGCCGGAGAGGAAGACAAGCAGGAGCCCCGAGAGCGTGATCGCCCCGAAGTAGAGGAACGAGCGGCGCACGCGCGCCTCGGTCTCGGCCCGCGCGGCGGCGACGGTCTCGCGCACGTCGTCGATGAAGATGCCCGTCCCCACCGCCCAGCGCCAGTCCTGCAGGCCGATGACGTAGGTCACCATCTCGGCCTCCTCCCCGGTGGTCGGCTTCCACCACAGGTGGGTGTGGTAGCCCCCGCCCTGGCGGGCGATCTCGATGAAGCGGGCGGTGATCGGGGTTCCCTCGCTGTCGGTCAGGCCGAGCCAGTTCCGGTTGATGAGCTGCGTCTGCCGCGGCGCGACGAGGTTCCAGCCGTCGTAGTCGAAGACGAAGAAGTAGCCGTCCTGCCCGTAGAGCATTGCGGCCAGAAGCTGCATGACCTCGCGCTTGGCCCGCGCGTCGTCGGGCAGGGCGTTGCCGTAGATCGCCCCGAAGGCGGTGCGCGCGATCGAGATGTAGTTCCTGAGCTCCTCCTTCTTGGCGGCCAGAAGCCGTTCCTCGAGCGCGGCGATCTCGCGCTCGGCGGCGGCGCGCGACTGCACCGTCACCACGGCCACGATGGCGGCGACGGCAAGCAGCATGGGCAGCGCGGCCATGAACAGCAGCCGCAGGCCGGGACGCGCGCTGCCCCCCCCGACCCGCACCGGCTGCTGCATTCCCTGCGGCACGCGCCTCCTCCCCGTGGCGGGGCAAAGCATGCGTCCGGCCCCTGCGCGGGTCAACCGCCGCGCGTCTACGCAGTCGTGGGTATTTCCCTGCGCGGGGGGGGCCGCTAGGGTCCGCGCACCGAAGCGATCCGCCCGGTCGATGGCCGGGCGCCACATGGGGAGGACCGCATCCGATGGATCGTCGTTCGTTCATCAGGCAGGCAACGGTCGGAAGCGCCGCGGCGGCCGCCGCCTCGACCCTCGCCGCGCCGCTCTACGCGCAGGGCAACCGGACGCTGACGATGGTGACCACCTGGACGCGCGGTCTGGCCGGCGTGCACGACAGCGCGCAGCGGGTGGCCGACACGATCGGCGCCCTCTCGGACGGACAGCTCACGGTGGACCTCAAGGCCGCGGGCGAACTCGTGGGCGCCTTCGAGGTCTTCGATGCGGTCGTCTCGGGCCAGGCCGACATGTATCACGGCGCCGACTACTACTTCGTCGGCCAGCATCCGGGCTATGCCTTCTTCACCGCCGTGCCCTTCGGCATGACGGCGCAGGAGCTCGCCAACTGGTACTACCACGAGGGCGGCATGCAGCTGCACGACGAGCTGGGCCAGATCTTCGGGCTGAAGTCCTTCCTCGGCGGCAACACCGGGGCCCAGTCGGGTGGCTGGTTCCGCACCGAGATCAAGGGCCCGGAGGATTTCAACGGCCTCAAGTTCCGCATGCCCGGACTCGGCGGCAAGGCGCTCGGCAAGCTCGGCGCCTCGGTGCAGAACCTGCCCGGCGGCGAGGTCTACCAGGCGCTCTCCTCCGGCGCCATCGACGGGACCGAGTGGATCGGCCCCTGGGCCGACGAGAAGGCGGGCTTCCAGGAGATCACCAAGATCTACTACACCGCCGGCTTCCACGAGCCCGGCGCGGGCCTCTCGGTGGCGACCAACCGCGAGGTGTTCGAGAGCCTGACCCCGGCGCAGCAGAAGATCATCGAGATCGCCGCGGCCGAGTGCCACCAGTGGAACCTCGCGCAGTTCCTCAGCCAGAACTCGGCCGCGCTCCAGCGCCTCCAGGCGGCGGGGGTGCAGCTCATGGAGTTCCCCGACAGCGTCTGGGACGCCTTCGGCCGCGCCTCGAACGAGGTGCATCAGGAGAACATGGGCGACGAGCTCTACAAGAAGATCTACGACAGCGCGATGGCCTCGATGCGCTCGTCCTCGGCCTGGATCACCCGGTCGGAGGGGACCTACCGGGCGCAGCGCGACCGCGTGCTGGGCTGAGGCGCGCGGAGCAGGGCGGGGGCCCCGGCCGCCGGGGCCCTCCGCCACCGCCGGGCGGGGGCGCGCCGGGGGCGGCGGCAGTCGGGGGGTGAGGCATGCTGGACGGGATCGTCTGGGTCTTCGTCAACATCGGGCAGGCGTTCGTCAATGTCGTCCACGCCCTGACCCACCCGGCCAGCTGGCTCGACTGGCGCGACAAGGAGAACCTCGCCCGGTTCATCTACTACGGCGCCTCGGTCGAGTTCTTCTTCGTCGTGTTCACGGCCTTCCTGGTGCTTACCGCGGTCGGGCTCTGGAGGCGGCCGGTGATGTGGGGCGCGGTCCGCATGCTCGAGGCGCTCGCCAACGCGCTCGGCCGGGCCGTCGCCTGGGCCGGGCTGATCATGGTGCTCCAGCAGATCATGATCGTGTTCCTGCAGCGGATCTTCCGGGTCTCGACGATCGAGCTCGCGCCGCTCGGCCAGGGCTTCGCGCGCGACCTCTCCTGGTGGTCGGAGGAACTCAAGCTCTACAACGCGGCGATCATCTGCCTGGCCGTCAGCTACACCTTCGTGCAGGGCGGGCACGTGCGGGTGGACCTGATCTATGCGCAGGTCGGCCACCGTGCCCGCAAGCTGATCGACATGTTCGGCGCGCTCGTCTTCATGATGCCGATGGCGGTGCTGATCTGGCTCTACGCCTGGTTCTTCATGTGGCGGCACCTGGTGGTGCCGAACCCCTCGGCGAGCTCCACGCTGGAGCGGCTGACGATGCAGGCCCGCGCGATGCGCTGGAACGTCGAGACGACGAGCTTCTCGCCGAACGGCTTCGACGCCTACTTCCTGTTCAAGGTGCTCATGGTCGCCTTCGCGGGGCTGGTGTTCCTGCACGCCGTCGCGGTCTTCTACCGCGCCTACCTCGGCCTCGTCGAAGGCCCCGAGGCGGATACGCGCCACCTCGACAGGGACAGCCTCGGCGAGGGCGAGGAAGCCTACGAAGGCGTGCACTGAACGGCGGGAGCGGACATGCCCTTCGGACTCGACGGCATCGAGATCGGCCTCATCATCGTGTTCCTCTGCCTGTTCGCGGGGATCCTCACCGGCTTTCCGGTCGCCTTCGCGATCGGCGGCGCGGCGATCATCTCCTTCGCGATCATCGCCGCGCTCGACAGCGCGGGGCTGCTGATCCACCAGGCGGTGGACACCAACGCCCCCGAGTACCGGCAGCTCGTCGCCGAGGGGGTGAACCCGCTCAACATCTCGGTGTTCCGCTACCCCGAACTGCCGCGCGTCGAGCAGCCGCTGTTCGAGGGCGGCTGGCAGCTCGCGCTCGACCGCAACCTCGCCTTCATCGTCAACCGGATGAACGAGAAGGTGATCGCCGGCCCCTCGATCGAGACGCTGCTGGCGGTGCTGATGTTCGTGCTGATGGGCATCGTGCTCGAGCGCAGCCGCATCGCCAACGACCTGCTGACCACGATGGCCCGCGTCTTCGGCCCGCTGCCGGGGGGCCTTGCCGTCTCGATCGTGGTGGTGGGCGCCTTCCTCGCGGCCTCGACCGGGATCGTCGGCGCAACCGTGGTGACGATGGGCCTTCTCGCCCTGCCCACCATGCTCAGGGCAGGTTACTCGAGGGAACTGGCGACCGGGGTGATCGCCGCCTCGGGCACGCTCGGGCAGATCATCCCGCCCTCGATCGTCATCGTGCTGCTCGGCACGCTGGCGGGCGACATCTACTCGGCCGCGCAGGAGCGTCGGGCGCTCGAGGCGGGCTGTTCCGACGCGCTCACCTACCTCGGCGAGGCGGCAGTCGTCTCGGTCGGAACCCTGTTCCAGGCCGCGCTCCTGCCGGGGATCCTGCTCGCGGCCCTCTACGGCGCCTATGCGCTCGGCTTCGCGCTGCTCAACCCGTCGAAGGCGCCGCCGGTCCGCGGCCAGGGGCGGGTCAGCGGCGAGGTGATCACGCGCGCCGAGGCGCTGACCTGGTTCCTCGGCGCGCCCGGCGCGCTGATCGGCGGCACGCTCCTTGCCGCGCAGCTCGGCCTTGTCGGCAGCCAGGACCTGACCGTCGGGGCCTTCACCGAGGCCGGGGCGACCGCGACGCTGCGCACCAATGTCTCGCCCCAGTGCCGCGAGTCGATGATCGCGCTCCACGGGCAGGAGCGGTGGGACGCCGCCGTGGCCCAGCAGGCCGCGATCGACGCCGCCGGCGGCGTGCAGGAGGCGCACCGGCGCTCGGCCGAGGAGCTCGAGGCGGCACGCGCCGAACGTCTCGCCGCCGCCGCGCCGGTCGGAACCGGGATCGCGGCCTTCTACCTGCTGCTCGCGCTGGTGCTGACGACGGCAAGGGGCGTTGCGCCCTCGGCCGATGCGCGCCCGATCTGGATCGGGCTCGCCGGCGTGGCGGCGGCGCTCGCGGCCGATGCGTTCCTGATCACGCCGCTGACCACCGAGGGGCGGACGGCGCTGATCCTGCTCCTGCCGACGCTGCCGGTGCTATACGGCCTGCGCGCGGCGGTGCGCCAGCTCGGCGCGAACGACCTCATCCGGGTCGTGTTCCCGCCGCTGGTGCTGATCGTGGCCGTGCTCGGCTCGATCCTGGGCGGGATCACCAACCCCACGCCCGCCGCCGCCCTCGGCGCGGGCGGGGCGCTGATGCTCGCCGCCTACCGCAAGCTCAGGGCCGAGAACCGGTCGGGCCGGGTCGTGATCTGGGCCTCGTTCGCGATTGTCATCATGATCCTCGTCGGGGTGAACTTCGACCTGCGCGTCGGCCTCGGCGGGGCCACGGCAGAGCAGTGGATCGCCTTCGCCGTCGCCCAGGCCGCCTACCACTTCGCGATGTTCGGCATCCTCTACGCGGCCGTCGTGCTCTGGCGGACGGGCGTGCTGACGCCGGCCGTGCGCGAGACCGCCAAGATCACCTCGATGGTCTTCACCATCCTGATCGGCTCGCAGCTGCTGAACCTTGTCATCATCTCCTTCGGAGGCGAGCACTACATCCAGGACTTCCTGCGCTCGTTCGACCAGGAATGGACGGTGTTCCTGCTCGTGATGCTGATCCTGTTCCTGCTCGGCTTCGTGCTCGACTTCCTCGAGATCGTCTACATCGTGATCCCGATCGTCGGGCCGGTGATCTACGGCGGCACGCTCGACCCCAAGTGGGTGACGATCATGATCGCCGTGAACCTCCAGACCAGCTTCCTGACGCCGCCCTTCGGCTTCGCCCTGTTCTACCTGCGCGGCGTCGCGCCGCCCGAGGTGACGACCGGCCACATCTACCGCGGCATCGTGCCCTTCGTGCTGATCCAGCTTGCCTCGCTGGGCATCCTGTGGCTGTTCCCCGGCATCGTGACGATCTTGCCCGAGCTGATGGGCCGCTGACCCGCGCCCTGCACGCGCCGGGGGCTCGGGTCAGCCGTCCCCTGCCGCGCGCGCCCCGCTGATCCGCGCGCCCCCCGCGCCCCGGGCGCCGCAGGCGCGGCCCGTCAGGCCTTGCCCACGGGGCGGGTGTCGGGCAGCGTGATCTTGGCGACCTGCTCGGCGATCGGATCGACCGAGAGCGGATGGGTGGCGCCCGAGTGGTCCTCGGGGTTGCCGATGTCCTGCCACTGGCCGCCCTTGTAGATCTCGAGCGCGGAGAAGCGCGACTTGTAGCCCATCTTCGCCGATCCGGGCACCCAGTAGCCGAGATAGACGTAGGGCAGCCCCGCCGACCGGGCGATCTCGATATGGTCGAGGATGATGTAGGTGCCGAGCGAGTCCCGCTCGCGGTCGGGGTCGTAGAAGGAGTAGACCATCGACACCCCGTCGTCGAGCACGTCGGTCAGGCAGACCGCGGCGAGCGGACGGCGGCGGGCGCCGGGCGGCGGGTCGGCCGAATACTCCACGACCCGGCTCCTGACCGGCGTCTCCTCGATCATCGCCGCGAACTCGAAGATGTCCATGTCGGCCATGCCGCCATCGGCATGACGGCTGTCGAGGTAGCGGCGGAACAGGGCATACTGCTCCTCGGTGGCCCAGGGGCTCGTCGCCTCGCGGCGCAGATGGGCATTGCGGCGCATCGCGCGCCGCTGGCTGCGCGAGGGCACGAAGTCCGCCACCCGGATGCGCGCCGACAGGCAGGCCTGGCAATCGGCGCATGAGGGACGGTAGAGCACGTTCTGCGACCGCCGGAAGCCCTGCTTGGAGAGCGTGTCGTTCAGCCGCTCGGCAGTGTCGCCCTGCAGCGCCGTGAACAGCTTGCGCTCCATCCGGCCGGGCAGATACGGACAGGGCTGCGGCGCCGTCACGTAGAACTGCGGGGCAATGGGCAGCGTGTGGCGCATGGGCCTCGGACGCGGGAATGCGGGCGACGACTGAGCGGAACGCTAGCAAGCCGCCCGCCCTCTGTGAAGCCCCTTGCCGCGGCGTGGCTAATGCGCGGCGGCGCGGTTCAGCGCGGCGGTGCCGAGCAGATGGTCGGCGAGGCTCTGGCGCCGGGGCGACAGCAGGATCAGCGCGACCGAAAGCGCCTGGAGGACGAGCGTGCCCATGGCCACGGTGTAGATGAGCGTGTGCGCGAAGGCGGTCGCGGCATCGAGCCGCGCACCGTCGCCGCGCCGCAGCTCGATCGCCACCAGCCGCATCCCCCAGGTCGCCGAGCCCGACGCAAGCGTGCCCCAGCGATAGAGGAACCCCAGCACCAGCCACAGGAGCGGGAAGAACAGGAGACCGAGGAAGAACGTGAAGGGCAGCGCCAGCAGGCAGAGCCCGAGGATCAGGACGGCATCGACCAGCCAGGCGATGAAGCGCTTGGCGGGGATGTCGTCGTAGAACTCGGCCTGGGCGTAGGGGTCGGGAAGGGCGTGGCTCATCACGGTCCTCGGGCGGCAAGGCGAAGGGGGAGGGGGCGCGCCGCGGCACGCCCCCGGAGGCTGCGGGGTCAGATCTCGACCGGGCCCTCGCCCTGTCCGCTGCGCCCCTCGGTCCCGGTGCGCTCGCCGCTGCGGGCGGCGCGGGCGCGCTCGGCCATGAACTGGTCGAACTCCGCCTTGTCCTTGGCCTCGCGCAGCCGCTGCAGGAAGGCCTCGAAGGCGGCCTGCTCCTCCTCGAGCCGGCGCAGCGTCTCGGCCTTGTAGGCGTCGAAGGCGCTGTTGCCCGAGGACCTGAAGGAATGCCGGTGCGCGGCATGGTTCCAGCGGCGGGCGGCGCAGCTTCCGTTGAACATGCGTTTGCTCCAGATCATGTAGGCCAGAAGGGCAAGGCCGAGGGGCCAGAAGAGGATGAAGCCGAGGACCATCGCGGCGATCCAGGCTCCCTTCCCCCGCTCGTCGAGCCAGGCTTCGGCCCTGCCGAGCCAGGCGTGGCGCGGCACGGCCGCGGTCTCGGGCATCATCGTCATCGGCAGTCTCCCGTTGCGCGGTTGCGGTTGATGTGAAATCGCTTCACATCAGGGCAGATGGGGGCCGCGGCCGGGGGTTCAAGGGGTGATGTGAATCTTTTTCACATCCGCCTCGCCAGGGCTCAGCCGGTGAATGCCGCCAGCCGCGCGCCGGTCGCCCGCAGCAGCGCGCGCGGGTCGGCCGCGAAGATGTGGCGCGGCGTGCCGGCCGCCGCCCAGACCAGGTCGAAGTCGAGCAGCCTGGGGTCGAACCAGGTCGGCACCGCAGCGAGCAGACCCAGCGGCGAGACCCCGCCGATCGCGAAGCCCGTCTCGCGGCGCACGAGCTCCGCGCCGGCCCGCCCGAGCGGCGTGCCCGCCAGCGCCGAGGCCTTCGCGGCATCGACGCGGTTGCCGCCGGCGGTGAGGAACAGCCGGACATGGCCGTCTTCGGTGCCGGCGAAGACGATCGACTTCACGATCTGGTCGAGCGCGCAGCCGGCCGCCGCGGCCGCCTGACCGGCGGTGCGCGTCTCGCCCGGCACCTCGAGGATCCGCGCCGCGATCCCGGCCTCGGCAAGGGCGCGCTCGACCCGGGCGAGGCTGCGGCTCATGGCGGATCCACCCCCGGCGCCGTCAGAGCCTGCCGAGGCGCTCGGTCAGCAGGGCGAAGAAGCCCTCGGCATCGACGTCGCGCATGAACAGGGCGTTGGGCTCGCGCCCCGACACGCGCCACCAGTCGGCGACCGTCATCCCGGTGGTGTAGCGGCCCTCGGTCTCGATCACCACGTTGATGTGGCGGCCCGCGAACAGCTCGGGCCGGATCAGGTAGGCGATCACGCAGGGGTCGTGCAGCGGCGCGCCGGCCGAGCCGTACTTCTCCTTGTCGAAGCGCTCGAAGAACTCGGTCCACTCGGCCACCGCCCGCCCGACCGGCGTGCCCAGGGCGCGGAAGGCCTCCACCCGCTCGCGCGAGGTCAGCGCCTTGTGCGTGAGGTCGAGCGGCATCACCGTGAGCGGCACGCCCGCGCGGAACACGATGTCGGCCGCCTCGGGATCGACGTAGATGTTGAACTCGGCCGAGGGGGTGATGTTGCCGACCTCGAAGTAGGCACCACCCATCAGCACGATCTCGCGCACCCGGCCGACGATGTCGGGCGCCCGCCGGAAGGCCGTGGCGATGTTGCTGAGCGGCCCGAGCGGACAGAGCGTGACGGTGCCGGGGGGCTCGCGGCGCAGGGTCTCCACGATGAAGTCGGCCGCGTGGCCCTCCTGCAGCGGCATCGTCGGCTCGGGCAGCACCGGCCCGTCGAGCCCGGTCCTGCCGTGCACGTGCTCGGCCGTGACCAGCGGCCGCGCGAGCGGCGCGTCGCAGCCGGCGAAGACCTTCACCTCGCGCCGGCCGGCCAGTTCGCAGACGATCCGCGCATTCCGCTGGGTAAGGCGCAGCGGCACGTTGCCGGCCACGGCGGTGATGCCGAGAACCTCGATCTCCTCGGGGCTGGCCAGCGCCAGCAGGATCGCGACGGCGTCGTCCTGGCCGGGGTCGGTGTCGATGATGATCCTGCGCCCGGCCATGTCACCCGCGGGTTCCGTCGATTGCGGCCACGAAACTGGCCGAAGGCTGCCGAATTGTCCAGCGACGCTGGCGGCCGTGGAGAATCACCAAGACACGCTTAACCCGTGCGTGTTACTGGCATTCCGGTGGCCGGCGGCGATCCGTTCGCGCCGGACCGGGGAAGGAAGAGGGAGTTTTCATGATGGTGGCAAGGTTCAGGGCCCTGGCGGCGCTTTCCATCGTCCTGCTCGTCGCGGCCTGCGGCGCGACCTATCGCACCTACTACGCCGCGCCGGTCGATCCGGCCGTGTCGCGCGGCTGGCGCGTCGTCGATGTCGCGGTGCGGGTGCCCGAGCAGCTCACCGTGTCGGAGGAGAAGTCGCTCGTGCCGCGCGCCGACATCGTCTGGCGCGAGGATCCGCCGGGCGACCGCAAGGCGCAGATCGCGGCCATCCTCGACGATGCGATCACCCGCGGCGCGTCCGGCCTGAGGGGCCCGCGCCCGGTGCGCTTCCTCGTCACCGTGCGGCGCTTCCACGCGCTCACCTTCGAGGCCGAGGCGCGGCTGACGGACGCGGGCGTGCACAACATCCAGTTCGACATCGCCGTGGTCGATGCCCGCACCGGCGAGACCCTGCGCGGCCCCGAACTGATCCAGGCCGAGACGCCGGCCTTCTCGGGCTACGAGGCGGTGCGGCGCCGCAGCGCGGGCGAGACCCAGCGGTCGGTCATCACCAACCACGTCGCGGCGACCATCGCGGGCTGGCTCGGAACCGGGCCCGACCAGCGCGGCAGCTTCAGCCGTCTGGGCGACTGACCGCGGCGCGCGGGCGGGGGTCCGCGCTGCCGCCGCGCGCCAGGTCCGCCGCGAAGCGCTCCAGCCGCCGGATCGCCTCGGCGAAGGCATCGTCGGCGATCGTCATGGCGACGCGGACATGCCCCGCCGCGGCCGCGCCGAAGCTCTCGCCGGGCATCACCGCGATCCGCTCGCGGGCGAGGAGCGCCTCGGCGAAGGCGGTCCCCGACAGGCCCGTCGCGCGGATGTCGAGCATGAGATACATCGCGCCCTGCGGGGGCACCGGCCGGACAGCCTCGGACCCCGCGAGCAGGGCGAGGGCGAGGTCGCGCCTGCGGCGGAAGGGGGCCGCCACCGCCGCCTCGAAGGCCGCGCCCTGCCGCAGCGCGAAGAGCGCGCCGTCCTGGATGAAGGGCACGACGCCGTAGGTGGTGCTGGTGGCCAGCGTGGTCACCGCCTCGACCACCTCCTGCGGTCCGATCACCCAGCCGAGGCGGGAGCCGGTCATCGCATGCCCCTTCGACATCGAGCCGACCACGACGGTGCGCGGCGCGAGGCCGGGCAGCGCGCGCGGGCTGACATGGGTCCCCTCCCAGACCTGGGTCTCGTAGACCTCGTCGGAGACGATCCAGAGGTCGTGCGCCGCCGCCGCCCGCCCGATCCCCGCCAGCGTCGCGCGGGAATAGACCGTGCCGGCGGGATTGTTGGGCGTGTTGATCAGCAGCGTCCGCGCCCGGCCCGCCGCCGCGCGCGCGGCCGCCGCGATCGCCGCCTCGGTCGGGGCGAAGTCGTCCTCGGGCCGGGTGGGCACCGCCAGCGCCGCGGCGCCGGTCGCCCGGATCGTGCCGGGATAGGTGGCGTAGTAGGGGTCGCAGTAGAGGCCCGTGTCGCCTTCCGACAGGAGCACCATGTGCACCGCGAAGAGCGCGGCCTGCCCGCCGGGGGTGATCACCACCTCGCGCCAGGAGGTGGGCACGCCCGTGCGCGCCTCGGCGCGCGCCGCCACCGCCTCGCGCAGCGCGCGCTTGCCGGCGCCGAAGGTGTAGCCGGTGTTGCCGGCAAGCGCGCTTTCGTGCATCGCCCGCAGGATCGCCGGATCGGTGCGGATGTCGGGCTCGCCGATCGTGAGGTTGAGCACCCTTTCGCCGGCCTCGACCATCTCGCGCGTGCGGTAGTAGATCGCCCACCCGTCGTCGCCGCCGCCGAGGATATGCGCGGTCCGCGCCCCGAGTCGCATGTGGTGTCCTCCCGCCTTCAGGGGGCGGACGTGGCCACGGCGCGGGGCGATTGTCAAACCGCGGCGGTCAGTCCGGCCAGGGCCCGAGCGCGGCCTGAACCCGCTTGGGCAGCCCGCCCCGCACCAGGCGGTAGGAGGCGTCGATCCGGTGGCGCAGCTCGTCCTCGGGCGTGCCCCAGGGCAGGGTCACCCAGCTGCGGTGGAAGTAGCGCGCCCGGACGGCGATGCCGGCCGCGATCAGCATCTCGGCCATCTCGATGCCCTGGGTCTTGACGCTGACGCCGGGCATCACCGCGCCGATGCAGGCGAACATCCGTCCGCCCACCTTCCAGGCGTCGTGCCCGCCGCCCCAGGGGTCGGACACCTCGGCGCCGGGCAGGCGCCGGCAGATCGCGTTGACGAGATCCCGGCTCATGGCTGCATCCTGCCACGGCGGGCGGCGAATGTCTTGGCAGTCGCGCGCGGCGGGCGTATAAGCGCCGGCATGGACGGTTCGTGCCGCATCATCCGCTGCATTACCGGCTGACATACCGTCGGCGGGCCGTTCAGTCAGTTTCCCACGCGAACCGGAACGAGCAGCCCGCCGCGGCACCGCGCGAGGGCCCGATGACGACGATCCGCCTGCACAACACGCTCACCCGCCGCAAGGAGCCGTTCCGGCCGATCGACCCGGCGAACGTGCGCATGTATGTCTGCGGGCCCACCGTCTACGACCGCGCGCATCTGGGCAATGCCCGCCCCGTGGTGGTGTTCGACGTGCTCTTCCGCCTGCTGCGCCACGTCTACGGCGCGGACCACGTCACCTACGTGCGCAACTTCACCGACGTGGACGACAAGATCAACGCCCGCGCCGCCGAGCTGAAGGCGGCGGGCGACGACCGGCCGCTCGAGGCGATCATCCGTGCCCTCACCGACGCGACGATCGCCTGGTATCACGAGGACATGGACGCGCTCGGCGCGCTCAGGCCCACGCATGAGCCGCGGGCGACCGCGTGGATCGGCGCGATGATCGCGATGATCGAGGCGCTGATCGGGCGCGGTCATGCCTATGTGGCCGAGGGCCACGTGCTCTTCGCGGTCGAGAGCTATTCCACCTACGGCCGGCTCTCGGGCCGCACGGTCGAGGACATGATCGCCGGCGCCCGGGTCGAGGTGGCCCCGTTCAAGCGCAACCCGATGGACTTCGTGCTCTGGAAGCCCTCCACCCCCGACCTGCCGGGCTGGGAGAGCCCCTGGGGCCGGGGCCGCCCCGGCTGGCACATCGAGTGCTCGGCCATGGCGCAGGAGCTTCTCGGCGTGACCTTCGACATCCATGCCGGCGGCATCGACCTGATGTTCCCCCACCACGAGAACGAGATCGCCCAGTCGGCCTGCGCCCATCCCGAGGGCGACTTCGCGCAGGTCTGGCTGCACAACGAGATGCTGCTGGTCGAGGGGAAGAAGATGTCGAAGAGCCTCGGCAACTTCTTCACCGTGCGCGACCTGCTCGACCGCGGCATCCCCGGCGACGTGATCCGGTTCGTCCTGCTCGGCACGCATTACCGCAGCCCGATGGACTGGACGGAGGAGAAGGTGCGCGAGGCGAAGGCGGCCCTGTGGAACGTCCTGGCAGTCGTGCGCGGGGCGGAGCCGGCCGAACCCGACCCCGAGGTCATCGCGGCCCTGGCCGACGACCTGAACACGCCTGCGGCGGTGGCGCGTCTGCATGCGCTCAGGCGCGAGGGGGCGGGCGCGGCGCTGCTGGCCAGTGCGCGGCTGATGGGCCTGCTGCGCTTCGCGCCCTCCGTCGGAACGGTGGGCTGGGGCGTGGGCGCGGAGGTCCAGGAGAAGACCAATGCGATCGCCCGGCGCTGGGCGCAATTGCGCGCCGACCGCCGCTTCTCCGAAGCGGATGCCTTGCGCGCCCGCGCCCTGGAGGCGGGAATCGAGCTGCGGGCCACGAAACAGGCCGTGGGGCAGGGCGCCGTCGCCGAGTTGACCGCCGACTTCGACCCCGCCAGGCTGGAGTCCCTCGAATGACCCCGCTGCCCTGCATCCCAGAGAGGCCTGCGCCCGGCCCGCGGGGTGGGCGCACTTGCGCCCGCCTCGGGGGGGCGGGTCGGGCGCAAGCCGGTTCACAGGCGAACCGGCAAGAGGGCGCCCACGTGGTGGCGTGCACTCATGATCGGGAGCGGGACCAGTGACCCGCGAACGCCTCTACCTCTTCGACACGACCCTGCGCGACGGCCAGCAGACCCAGGGCGTCCAGTTCTCTGCCGCCGACAAGACGCAGATCGCCCATGCCCTCGATGCGCTCGGCCTCGACTACATCGAGGGCGGCTGGCCCGGCGCCAACCCGACCGACAGCGACTTCTTCGCCGCCCCGCCGGCGACGCGGGCCACGCTGACCGCCTTCGGCATGACCAAGCGCACCGGCCGCTCGGCGGCCAACGACGACCTGCTGGCCGCCGTGCTCGATGCCGGCACGCCTGCCGTCTGCCTTGTCGGCAAGACGCACGACTTCCACGTCACCACCGCCCTCGGGGTGACGCTTGACGAGAACATCGACAACATCGCCGCCTCCATCGCCCATGTCGTCTCGCGCGGCCGCGAGGCGCTCTTCGATGCCGAGCACTTCTTCGACGGCTGGAAGGCCGATCCCGCCTATGCCATCGCCGCCTGCCGCGCCGCCTTCGACGCCGGGGCCCGCTGGATCGTGCTCTGCGACACCAATGGCGGCACCCTGCCGCCCGACATCGAGGCCGGCGTCCGCGCCGTCATCGAGGCGGGGATCCCCGGCAGCCATGTCGGCATCCACGCCCATGACGATGCCGGCCTCGGCGCGGCCAACAGCCTTGCCGCCGTCACCGCCGGCGCGCGCCAGATCCAGGGCACGCTCAACGGCCTCGGCGAGCGCTGCGGCAACGCCAACCTGACGACGCTCCTGCCCACGCTGCTGCTCAAGGAACCCTATGCCAGCCGGTTCCGGACCGGCGTGACGCCCGAGGCGCTGCGCGGACTGACCCGGGCAAGCCGCCTGCTCGACGACATCCTGAACCGCGTGCCCCTGCGCAGCGCGCCCTATGTCGGCGCCTCCGCCTTCGCCCACAAGGCAGGCCTTCACGCCAGTGCCATCCTCAAGGATCCCGCCACCTACGAACATGTCGACCCCGCCCTCGTCGGCAATGCGCGGGTCATCCCGATGTCGAACCAGGCGGGCCAGGCGAACCTGCGCGCCCGCCTCGCTGCCGCCGGGATCGAGGTCGCACCCGGCGATCCGCGGCTTGCGCGCATCCTCGAGGTGGTGAAGGAACGCGAGGACCAGGGCTATGCCTATGACGGGGCGCAGGCCTCGTTCGAACTCCTGGCGCGGCGTGAACTCGGGCTCCTGCCGAAGCTCTTCGAGGTGAAGCGCTACCGCGTCACGGTCGAACGCCGCCCGGACGGCGGGGGCAGGATGGCCAGCCATTCCGAGGCCGTCGTCGTCGTCGGGATCGCCGGCGAGACGGTGATCTCGGCCTCCGAGTCGCTCGACGAGACGGGATCGGACCGCGGCCCCGTGAACGCCCTCGCCAAGGCCCTGGCCAAGGATCTCGGCCCCTTCCAGCCCTATATCGACGACATGAAGCTCGTCGACTTCAAGGTCCGCATCACCCAGGGCGGCACGGAGGCCGTGACCCGCGTCATCATCGACAGCGAGGACCGCGACGGGCACCGCTGGGCGACCGTCGGCGTGTCGCCCAACATCGTCGATGCCTCGTTCCAGGCGCTGACCGACGCGATCACCTGGAAGCTCGTCCGCGACGGGGCCGGAAGGTGACGCCCGCGGCCTGCGCCGATCTCGTCCGGCGCGGCGATCCCGACAGGTTCCGCGCGACGATGGCCGCGCCCCCCGCGGCGCGCCCCCTGCTCTGGCCGCTCTACGCCTACAACCTGGAACTGGCCAGGGCCGCCTGGGCCTCGGCCGAGCCGCTCGTATGCCGCATGCGCCTGCAATGGTGGATCGACACGGTCTCGGCCATGCCCGGTGCCGCGCGCCGGCCGCACGAGGTCGCGGGCCCCCTGCATGACGTGGTGGCCGCCCGGGCGCTGCCGGCGGACCTGCTTGCCGGGATGGCCGAGGCCCGCCTGCGGGACACCGACGATGCGCCCTTCGCCGATGCCGGGGCGCTGCTCGCCCATCTCGACGCGACGTCCGGCAACCTGATGTGGGCCGCGGCCCTCGCGCTCGGCGCGCCGCCGGCGGCCGAGCCGGCCGTGCGCGACTTCGCCAGGGGCGCGGGGCTTGCCGCCTGGCTCTCAGCAGCGGCCGCCCTTGCCAGCCGCGGCCGCCGGCCCCTGCCGGCCCCGGTGCCCGAGCTTGCGGCCGAGGGCCGCGCGGCCATCGCGCGGGCGCGTGCCGCAGGCCGGCTGATCCCGCCCCCGGTCCGCCCCGCGCTCTATCCCGGGTGGATGGCCGACGCGCTGCTGGCGCAGGCCGCGCGCCACCCCGCCCGCGTCACCGAGGGCCGGCTCGCCCTGCCCGAGATCGCCCGCCGCGCCGCCCTGCTCCGGCTGTCGCTGACCGGGCGCTTCTGAGGCCGTCCTTCAGTCGGCATCGTCCTGCCCGGCACGCCCGCGCGACACGATCAGGGCGCAGTCCACCATCGCGGCCGGAATCGACCGGCCGGTCGGGCAGGTCAGGTAGAGCGAGGTCCAGACCGGATCGAACTTCTGCTTGAAGGCGCGCAGCCCGCCGAAGCTGTAGAAGTCGTCGCCCCGCTGATAGATCATCCGTCCGATCCTGGCCGAAAGCGGCGCCATCCTGTGCGCCGGCAGGCCCGACAGCGGCGCCCCCCCCAGCGAGAACCACTGGTAACCCTCTGCCCTGGCCAACAGGATGGTCTCGGTCATCATCGCCTCCATCAGCACCGGCGACTGGCCCGGAAGATGGCGCATCAGGTCGATCGACATCTCGACCCCCGCCCCCCGCATCAGGTTCGCGAAGGCGACGATCCGGCCCTCCTTCCGCATCACGGCGAGATCGAATTCGGCAAGGTATTCCGGATCGAAGAAGCCCAGCGCGAATCCCTTCTCGCGCCCCCTGCGGGTGGCCAGCCAGGCGTCGGAAACCGCCTTCAGCTCGCCTGCCGCCGCCGGGACATCGGCGCGCGGCAGGACCGAGAAGGCAAGCCCGTCGCGCACCGCGCGGCTGCGGGCATAGCGCAGGTCCTTGCGCCCCGGCCCGGCCAGGTCGAAGGCGGCCAGATCGATCCGGGCCAGCTCGCCAAGCTTCACGATCGCATGGCCGATGTCGAGAAGCCGCATGATCCCGTCCGGCTGGACGGAAAGGAAGACCGGCCGCGCAGCGGCGCGGTCGGCGCGGTCGAGGAAGTCCCAGACCAGCGCGTCGCAGGCGTCCGGCGCGCCGACGGGGCCGCCGAGGCAGATCCAGCTCCGCCCCTGCACGCCGTACATCAGGAAGGCGTCGCCTGCCTCGGACAGGATGAACTCCTTGTCGCCCAGAAGGGCGAGGTGGCGGGCACTCACCGGGCAGTCGGCGACAAGCCGGCGGACGGCATCGGGCACCGGCCGGCGCCGGGCCCGGGTCGGCGGGGCGCGGTTGACGATCAGGTCCAGCGCCAGAACGCCAAGCGCCACCGCCGCCGCAAGCAGCGCCCTCAGCGCCCGCGGGGCGTCCCCCGACCAGGCGAATCGCCACCACAGCTCGTTGCGGTAATCGACGTTGGAATGGGCGATCAGCGCGACGACGCCGACGGCGGCCACCACCAGCGCCAGGGCGCCAAGCCAGAGGGCCCCGGGGCGGAAGCGCCGCCAGTCGCCCCGGCGGTAGAAGGCCCCGCGGGCCAGCCACAGGCCGAAGGCCGCCGCCACGAGGAGGATCGCATCCTCCCATGCCAGGCCCTTGGCCAGGGCGAAGCCCGCGCCGGCGATCAGGAAGACCTGCGCCGCGATCCGCGCCTGCGCCATGCGCAGCGCCAGACCGCGCGCCAGGACGATCAGCGCCAGCCCGGCCAGCGAGGCGAACAGGTGCGATGCCTCGGCGAAGGGCAGGGGCAGGAGCCGGCGCAGCAGCGCCAGCCGGCCGCCCTCTTCGGGCAGGGCGCTCGACAAGAGCAGGACCGCACCGCTGAGGAAGACCAGCGCGGCCAGGACCGGCGGCACGAAGGGACGCAGGGCATCGCGAAGCTCGTCGAGCGGGCCGGGAATCCCGGCCAGCGCGGCCTCTTCCGGGTCGGTGCCCGAGGCCTCCGGTCCGGGGCGCGCCCCGCCTGCCATGGGTCAGGCCGCGCCGGTCCGCCGGCGCCTCACCGGAAGCCCTCGTCCTCCTCGGCCTGCCATGGCCGCGCAAGGTTGCCGAAGCGCGTGAACCGGCCCTCGAAGGACAGCTCGACCGTGCCGATGGGCCCGTGGCGCTGCTTGCCGATGATGACCTCGGCCTTGCCGTGCACCTGCTCCATGACCTGCTGCCACTTCGCCATCGCCTCCAGATCGTGGTCCCCGGGCTTCTCCCGCTCGCGATAGTACTCCTCGCGGAAGACGAACATCACCACGTCGGCGTCCTGCTCGATCGATCCCGATTCCCGCAGGTCGCTCAGCTGCGGCCGCTTGTCCTCGCGGTTCTCGACCTGGCGCGAGAGCTGCGACAGCGCAAGGACCGGGATGTCCAGTTCCTTGGCGATCGCCTTCAGGCCCTGAGTGATCTCGCTCACCTCGTTCACGCGGCTGTCCTTGGCCGCGGCCGGACGGACAAGCTGCAGGTAGTCGACGACAAGCAGGTCGAGCCCCTGCGTCCGCTTCAGCCGCCGGGCGCGGGCCGCAAGCTGGCTGATCGGCAGGGCCGGCGTGTCGTCGATGAACAGGGGCGCGGCCTCCAGCGCCTTGGCCGCCTCGACGAAGCGGCGGAACTCGCCCTCGGTCATGTCACCGCGGCGGATCTGGTCCGACGGCACTTCTGCGGCCTCCGACAGGATCCGTGCGGCCAGCTGCTCGGCCGACATCTCGAGGCTGAAGAAGCCGACGACGCCGCCGTTGACCGTTCCCTCGCTGCCATCGGGCAGGCGGCCGCGGCGGTAGGCCCTGGCGATGTTGAAGGCGATGTTGGTGGCCAGCGCCGTCTTGCCCATGGAGGGCCGCCCGGCAAGGATCAGGAGGTCCGACTTGTGAAGCCCGCCGAGGCGCCTGTCGAGGTCCGCCAGGCCGGTCGCGATTCCCGCCAGGCCGCCGTCGCGCTGGTAGGCCGCATTGGCGACGTTGACCGCCTCGGTCACCGCCTTGAGGAACGAGACGAAGCCGCGCTCGGCATGGCCCTGCTCGGCCAGGGTATAGAGTTCCTGTTCGGCCTGGACGATCTGGTCCTTCGGCTCGTTGTCCACCGTCACCGTCTGCGCCCGCGCGGTGATGTCGCGCCCCAGGCGGATCAGTTCGCGCCGCACCGCGAGGTCGTAGATCATCTGCGCATAGTCGCGCGCCGCCACGGCCGAGATCGCCGCGCCCGCAAGCTTGGCCAGATAGGCCGGGCCGCCCACGGCCTTCAGGCCCTCGTCGTCCTCGAAATAGGCCTTCAGCGTGACCGGCGAGACCAGTGCGTTCTTCTGGATCCGGGCGACCGAGACCTCGAAGATCCGGCGATGGACCGGATCGAAGAAATGTTCGGCCCGTACAAGGGCGGCGATGCGGTCGTAGACGTCGTTGTTGGTCAGGATGGCGCCGAGAAGCTGCTGTTCGGCCTCCACGCTGTGCGGCAGGACCTCTGCCGCAGAAGCCTGCGCCAGTACTTCGCGTACCGGGCGAATCGTCACCACGTCTGTCATGCCTGTCCCCTGTCCTCGGGCGCCACCCTACACCTGGCCGCGGATTCGGCGAGGGGGCACAAGTCTGTGGATATGCCTGTGGACCTGCATCAATAGCATGGAGGCCGCCGTCGCATCCAGCAGCATATTGGTGCCCCGGGCGCATCGGACGCAATTGCTTGCCCTCCGGCGCGATTCGCCGCCGCCGGCTTTTCCCCAGCCGTCCCCAGCGGCATGCACAGGAATGTTGACCGCAGCAGCCCGCGCCCCGACGCCCCGGCCCGCCCCGCGCGCGCATCCGCGCAGCCGGGCCGGCCTCCGCCACCGGCCCTAGCCGGACCGCGCCTTCTGCCAGGTGCGGGGATCGCGCAGAAAGGCCTCGACCCCCTCGAGGGTCGCGGAATCGAAGGCGCCGCTTCGCCGCGCCTCGTCGACCACGTCCCACCACGTGCATAGAAAGTGCAATTCGATGCCCTTCGCCTTCAGGGCCGGCAGGGCCTCGGGAAAGATCCCGTAGAAGAAGATCACGGCCGCGTGGCCGCAGGTCGCGCCGGTCTCGCGGATCGCCTCGACGAAGCTCAGCTTCGATCCCCCGTCGGTCGCCAGGTCCTCGACCAGCAGGACGCGGTCGCCCTCGCGCATGACGCCCTCGATCCGGGCATTGCGGCCATAGCCCTTGGGCTTCTTGCGGACATAGGACATGGGCAGGGCAAGCCTTTCGGCCATCAGCGCGGCGAAGGGGATGCCGGCCGTCTCGCCCCCGGCCACGTTGTCGAAGGCCTCGAACCCCGCCTCGCGCATCACCGTCGCGGCCAGGTGGTCCATCAGCACCGCGCGGATGCGGGGAAAGCCGATCAGCCTGCGGCAGTCGATGTAGGTGGGCGAGGGCAGGCCCGAGGCCAGGGTGAAGGGCTCGGCCGTGTTGAAGTGCACGGCCCCGACCTCGATCAGCATCCGCGCGGCAAGCCGCGCCATCTCGTCCTTCGGGGGGAATCCGCTCGGGATCATGGGTCCGCTCCGCCTTGCCCGGCCGCGGGCTCCGATGCGATCTGCGCGATGTCCCGCGCGATGGCGGCGATGACGGCGCGCGCCGATCCGGCCCCGACCGTGCCCATCGCCGCAAGCGAGGCCCTGAGCGCGTCCACCTTTCCGCCCAGGGCCTGCATGTCCTGGCGCAGCGCCGCGATCCCCGCGGGGTCGCCGCCCGCCGCCTGCCATGCGGCGATGCGCGCCTCGAGGGCCGACAGATCGGCCACCGCCGCATCGAGGGCCGCGATGTCGGCGGCCAGCCGGACGGCCGGGTCGGGCCCCAGGACCTCGGCCGCCGCCTCCGCCGTCGCCTGGGTCAGGTCGTGAAACCGCTCGACAAGCCAGATCGAGGACAGGACCAGAAGCAGGAACAGCAGCAGCGTCGCATTCAGGAGCGACAGGCCCAGCGCCTTCAGCAGCCGCGGCACATGTCCGGTTCCGGGGTCCTGCTCCACCTCGTCGCTCCTCAGTCCGCCGCCACCGCCCAGTGGAGCGGAAAGCCGGGGTCGAACACGGTGACCGGCCCTTCCGGCGTGTCGATGCGCGCGGGGTACTCCGCCCGGTCGCGGCGGACAAGCGTGATCCGCCGCGGCGAGGGCGCAAGCCCGTAGAAGGCCGCGCCGTTCAGGCTGACGAAGCGCTCCAGCCGGTCGAGCGCGCCCGCCCGGTCGAAGACCCCGGCGACGACGGACAGCGCGTTGGCCGCCGTGAAGCAGCCCGCGCAGCCGCAGGGATGTTCCTTCAGCCGGTCGGGATGCGGTGCCGAATCGGTCCCGAGGAAGAACTTCGGCGTCCCTGCTGTCGCAGCCCCGACCAGCGCCAGGCGATGCACCTCGCGCTTGGCGACGGGCAGGCAGTAGTAGTGCGGCCGGATCCCGCCGGCGAGGATGTGGTTGCGGTTGATCACCAGGTGATGCGCGGTGATCGTCGCGGCGATGTCGCGGCCCCCGTCCTGCACATAGGCCACCCCCTCGCGCGTCGTGACATGTTCAAGGACGACCCTCAGCCCCGGCGTCCGCCGGCGCAGCGGTTCCAGCACCCGGTCGATGAAGACCGCCTCGCGGTCGAAGATGTCCACCGAGGGGTCGCTCGCCTCGCCGTGGACGCACAGGACAAGGCCGATCTCGGCCATCCGGTCCAGCACCTTCTGCACCTTCGCGAAGCTGTCTCTTATACACATCT
>JANZZL010000078.1 GCA_026419405.1 Paracoccaceae bacterium | reverse complement strand
GTTCCTCCCCGGCGCGCGGGCGCCTCGCCGCGGCCCCGGCACCCGCCGGTCCGGCCCGGCAGCCGGGGCCCTGTCGCGGCCTGCGGGCCCGGAGGCCGGGGCCCCGCAGGCGGCCCCGCCGCACCGTTGCCGGGCTGCGCGGGTCCTGTCCCATGGCGCGGTGGCGCGCATCGCCATCGGGAGGTCTGCGTCATGGCCGGGATTGCGGGAGCCGACCCCGACCGGGAAAGCCCTGTGACCGGCCGGATGACGCCCGGCGCCGCCCCCGCGGAGAAGACGACCGACGCCGACCTGCCGAGGCCCACGATCGGCGTCGCCGCCGGGCGCGTGAGGGAGACGGGTCCTGCCGCAAGCCGGCCGCGGGCCGGCGACAGTCGCCTCAGGGCGCGTGACGGAGATGGAGGTCGGCGGCCCGGCCGGGCCGACCCGTGGCCAGACGAGCGCCGGGCGCCTGACGCAGCGCAACCGCGACCGCACCCGGGAGAGCCGCGGGCACGGTGGCGCTGCCCGCAACCACCCCGGCCGCATGGGCAGGACCATGGGAGAGCCGCGGGCACGGTGGCGCTGCGCATCCCGAGGCGGCGCGAGGGCACGGGGTGTCTCCGGCCTCTTCGCGCCGCGCGGGATGGCCGGGAGGGCGCTGCCGGCGCCGAGGCCGGACGATGCCCGCACCGTGCCACCGCGCCGGCGCCTCCGAGGCGCAACGGTCGGCCCGACCGCATGCCGCCTGCGGCGCGCGACCGCTGGCACCGGGAGGGGCGAGCCTCCCCCGGCGCCTGCCGGCGCCCGGCACGTCAGGGCGCCGTCGGGGGCGCTCCAAGGGCGCTCCCAGAGCGCTCACGGGGCGCTGCCGCGCGGACGGCGAGGGGCCCTGCCCGGCGCGGCTCGGACGGCGGGCGCTTCCGGGCGGTCAGGCGCCGAGCGCCACGCGGCGCTCCGACCGGCCGGACTCGGGGTCGCGCAGGACATAGCCGCGGCCCCAGACCGTCTCGATGTAGTTCTCGCCGCCGGTGGCCTCGGCGAGCTTCTTGCGCAGCTTGCAGATGAAGACGTCGATGATCTTCAGCTCCGGCTCGTCCATGCCGCCGTAGAGGTGGTTGAGGAACATCTCCTTGGTCAGCGTGGTGCCCTTGCGCAGGCTCAGGAGCTCCAGCATCTGATACTCCTTGCCGGTCAGGTGCACCGGCTTGCCGCCGGCCTCGACGGTTTTGGCGTCGAGGTTGACGGCGATCTGCCCGGTGCGGATCACGCTCTGGGCATGGCCCTTCGAGCGGCGGATGATGGCGTGGATGCGCGCCACCAGCTCCTCGCGGTGGAAGGGCTTGGTGAGGTAGTCGTCGGCGCCGAAACCGAAACCCTTGAGCTTGCTCTCGGTGTCGTCGGCCCCGGTCAGGATCAGGATCGGCGTGTCGACCTTGCTCATCCTCAGCTGCCGCAGCACCTCGTGGCCGGTCATGTCCGGCAGGCCGAGGTCGAGCAGGATCAGGTCGTAGTCGTAGAGCTTCGCGAGGTCGATCCCCTCCTCGCCGAGATCGGTGGCATAGACGTTGAGGTTGGCGTGCGTGAGCATCAGCTCGATGCTCTTCGACGTTGCCGGATCGTCCTCGACGAGAAGGATTCGCATTTCGTTCACTCCGCTGGCGCCCCGTCCCACCGGCACACTTGCGCACAATGGTTAACTGCACGTTACCTGCGAAAGCGGCATTTCCGTGGCAACTCAGGGTTGACGGAACCGCTGCACGGCCGTCGCCTTCAGGGCCTGTTCCCCATACCGGGCGACCGCCGCGCACCAGCTCTCCAGCTCCTCGGCCGACAGGCCGTAGCGCCGGCAGGCCTCGTCGGCCGAAATGAGGCCCGCCGTCACCGCCTTCACCACCACCGCCTTGCGGCTGGCCACCCAGCGGCGGGTGTCCTCGGGCGGCAGGTCGGCGCGCGTCAGGATGCTGCCGTCGGGCAGCGTGACCATCCTTGGTCCGTTGACACGCTTGAGAAACATGCACCTTCCCCACGTCGCTTGCGCCCCGAGCCTGCGGGCGCGCGCTTAACGGGCCGTGAAACGCTGCCTTGAGAGTGCATCGGATTTTCCTATATTGCGGTCTTCCGAAGGACGCCCGCCATGCCTCTCGACACCGCAACTTCGGCAGACATGCCACTGAATTCACTAGGGTTTCCGAAACCGCCGTCGGAGACCCGCGTGGTCGTGGCCATGTCGGGGGGCGTGGACAGCTCGGTGGTCGCGGCCGAGCTTGCGGCGCAGGGCTACGATGTCGTCGGGGTCACGCTCCAGCTCTACGACCACGGCGCGGCGCTCGCCCGCAAGGGGGCCTGCTGCGCCGGGCAGGACATCCACGACGCCCGCCGCGTCGCGGAAGCCATGGGCTTTCCGCACTACGTGCTCGACTACGAGAACGTGTTCCGCGAGGCGGTGATCGAGGAATTCGCCGAAAGCTACCTCGCCGGGGCGACGCCCGTGCCCTGCATCCGCTGCAACGAGCGGGTGAAGTTCCGCGACCTGATGGCGACGGCGCGGGAGCTCGATGCCGACTGCATGGCGACGGGGCACTACATCCGGCGGACGCTCGGTCCGCACGGGCCGGAGCTGCACATGGCGGCCGACCCCGCGCGCGACCAGTCCTACTTCCTGTTCTCGACCACGCCGGAACAGCTCGCCTTCCTGCGGTTCCCGCTGGGCCACCTGGCCTCGAAGGCCGAGACGCGGGCGCTGGCGGCGCGGCACGGGCTCAGCGTCGCCGACAAGCCCGACAGCCAGGACATCTGCTTCGTGCCGCAGGGCAACTATGCGGCCGTGATCGAGAAGCTGCGCCCCGGCGCGGCGGAGCCGGGCGAGATCGTCCATGCCGACGGGCGGGTGCTCGGCACCCATCCGGGCGTGCTCCACTTCACCGTCGGCCAGCGCCGCGGGCTCGGCATCGGCGGGCTCGAGGAGCCGCTCTACGTCGTGCGGCTCGACGTCGATGCCCGTCGCGTGATCGTCGGGCCGAAGGAGATGCTGGCGACCCGGAGGGTTCCGGTGCGCGAGGTGAACTGGCTGGGGGACGCGCCCTTCGCGAGCCGGGCGGAATGGCCGGTTTCGGTCCGCGTGCGCTCCACCCGCCCGCCGCGCGAGGCGGTGGTCCGGCCGCTGTCGGCCAGCGAGGCGGAGGTGGAGCTGATCGCGCCAGAGGAGGGCGTGAGCCCCGGCCAGGCCTGCGTCTTCTACGAGACCGGCGGCACCCGGGTGCTGGGCGGCGGCTGGATCTGGCGCGGGCGCGGCTGAGCCGTCAGGGCTGAGCCGTCAGGGCTGAGCGGGCGGGGTCGAGGCGGCGGAGCGGGGGGTTTTCCACCCCCCGCGCCCCCCGGAGGATATTTCCGGCAGGGAAGGAGGCGGAGGGGCGCCGGGCGTGCCGGCCGCGGCTCGCCGAGCCGGGGCGGGTTTACAGCCGGCGCGGGGCGGTCCATGACGGGCAGGAGCCGTTCCGGATGCCGCATGACCGAACACCGCCCCCTGCTGGCCGCGCTCTGGATGTGCGGCGCGATCGCCTCGTTCACGCTGATGGCCGTGGCGGGACGCGCCGTGCAGGTGGAGATGAACACCTTCGAGCTGATGGCCTGGCGGTCGGCGATCGGCTTCGCGATCATCTCGGCCATCCTCTGGCGCCGCGGCTTCGCGCAGGTGCGCAGCGCCGTGCCGTGGCTGCACGTGCAGCGCAACCTCTGCCACTTCGCCGGACAGAACCTCTGGTTCTTCGGGTTGACCGCGATCCCCCTGGCGCAGCTGGTTGCGCTCGAGTTCACCAACCCGATCTGGGTCGCGCTGCTCGCGCCGCTGCTTCTGGGCGAGCGGTTCACGCTCCGGCGCGCGCTTGCCGCGGCGCTGGGCTTCGCCGGCGTGCTGATCGTGGCGCAGCCCGGGGTCGCCCCGGTGGGGGTGGGACACCTCGCCGGGCTCGGCGCGGCGCTCGGCTTCGCGCTCAACACGATCTACACCCGCCGGCTGATGGCGCATGACAGCGTGCTCTGCGTGCTGTTCTGGATGACGGCGAGCCAGGGGCTGATGGGCGCGGCACTCGGCGCGCCGGGCGGCATCCCGCTCCCCTCCCCGGCGGTGCTGCCCTGGCTTCTCGTCGTGGGGCTGACCGGGCTCACCGCGCACTACAGCCTGACCTCGGCGCTCGCGCATGCGCCCGCGACCGTGGTGGCGCCGATGGAGTTCCTGCGCCTGCCGGTGATCGCGGCCGTGGGGGCGCTGGTCTACGGCGAGGCGCTTCGCTTCGCGGTGTTCCTCGGCGCGGGCGTCATCATCGCCGCCAACCTCGTCAACCTCGCCGGCGGGGCGGCGCGGCGCGCGGACCGGGATTGCGGGACCTGAACGCCGCACCCGCGGACCGATTGCACCGTGACGCGGCGTCATTGATTGACGCCGGGCGTCGCGGATCCGTAATGATCACGAAAACGCGAACACGGGGGAGCGAAGATGAGGCGTGTTCTGACGACGTGCGCCGCGCTGGCGCTGACGGCCGGCGCGGCCAGTGCCGGCGGCGTGGAGAGGTCGAGCCAGTCGGTGGCGATCCTGTTCGAGCAGGGCAGCTATGCGGAGCTTTCCTTCGGCCGGGTGAGCCCCAGCGTCTCGGGCAACCTCGCGCCCTTTCCTGCGGTGCGCAGCGGCGACATGGCCCCCGGCTACAACACCTTCTCGCTCGGCTACAAGACCGACCTGAGCGACCAGATCTCGATGGCGGTGATCCTCGACCAGCCGATCGGCGCGGACGTCGCCTACCCGGCAGGCACCGGCTATCCGGCCGCGGGCTCGACCGCCTCGATCGACGCGATGGCCGTCACCGGCATCGTGCGTTACCGCTTCCCGTCGAACTTCTCGGTCTACGCCGGACTGCGCGCGCAGAGCGCGTCGGGCGAGGTTGCCCTGCAGCCCTCAGGCTACACCATGTCCACCTCGACCGAGACCGACTACGGCTGGCTCGCCGGGGTGGCCTACGAGAAGCCCGAGATCGCGCTGCGGGTGGCGCTCACCTACAACTCGGCCATCGACCACACCTTCACCGTGCAGGAGAACGGCGCCCCCTCGCTTCCGTTCACGACGACGGTGCCGCAGTCCTGGAACCTCGAGTTCCAGACCGGGATCATGGCCGACACGCTTCTCTTCGGCTCGATCCGCTACGTGGACTGGACGGAGTTCGACATCACGCCGGTCGGATACCTCGGTTTGACCGGGACCTCGCTCGTGAGCTACGACGACGACACCACCACCTACACCCTCGGCATCGGGCGGCGGTTCAACGACACCTGGTCGGGGTCGATCTCCTTCAGCCACGAGCCGGGCAGCGGGCCGTTCTCGGGCAACCTCGGCCCGACCGACGGCTTCACCTCGGCCCAGGTCGCCGCGGTCTACACGATGGGCAACATGAAGATCACCGGCGGCCTGCGCTACATCGACATCGGCGAGGCGCAGACCCGGCTCGGGCCCGCCGTCACCACGAACTTCAGCGGCAACCACGGCTGGGCCGCCGGCCTGAGGATCGGCTACTCGTTCTGACCCGCCGGTGATGCCGCCGCGCGAAAGGCCCCGCTCCGGCGGGGCCCTTCTGTTTCGTGGACCAGGCCCGGCCCGGCGCTGGGCGACTGCGGAAATCCCGACTTGCCGCGTGCCCGCCCCGGGCGCACCCTTCCCGCACCCCCGACCCTCGGGCAGCGGCGCCGCAGGCGGCCACCAGAACACCCTGTTTCGGTCTGTGTCAGGTTCGTGACTTGACCCCGCCGCCCCGCCGGGTAGACGCTGGCGCCGAGGGGGCTGTGGCGCGACAAGACGCCTCGTGCCCCGAGGCAGAAAGGCGAGGACGATGCCGACGAACGACACCCCGGCCCGACAACGCGGGCGCGAGACCGTCTCTACCCAGCAGCAGCTCCAGCAGGACGAGGATGTGATGCCGCGCGCCCCCGGCGCGGGCGCGGCGGCCACGCCCCAGACCCGCGGCGAGGAGCCGCGCCGGCCCACTCTGCGCGACTGGGCCAGCATCTGAGGCCCCGGCAGCCGGCGCGCGCCGCGGCCGGCCCGACGGGGCGGCTCGCGCCTGGCCGGCACCGCCGCAAGGCTGCGCCGCACGGCAAGCCCCGTCTGCCCGATCCGCAACCGCGGCGCCTCGCTGGCGGCGGCCGTCGCCCATGCCGGCGCGACCTCGGCCGAGGCGCTGCCGACGATCGGGCCTGAGGGGGCTGCCGCCGTCTTCTCGCCGCCGGCGAGCGGCCGCATCTCATCCCCTGCTGCGGGTTGCTTCGGGGCCGTCACCGGAACGGCTGCGAGGGCGCGGGGACGGCAGGCCTGCGCCAGCGGTCCGATGCGCTCGGGGGCCGGCGCGGCCGGGCGGGGTTCCTGGCGCGGCGAGGCGCAGCTCGGCGCGCCCCGTCCGCCGCGGCCGCGCGGTCAGGGCGCCGGGGCCGCCGCGCCGGCAGGGTCCGCCGCGGCCGGCGGGGCCTCGCCCGCAGCCGGCAGCAGCAGCAGCGGCCTCCGCCCCGGCGCCGGCGGGGGCCCCTGATCGAGGTCGCGCAGGTCGGCGGCGATCAGCGCCCGGAACGGAAGGCAGGGCTGCGCCGGCGCGGCGGGTGCCGTGTCCTGCGCCGGCGCCCGGGTCACCGGGGGGTCGCGTCGCGGGCGCCCGCGCCCGAGGCGCCGCACTCCGCTCCACCCTGACCGGAACAGCCCGAGCCCCAGCGACAGCATCACATCCCCACACGACGCCGACCCGATTCTACTACCATAGGTTGAATTCTGATGCCATCCGCTCGCGCGAGGATGACGCCACGTCAGGCGCGCGGCGCGACCTCGAGCCAGATGCCGTCGCGGGCGCGCACGGTGAGCTGGGCCTGCGGCATGGGGATCCGGCCGGCCACCGGGGCGAACCGCCATCGCGCCAGCAGGCAGGCCAGCATCACCACGCCCTCGGCCATGGCGAAGCCCGCGCCGGGGCACACCCGGGGACCGGCGGAGAAGGGCAGGAAGGCGAGCCGCGCGCTGTCCCGCCCCTCCGCCGTCTGCCAGCGGCCGGGGTCGAAGGCGTCCGGCGCCTGCCAGTGCCGGGCGTGGCGGTGCAGGTGCCAGGGCGAGATCACCACCTGCGCCCCGCGCGGCACCCTGCGGCCGCGGAAGGTCTCGGGTCGCGCCGCCTCGCGCACCATCATCGGCACCGGCGGGTAGAGCCGCAGCGCCTCGCGGAACACGTCGCGGGTGAAGCCCAGCCGCGCGAGCCCGGCGAAGGAGGGATCGGCGGCAAAGGCCGCGGCCTCCGCCGCGGCGCGCTCCTGCGCCTGGGGGAAGGCGGCCAGCAGCCAGAGCGCCCAGGCCAGCGCCGAGGCCGAGGTCTCGTGCCCCGCCAGGAAGAAGATCGCCACCTGGTCCACCATCTCGGCCGCAGAGAAGCGCTCGCCCGTCACCGGGTCGGCCGTGGTCATGATCCGCGTGGCCAGGTCGTCGGGCGCCGTTCCGGCCGCGATCGCCCGCGCGCGGGTGGTCGTCAGCTCCTCGATCAGCCGGCGGATCTCCGCCGCCGTCCGGCGCGTCCGCGGCCGGTGCAGCCGCGGCATCCAGCCCGGCAGCGGCAGGAAGGCCCCGAGGTTCAGGATCGGCTGCGCCCGCTGGTGCGCGCGGAAGGCGCGGAACACCGCCTGCGCCACCGCGCTGTCGATCGGGATCGAGAACAGCGCGCGGAAGATCACGTCGGCCGCGGCATGGCTCGCCTCGGCCTCGATCTCGACCCGCCCCGGCCGCAGCCGCGCCGCCGCCGCCCCGGCCGCGGCCAGCATCGCCGGGAAGCTGTCGCGCAGCCGCCCGCCCTCGAAGGCCGGATCGATGATCCGCCGCTGGCGCTTCCAGACCTCGCCGTTCGTGACGAAGACCGAGTCGCCCAGAAGCGGCCGAAGCCCCTCGGCCACCCGGGCCGACTTCGGGAAGTCGTCGGGCCGCCGCTTCAGCACGAGGTCGATCAGGTCCGGCTCGTTGATCAGGAACGAGCGGAAGAAGGGGGTGCGGAACTCGGCCATCCGCGCGGCGTAGAGATGCCCCGGCTGGGCCGAGAGGATGTCCCTGCGGAACAGCGTGAGGTAGCGCAGGAGCGAGGCGCGTCGCGGGCGGGCCGGGGGCTTGGGCGGGATCATCGCCCCGACCTCACGCCGCCATCGAGGTGTAGCGCGAGGCCGGGGCCTCGATCCGGCTCTTCGAGGGCGGCCGGCCGGCGAAGCGCTGCCCCAGCGTCTGCGGCCCGGCGGTGATGCGGAAGTAGTCGTATTCGCCCGGGCCCCCGCGCAGCCCGTCGAAGGCGCAGAGATACTGGAAGTGCAGCCGGAAGAATCGCCAGCGCAGCCGCGCCCAGGTCTCGGGCCTGAGCGTGCGGCTGAAGGCGGCCGAGATCACCAGGGGCCAGCGCCGCCCCTCGGGCGCGACACCCGTCACCGCGACCGGATCGCAGAGCGCGAAGGCGCAGCCGTCGCCCGGCGCGGTCACGTCCACCCAGGCGAGCTCGTCGCGCGCCGACAGGAAATGGAGATCGGCCCGGAGCCGGTCGGCCCTCGGCAGGAACGACACCATCGGCACCACGTGGCCCAGCGTCAGGAGCGACAGCGCCGGCCCCTCCGCCGGCACCCTGCCCTGCCGGATCAGGTCGGCCAGGACCGAGACCGCGAGATGCGCGCCCGAGGAATGGCCGACGACGAGCACCTCGTCGGCCTCCGGCCCGAGCGCCGCGGCGATGCGGTCGCCGAAGGCGGCGAGCCGCGCCTCGAGCTCGGGCGGATAGGCGCCGCCGGCCTGCGCGGTATGCGCGTAGTCGTGCATCAGGTAGTAGGCGTAGAGGTGCCGGTCGAGCCGCCGGAAGCCCGCCAGCACCGGCCAGACGGCGAGGAGCCCCAGCCAGGGCCAGGGCGGCGCCAGCGCCAGCCCGATCGCCGCGCCGGCCGCGCGCGCCGCGGCAAGGGCCAGGCCGAGCTGCGCCAGCAGCATCCCGATCGGATAGAGCGCCGCGATCACCGGCCCCTTGCGCAGACGCATCAGCCGGAACAGCGCGCCCGAGCCGATGTAGGCCCAGGCGGTGCGGAGGAGCTGACCGTAGGTGGCCGGGATGCCGTGTCCCATCGAGTCCTGCACGAGGTCGGACCAGACCAGCACCTCGACCTCGGCCTCCACCCGCTCGTCCTCGATCACCGCCCGCACCGACCAGCTCGCCGGCCCCGCCTGGCCCGGCCCCAGCGCCAGGTCGTAGCCGGCCAGCGCCGCCTGCCGCTCGCCCTCGCGGCGGTAGAGCTCGCGGTAGCGGCGCGGCGGAAACGGATCGTAGCCGGGGATGTAGAACACCCGCCGCCTGCCCACGACTGCGCCCCGTCCGGCCATGCATCCTTCCTCCGGGCGGCGAGACTAGCGACCAATCGCGGCGAAAGACAGGCGTCAGCCGAGCCGCGCCAGCGCCGGGAAGGTCTCGAGCAGCCACCAGGAGAAGGCGGAGAAAGCCCCGGTCAGGAGCGCGATGCCGACGAGGACGAGGAGCACCCCCATCGCCTTCTCGATCACGCCCATGTGCCGCCTGAGCCGGGCCATGAGGCCGCGTGCCCGGTCGAGATAGGCCGCCACCAGCAGGAACGGCAGGCCGAGCCCGAACGCATAGGCGGCAAGCAGCGTGGTGCCCCGCGCGACGCTCGATTCGGTCGCCGCGAGCGAGAGGATCGCGCCCAGGATCGGGCCGATGCAGGGGGTCCAGCCGAAGGCGAAGGCCAGGCCCAGCACATAGGCCCCGAAGGCCGAGCCGCCCCGGTCGCCGGCGTCGAGCCGCGCCTCGCGGTTGAGGATGGGGATGCGCAGGATGCCCAGGAAGTGCAACCCGAAGGCGATCACCACCACCCCGGCGATCCGCGCGAGCCAGACCTGGTGCTGCAGGAAGAGCTGCCCCAGCCAGGAGGCGGTGAAGCCGAGGAACAGGAACACCGTCGAAAGCCCCAGCACGAAGAAGGCCGCCGGGAGCAGCGCGCGGCGCCGCCGCGTCCCGGCCTCGGCAAGGGTGATCCCGCCCATGTAGGCCAGATAGGGCGGGACGATCGGCAGCACGCAGGGGCTGAGGAACGACAGCACCCCCGCGGCCAGCGCGATGAGCAGCGCGGGCAGCAGCGCGGCGTCGATCACGTCGAACCCGAACATCGCGGACCTCCTTCAGGCGCTGCGATAGCGCCCCGCGCGCGCCCCGTCACCGGCCGTGCGGTCACATTGCCGTGCCGGGGCGGAGCGCCCGGGGGGCGGCCGGGCCGACGCCGGCCGCCCGGCCGGTCAGCGGCCGAGCGACCACCAGCCGCGGCGCTTGGGCTTGGGCTCGGCCGGCGCGGGCGCCGCGGCCGAGGCGGCCTCGGCCGCCGGCTGCGGCGCGGGCTCCGGCTGCGGCGCGGGCTGGGGCGGAGGTTCCGGCGCGGCCACCGGCGCGGGTTCCGGCGCGGGTTCCGGCGTTGCGGCCGGGGCGGATCCGGCTGCCGGCGCGGCCACTGCGGCGGGCTCCGCAGCGGGCTCTGCGGCGGGCCCTGCGGCGGGCTCCACGGCGGGCGCCTCGTCGGCGCCGGTTGCGGCGGCCTTCCCGCGTGCGGCGCGTGCGGGCCTGCGCGACGAGGCCCCGGATCCTTCCGGCGTCCCGGCGGCCGCGGGGCCGCCCTTCGCCGCCGACCGGCTCCCCCGCGCGGGCCTGGCCTGCCCGGCCGCCGCCGCGTCAGCCTCGGCGGCGGGTGAGGCTCCGGCC
>JANZZL010000053.1 GCA_026419405.1 Paracoccaceae bacterium | reverse complement strand
GCGTCGTATTCGTCGAAGACGATGGCCACCGGGTTGCGCAGCGCCCAGGGCAGGATGCCCTCGTGGAACTCGGTCACCTGCTTGCCGTCGCGCAGCTTGATCGCGTCCTTGCCGATCAGGTCGATCCGGCTGATGTGGCTGTCGAGGTTGACGCGCACGCAGGGCCAGTTGAGGCGGGCGGCGACCTGTTCGATGTGGGTCGACTTCCCCGTCCCGTGGTAGCCCTGGATCATCACCCGGCGGTTGTAGGCGAAGCCCGCCAGGATCGCGAGCGTGGTGTCGGGGTCGAACTTGTAGGTCGGGTCGATCGGCGGCACCCGGTCGGTCGGCTCGGCGAAGCCCTTCACCTTCATGTCGGTGTCGATTCCGAACACATCGCGGACCGAGATGTCCTCGGTCGGTTTCGCCCTGGGATCCATGCCGCCGTCAGCCATCGCCGTCCTCGTCACGCGCGTCCCGCGCGGGGACGCGCCCGTAGTGGAGCATATCGCGCGGCCGTGCAAGGGGAAGGGCCGACGGTTCCCCGCTGCACTTCCCGGCCGCGCCGAAACCTGCTTTCATCGGGCCCGCGGCGCGAGGGGGCGGATGGCGGACCGGGAGGAGATCGAGGCGCTGATCGCGCGCGTCGCCCTGGGCGACCGGGCGGCGTTCCGGGCACTCTATGCGGCGACCTCGGCGAAACTCAACGGCCTGCTGATCCGTATCTTGAAGGACGAGGCGGAGGCCGAGGACGTGCTGCAGGACGTCTACGTGAAGATCTGGCACAACGCGGGGCGCTATGCCGCGAACGGGCTCAGCCCGATGACCTGGCTGATCACGCTGGCCCGGAACGCGGCCATCGATCGGCTGCGCGCCCGCCCCCGGCCGCCCGGTGAGCCGCCGGCCGACACGGCCGACCCCGCGCCGGGGCCGGAGGCGGCGGCCATCGCCGCGGGCGAGGCGCGGCGCATCGCGGCCTGCCTCGGCGAGCTCGCGCCCGAGCGCGCGGCGGCCGTGCGCGGCGCCTATCTCGACGGGCTGAGCTACGAGGCGCTCGCCCGCCGCCACGGCGTGCCGCTCAACACGATGCGCACCTGGCTCAGGCGCAGCCTGATCCGGCTCAGGGAGTGCCTGTCCCGATGACCGCACCGCACGACCTGCCGGAGGAGGACGAGGCGCTTGCCGCCGAGGTCGCGCTGGGGCTGCTCACCGGCGCCGAGGCGGCCGAGGCCGAGCGCCGGATGGCCTCCGAGCCCGCATTCCGCGCCGCCGTCGCCGCCTGGCAGGAGCGTCTGGCCCCTCTGGCCGGCGAGGTGCCCGAGGTCGCGCCGCCGCCCAGGGTCGCGCGCGCGCTCGAGGCACGCCTCTCGCCTCGGGGCCCGCGCACGACCGGGCTCTTCGGCCGCCTCGAGCGCCTGCGCGGTCCGGTGTCCGGCGCGCTGGCCGCGGCCGTGGTCCTCGCGCTCGCGCTCCTCGCCCTCGCCCCGTTCCTCGGACCGCCGCGCCCCGCCCCCCTCGGGGCGACCCTGGTCGCCGGGGCGGGCGAGCTCAGGTTCGAGGCCCGCTACGATGCCGCCGCCGGGCGCCTCGTCGTCACCCGCGCCGCCGGACCCCCGCCGGCGCAGGGGCAGGCGCACGAACTCTGGCTGATCGCGCCGGATGCCGCGCCGGTCTCGCTGGGGCTGATCGGCGAGGCCGGGCTCGCCGTGGCCTATCCCGAGCCGCCCGAGGGCTGGACCCTCGCCGTCTCGCTCGAACCTGCCGGCGGTTCGCCCACCGGTGCGCCGACGGGGCCCGTGCTCGCCGCGGCGCCGCTCACGCGCCTGTGATCGCCCCGGCGAAACTCCGCGCCCCGCCTTCCCGTGTCTTTCCCCGATCGCACCCGATGGCCGGATGCGACGCAAAGGGAGAGACAACATGATCCTCAGGACGATCCTCGCCGCCTCCGCGCTCGCGCTCGCCGCCGGCGCTGCGCTGGCCGAAAACCCGATGGTCGGCGGCGCGCCGATGTACGAGACGAAGAACATCGTCGAGAATGCGGTGAACTCGGCCGACCATACCACGCTCGTCGCCGCGGTGCAGGCGGCCGGACTGGTCGAGACGCTCCAGGGCGACGGCCCCTTCACCGTCTTCGCCCCGGTCAATGCCGCCTTCGAGGCGCTGCCCGCCGGCACCGTCGAGACGCTCCTCAAGCCCGAGAACAGGGACCAGCTCGTCAAGATCCTGACCTGCCACGTGGTGGCGGCCAGCGCGATGTCGGACGCGATCGGCAAGATGATCGCCGACGACGGCGGCACCCATGCCATCCCGACCCTGGGCGGCTGCACGCTCAAGGCGCGGATGGAGGACGGCCGGATCATGCTCGAGGACGAGCAGGGCGGCATGGCGACCGTGACGATCGCCGACGTCGTGCAGTCGAACGGCGTGATCCATGTCATCGACCGGGTGCTGCTGCCCGCCATGTGACGGGCCAGGGCACCCCGGGCCCCGCCCGATGCGGATCCGGGCGGGGCCGCCAGGCAGGGAGGACCGACGATGGACCGCAGAAGCCTTCTTCTCGCCCCGCTCGCGCTCGCGGCGCGGCCCGTCGGGGCCGGCGAGACGCCTTTCGAGATCACCCGCACCGAGGCGGAATGGCGCGCGATGCTCTCCGGGCCCGAATATGCCGTGATGCGCGAGGCGGCGACCGAGCCGCCGGGCTCGAGCCCGCTCGCCGGGCACTTCGCGCCCGGCACCTACCACTGCCGGGGCTGCGACCTGCCGCTCTTCGCCAGCGCCGACAAGTACGACAGCGGGACCGGCTGGCCCTCGTTCCACACCGCGCTCGCCGGCGCGCTCGGCACGCGCGAGGACCGCCGCTTCCTCTTCCAGCTGCGCACCGAGTGCCACTGCCGGCGATGCGGCTGCCATCTCGGCCACGTCTTCGACGACGGCCCGCCGCCGACCGGACGGCGCTACTGCATCAACGGGCTGAGCCTGGTGTTCCGCCCGGCCTGAGCCGCGAGGCGCCAGCAGCTTCATCCTGTCCGAAATACTCCGGGGGTCCGGGGGCAGAGCCCCCGGCCCGATCCGTCAGTCGCGGAAGTTGCGGCTGTCCTTGATCTGGTCCCAGGCCCAGACGACTTCCTGCAGACGCTCCTCGTCGTCCCGGTTCCCGCCGTTCATGTCCGGGTGAAGATCCTTCACGAGGCTCTTGTATTGCTTGCGGATCTCGCTGCGGGACCAGTGGTCGCGCGCATCCAGGATCTCCAGCGCCCGGCGCTCCGTCGGGGGCAGACGGCGGGTTCCGGTGACCGACCTGCCGGGATTGCGCGTCGCGTTCCCGCCCAGGATCTCGTGCGGATCCGTCACCCCCAGCCGCGCCCAGGCGCGGCCTTCGTCGGCGGCCTTGCGGAACGGCTTCGTGGGCCGGTCCCAGACGCGCGCGGCATCGATCGCCCGCTCGAACTCCTCCTCCGTCTTGCCGGCGAAGAAGTTCCACTTGAGATTGTATTCGCGCACGTGCTCGCGGCAGAACCAGTAGTAGTCGTCGAGCGAGTCGGGCGATTTCGGCGCACGATACTGCCCCGCCTCGGTGCACCCGGCATGCTCGCAGACGCGGGTCGAGGTCTCGAAGGCGCCCGACATGCCGCGGCGGCCGTTCCTCCGGCGCTTCTTGTCTGCCGAGACGCGGATGTCGAAGTCGAAGGGCGATTTCTGCGTCATGCGCGGGCTGTCGGACCGGTGCGGGTGCGAGGTTGCGTTTCCGAGTCGGGCGAACGAGTGTAGTGCTCTGTCGCGCCGTTTGAAGGGGGAAGTTGCCGCAGATGGGCATCGCCGAGCTGATCCGCACGCGTCTGGAGGCGGCCTTCGCGCCGGTCGAACTCGCGGTCGTCAACGAAAGCCACCGGCATGCCGGCCATGCGGGCGACGACGGCTCGGGCGAAAGCCACTTCCGCGTCGTCATCGCCGCGCCGGCCCTCGCCGGCATGGGCCGCCTCGAACGGCACCGGGCGGTGCATGCCGCGCTCGGCCCCGAGGTGATGGGCCGGATCCACGCGCTTGCGCTCGAGATCCGCGGCTGAGCGGCCGCGCCCCCGGCGCCCCCCGGGGGCCTTGCCTCACCCGGCGGGAACGCCCCTGCCCTCGGGGCGCGAGAGCCCCTGGCCGCGCGCGGCGCCGATCCGGGGCGCCGTGCCGGGGTCGGAGCCCACCGCGCGCAGCGGCGGCGCCGCGCCCTCGCGGGTGCGCGCCGTGAGCGTCGCGGCAAGCCTCTCGGCCACGCTCAGCCGGGCGGCCGCGGCGGGCGGCGCCTCCGGGCCCCGCGGCCGCTCCTCCCCGGTGGCCGCGGCCTCCGCAGACGGCGCGGTGATCGCCCGCACCGGCGCCGCGCGGCCCTCGGCATCGGCCTGGCCCGCGTCCAGCGCCCGGCGGAACACGAGCATGTTCTGGAAGCGCGTGGTCCGGCCGGTCAGGCCCACCCGTTCCTCGCAGGGCAGCGTGTCGGCGCGCAGGTATTCCCAGCCGTCGCGCGCGAACTCGTTCATCAGCGTCGTCAGCGCGTGGGCGAAGCGCGCCTCGGTCGTCTTCGCGCCCTTCGTCTTCAGTCCGCGCTGCGGCGCGGGCACCACGCGATACTCGTATCTCGTCATCGCTCCGCTCCCCCTCGGGCCCCACGATGCACGAGACTAGTCGGCGAATCCCGCGCCGCAAAGAAGAACCTTCCGCCGCGGCGGCCTGCGTCGCTTTCCTGCCACGTGGGCCCCGGCCGGGGCAGCCCTGCCCTCAGAGCGGGCGGATGCGCAGGCGGGTGATGCGGTTCTCCTTCCGGCCCAGAACCTCGAAGCGGAAGCCGTGGAACGAGAACACCTGGCCCTCGTTCGGGATCATCTGCGCCTCGTGGATGACGAGGCCCGCAACCGTGTTCGCCTCGTCGTCGGGCAGGTTCCAGTCGGTCGCCCGGTTCAGGTCGCGGATCGTCATGCTGCCGTCGACCACGTAGTCGCCGGTCTCGGTCGGCTTCAGGGCGGGGGCCGGGCTTCTGTCGAACTCGTCGGTGATCTCGCCGACGATCTCCTCGAGGATGTCCTCGAGCGTGATCAGACCCTTCAGCGCGCCGTATTCGTCGACGACGAGCGCGAAATGCGTGTGCCGGACGAGGAACTGGCGCATCTGCTCGTCGAGCGGCGTGGTGTCGGGGATGAAGTAGGGCGGCTTGGCCACCTCGGTCACGTCGAGGTTCCTGAGCGAGGCGAGCCCGACGCCCTCGTCGTCGCGCATCAGGCGGCCGACGGCGCGCAGCAGGTCCTTGGCGTGGATCACGCCGATGATGTTCTCCTTCTCGCCGCGATAGACGGGCAGGCGGGTGTGCGGCGAGGCGAGCACCGCCGCCAGGATCGCCTCGGGCGGGGAGTCGGCGTCGATCATCTCGATCTGGCTGCGGTGGCGCATGATCTCCTCGACCGTGCGCTCGGAGAGGTCGAGCGCGCCCAGCAGCCGGTCGCGGTGCTCCTTCTCGACCACGCCCTCCTCGTGGCCGAGCGCCAGCGCGCCCACGATCTCGTCGCGGATCGACAGCACGCGGGTGTCGGGATCGGTCCGCACGCCGAACGCGGCCAGGATGAGGCGGACGACGCCGCGGACCGCGCCGACCAGCGGCGACAGGACGAGGATCACGTAGCGGATCGGGGTCGCGACCCGGGTCGCCACGGTCTCGGGCGCGGTGATGGCGTAGGTCTTGGGCAGGACCTCGGAGAACACCAGCACGAGGACGGTCATCACCAGCGTGGCGAGCGCCACGCCGGATTCCCCGAAGATCCGCGTGAAGAGCGCGGTGGCCAGCGAGGCAGAGAGGATATTGACCACGTTGTTGCCGAGCAGGACCGCGCCGATCAGCCGCTCCCGGTCCTCGGTCACGGCAAGCGCGGCCTCCGCGCCGGCCGAACCGCGGTCGGCCTGGCTTCTCAGCTTGCCGCGCGAGGCGGCGGTGAGCGCCGTCTCGCTCCCCGAGAAGAAGGCCGACATCAGCAGGAGGACGAAGATCGCCGCGACGGTCGCCCAGAACGCGGCATCGAGATAGGTGGCGGGTTGCATGGACAGGCCCTGGGTGAGGCTGACGTTATGGGGGCAGGGCGGGCGGTGATCAAGGCCGGCGTCGGCGGCCGCTCAGGCCTCGCGGGCCAGCGGGTGGCGTTCCAGCACGAGGGCACGCAGGCGTTCGTCGAGCACGTGGGTGTAGATCTCGGTCGTGGACACGTCTGCGTGCCCCAGCAGCGCCTGGATCGCCCGCAGGTCGGCGCCCCGCGCCAGCAAATGCGTGGCGAAGGCATGGCGCAGCACGTGGGGGCTCACGCGGGCCGGATCGATCCCGGCGGCGCGCGCCATCGCCTTGAGCTGCGCGTGGAACAGCGAGCGCGAGAGATGCCCCGCCTTGGAGGGGAAGGGGAAGAGGAAGGGCGAGGCCGGCCGGCCCTCGGCCCGGGCCGCCGCCTCGGCGGCGTCGCGCGCCTCGAGCCAGGCGGCCAGCGCCGCGCGCGCCGGCGGGGCGAGCGGAACGAGCCGCTCCCGGCCGCCCTTGCCGCGCACCAGAAGCACGCGCGGGTCGCCCCGCGCCGCCGCGACGGGAAGCGTGACGAGCTCGCTCACCCTCAGCCCGGTGGCGTAGAGCATCTGCATCAGGCAGGCGCTGCGCAGCCGCTCGGCCGGCGTGCGGCCGTGCCGCGCCGCCGCCTCGAGCAGCCGGTCCACCTCGGCCTCGCTCAGGGTTCCGGGCAGCCTGCGTTCGCGCGCGGGCCCCGAGAGGCGCAGCGCCGGGTCGGTGTCGCGCCAGCCCTCCTCGAAGGCGAAGCGGTAGAGCTGGCGGATCGCCGAGAGGCGCCGCGCGCGGGTCGCGCGCGAGAGGCCCGCGGCATGGCAGGCCTCGAGATAGGCCTCGATGTCATCCTGCGCCGCCGCCGCAAGGTCGAGCCCGCGCCCGGCCAGCCAGCGCTCGAAGTCGGCGAGGTCGCGCCCGTAGGCCAGCAGCGTGTTGCGCGCCGCGCCGCGTTCGGCGGCCTGAGCCTCGAGGAATGCCCCGATCCACTGACCGGGCCCGGCGCTCATGCCGGCTCGGCCAGGATCAGGTATTCGAGCGCCGCCCGGCGCGCGGTGCCCTCGAGCCCGACGGCACGGAAGGTCGCCAGGGCATCGGCCAGACGGCGCGGGTCGCCGTTCCTGCCCGCGGCGAGGTCCTCGAGCGCGAAGAGCAGCGCCTCGCCGAGCCGGTCGCCGGCGATCAGCGCGGCGGCCCGCGCCGGGGGCTGCGCCCCGGGTGCCAGACCGGCGAGCGCCAGCGCGGCGCTTCCCTCGGGGCGCGGCAGCGGCTGGCCGCGCGCGATCGCGGCGAGCAGCCGCTCCTCGCGGTCGATCGGCTGGCGCGCGATCGCGGCGGCCTCGTAGCCCGGCGTGAGGAGCGCCAGGCGGAAGGCGATCGACGCGGCCGGCTCGGGAAGCTCGAGGCCCTCGAGGCGGTCGGCGGCGAAGGCTGCGAGCGCGGCGGCCAGACCGGCCTCGCGCATGCGTTCCCAGACCTCGGGCAGCGCCGCGGCGACGGCGGCCGCGTCGCGCCTGGCCAGGGCGGCATCGAGCGCCTGGACCGCCCGGACCCGTTCCCAGACGCCGCCCGAGGCGGCGGGGCGGCGCTCGGTATAGAGCCCGAAGAGCCGGTTGGGATCGACCGCGCCGGTCCGGGTCAGCCGCTCGGCCGCCTCGATCTGGGCCTTCCAGCCGGCGGTGGCGCGCAGGTCGGCGTGGGCGAAGGCGCGGGGGAGCTGGCCGGTGGGCAGGGGCTCTCCCACCGCCTCGTGCATGCGGAACATCAGCGGCGTCGGGCGCTCGGGGGGGGCGAGCGTGCCGTCGGCCTCGTAGAGATCGGGGTCGAGGAAGCGCGACAGCAGCGCCTCCTCCGCCTCGCCGAGCTGGCCGAGCGCACGCGCCGTGCCGAGCGTGAGCGCGGCCGCGTTCCAGTCGCCGCCCCGCGCCAGGCAGAAGATGCGCGCCGGGAATGTCGGCGCCACGTCCGGCCGCGCCCGCATGGCGGCGCAGGCGGCATCCTCCGAGCCGAGCAGGAGCGCGACGTCGAAGGCCCGGCGGAAGAGCTCGGGCGTGACGCTGCCGGACCGCTCGAGCAGCGCCCCCGCCTCCTCGACAAGGCCGAGTTCCAGGAGCTTGTCCACCCTCGCAAGCAGGACCGAGCCGTCCGACGGGCCGCCGCGCGGCGGCTCGGCCTCGGCCAGCAGGATCTCGGTGAGCAGCGCCTGTCCGGCGGGTAGCGTCTCGGTGCCCTCGGCGCGGATCAGCCGGGCGATCTCGGCCGGATCGCCCGGACCCCAGAGCGCCGCGGGAAGCCCCGTGACGGAGGGCGGCAGCAGGCCCGCGGCATCCGGGCTGGGCCCGTCGATCGGCGCGGTCGTGACCGGCTCGGGCAGGCTGCCGCCGATGACCGAGGGCCCGGGCGGGGCGACCACGGCGGGCCGGGTGATCGAGTCGGAGAGCCAGTCGATGGCCGAGAGCGGCTCCTCGGCGGCGGCCGGGCCGGAGAGGACGAACAGGAGGGCTGCAGCGCTGCGGGCGCTAGTCGACATCAAGGGTGACCGGCTGCGTGATTTCGCGCGTCTCGGGCGCATAGTCGCCGAGATAGGCGTAGCCCGTCAACGCGATGAACCCGATCAGGCCCAGCACGACCAAGGCTTTGATCAGCCGCCACATGTCGCTTCCCCTGCGTCCTGCCTCGGCCCTCTGGCGGGGCCCGTGCCTCGCTGGCCGCGTTTCCCGGCCTCGCCTCCGAATATATATGGCATTCCCCGGGAGTTCACGCCATTCAAGGCGCGATGCGGCAGGTCGGCGGGATGATGCCAAGGTGGCGGGGCGCCTCAGGAAGACGGTCGTGATGGTCGGGATGCCCGGCTCGGGCAAGTCCGCGGTCGGCGGCGCGCTGGCCCGGCGGCTGGGCGTGGACTTCCGGGATTCGGACGAGGAGATCCAGCGCGCCTCGAACATGACGATCGCCGAGATCTTCGAGCGCGACGGCGAGCCGTTCTTCCGCCAGAAGGAAGCGCAGGTGATCGCGCGCCTGCTCGCCGGGCCGCCCGGCGTTCTCTCGACCGGCGCGGGCGCGTTCCTGCAGCCGGCGAACCGGAAGGCGATCGCCGAGCGCGGCGTCTCGCTCTGGCTCGATGCCGACCTGGATCTGCTCTGGAACCGCGTGCGCCACAAGGATACACGGCCTCTGCTGCGCACGGCCGACCCGCGGGCCACGCTCGCGCGCCTCTACGAGGTGCGGGTGCCGCACTATGCCGAGGCCGACATCGCGGTGAAGTCGGTGCCGGGACTGAGCATCGAGGAGATGACCGACCGCGTGGTGGCGGCGCTGGCGGCGCGGCCGGACGTGCTGGCGCCGGAGGAAGAGGCGGGCGGAGGGAGGCCATGATCGACACGGTTGCGGTGGCGCTCGGCGCGCGGAGCTACGCGGTGCGGGTGGGGCCGGGCCTGATGGCGCGGGCCGGCGCCGAGGTCGCGCCGCTCTTGCGGCGCCCGCGCGTGGCCGTCCTGACCGACGAGCGCGTGGCCGGGCTGCACCTGCCGGCGCTCGAGGCCGGGCTGGCCGAGGCCGGGATCGCGTCGGCCGCGCTGGCGTTGCCGCCGGGCGAGGCGACCAAGGGCTGGGAGGGCCTCGAGCGGGCGGTGGAATGGCTGATCGCCGAGAAGGTGGAGCGCCGCGACATGGTGGTGGCGCTGGGCGGCGGGGTGATCGGCGACCTTGCGGGCTTCGCGGCGGCGATCCTGCGGCGCGGGGTGCGCTTCGTGCAGGTGCCCACGACGCTGCTTGCCCAGGTGGACAGTTCGGTCGGCGGCAAGACCGGCATCAACTCCCCGCGCGGCAAGAACCTGATCGGGGCCTTCCACCAGCCCTCGCTCGTGCTGGCGGACGTGGACCTGCTGGCCACGCTGCCCGCGCGCGACTTCCTGGCCGGCTACGGTGAGGTGGTGAAATACGGCCTGCTCGGCGATGCGGCGTTCTTCGCCTGGCTGGAGCGCCACGGCCCCGCCCTGGCCGCGGGCGACACCGGCCTCCGGCAGGAGGCGGTGCGCCGCTCGGTCGCCATGAAGGCGGCGATCGTGGCGCGCGACGAGACCGAGGAGGGCGAGCGGGCGCTGCTGAACCTCGGCCACACCTTCGCCCATGCGCTCGAGGCGGCGACCGGCTATTCCGACCGGTTGCTGCACGGCGAGGCCGTGGCGATCGGCTGCGCGCTCGCCTTCGAGCTTTCCGCCCGGCTCGGGCTCTGCCCGCAGGAGGAGCCGGGCCGCGTCCGGGCGCATCTGGCGGCGATGGGCATGAAGCGCGACCTTGCCGACATCCCCGGCGAGCTGCCCGATGCGCGCGGGCTTCTCGGCCTGATGGCGCAGGACAAGAAGGTGGTGGACGGCCGGCTCCGCTTCGTGCTGGCCCGGGGCATCGGCGCGGCCTTCGTCGCCGAGGACGTGGACCCCGCCGTGGTCGAGCGTCTGCTCGCCGAGGCGCTGGCGGGCCGCTAGGCCGGTAGCGCGCCGCGCCGGCGCGGGCGTTCAGGCAAGACCGAGCTCGGCCAGCCGGCGCGACTGGCGCGCGACCAGCGCCTCGATCTCGGCCACGGCGGTTGCCGAAAGCGGCGTGCCGGGCTTGCGCAGGGTGGGGTGGGCGATCGCGCCGCGCGACCACAGGATGTGCTTGCGCACCGCCAGGCCCAGGCCCGGCTGGCTCTCGTAGCGCACGAGCGGCAGGTAGGCGGCGAAGACCTCGTGCATCCGCTCGCGCGCGCCCTCGCGGAACAGCCGCAGGACCTCGGCCATCATCTCGGGGAAGGCGAAGCCGGTCATCGCGCCGTCGGCGCCGCGCTCCAGCTCCTCGGGCAGGAACTGGCCGCCGTTGCCGCAGAGGATGGAGACGCGCCGCGCGCCCTCGTCCGAGGCGCGCCGCAGGGCGGAGATCTTCTCGAGCCCCGGCCAGTCCTCGTGCTTGAGCATGACGCAGGTCGGGCAGGCCTCGAAGATCCGCAGCAGCACCTTGGCGGGGATCGTCACGCCGGTGACGAGCGGGAAGTCCTGCAGCGCCCAGGGGATCCGCCCCAGCGTCTCGGCCACGCCCTCGAAATGGGCGAGGATCTGGTCGTCGGATCTCAGCCCCGCGGCCGGCGCCACCAGGACCCCGGCCGCGCCCGCCTCCATCGCCTCGACGGCAAGCGCCTGCATCGCCGCGAAGCCGGGCGCCGAGACCCCGACGACGACCGGCAGCCGGGTGCGCCGCGTGACCCGGCGGACGAGGGCGACGCTTTCGGCATGGGAAAGCTTGCCGGCCTCACCCATGACCCCGAGCAGCGTGAGGCCGGTGGCCCCCCGCTCCGCATAGAAGTCGGTCAGGCGGTCGGCGCTCTCGAGGTCGAGCGTGCCGTCCGGCAGGAAGGGTGTCGCCGCAATGGTGAAGACTCCGGCGGCGGTTTCGCTGAGCTGCATGGGGGAACCTGTCGGCGGGGCTCGGGCTGGCTGCGCAAGCGGGTTCGGGGCCTCCGTCAGGCCGGAAGGCGGGCCAGGTGGTGGGCCAGGCCGTGGAGCGCGGCGAAGTCGTCCTCGATCACCCAGACGCCGAAGTCCTCCATGAAGCGCGAGAAGCGCCCCTTGTCGCGGAAGGCGGCGGCGAAGCCGAAGCGGGCGAGGTGGGGCGCCATGGCCCGCGCCATGCCGCCGGCGAGAAAGATGCCGCCGAAGGGCAGCATGGTCAGCGCGAGGTCGCCCGCGACCGCTCCCAGGAGCTGCACGAAGAGCCGCACGGCCTGTTCGGCCCTGGGATCGGACCCCGTGCCGAGGGCCGCGAGGATCGCCCCCGAATCCGCCTCGCGCGGATCGCCCGCCTCGGCGCCGAGCCAGGCGTAGAGATGGGCCAGGCCCCGGCCCGAAAGCGCGTCCTCGACCGAGGCGAAGCCGTGTTCGCGGGCAAGGAAGCGCGCGAGGCTCAGCCCCGCCTCGTCGCGGACCGGAAGCGTCACGTGGCCCGCCTCGGCCGGGGCGACGAGACGGCCGAAGGCGCCCTCGTGCACCGGCGCGACGTTGAACCCCGTGCCGATCCCGATCACCAGCCGGGTCTGCCCCGGGGCCGTGCCGGCGCCGGGCACGATCTGCGCCAGCGCGCCCGCGCCGAGGTGGCCGAGCGCGTGACCCTGGGCCTGGAGGTCGTTGAGCACCGCCACCCGCTCGGCCTTCGCGGCGCGCGCCACGGTGGCCTCGTCGATCGCCCAGTCGAGGTTCGTGAGCGTGCCGCGCCCGTCGCGCACGGGGCCGGCCACGGCGACGGCCGCGGCGGCGCAGTCCACCCCGCCCTGGTCGGCAAGGAAGGTCTCGAGCACCTCGGCAAGGCTGCCGTGCGCGGCATTGGCATAGCGGCGCACGGTCTGCGGCAGGAGCCGGCTTCCCTCCGCCAGCGCGACCCGCGTGTTGGTGCCGCCGGTGTCGGCGACCAGGGCATAGCGGTCGGGATCGAGGGCCATCGCCGGTTCCTCCGGGTGCGCGGGCGGCTCAGCGGGCGAGCGCCCGGGCAAGGGCGTGATAGGATGCTTTCGGGGTCCGCTTCAAGGTTGCGAAGTCGACATGGACGAGCCCGAAGCGCTTGCCGTAGCCGAAGGCCCATTCGAAGTTGTCGAGCAGCGACCAGCAGAAGTAGCCGCGCACCGGAACGCCCTCGGCCGCCGCCTTGGCGACCTCGCCGAGATGCGCGGCGAGATAGGCGATGCGGTCTTCGTCCCGGATGCCGCCCGCGGCGATGCGGTCCGGCGCGGCCATGCCGTTCTCGGTCACGTAGAGCGGCAGGTCACCGGTGTAGTCCCGGTGCATCCGGCGCAGGAAGAAGCCGAGACCCTCGGGGTGGATCTCCCAGCCCATGTCGGTGCGGGGCAGGGGCCCCGCCACCTCGGCCAGCGCGGGCCAGGGGCCGGGCGCCGGGGCGATGCGCTTGCAGGTGTAGTAGTTCGCCCCGCACCAGTCGAGCGGCTGGGCGATGGTGTCGAAGTCGTCCTCCCAGCCCGGGGGCATGTGCGGGCCGAGGCCGGCGAGCGCCTCGGCCGGATATTCCCGCCGGAAGATGCCCGAGATGAACCAGCGGTTGTAGAAGGCATCGAAGGTCGCGGCGGCGCGGGCGGCCTCGGGGCTGTCGTCCGCCGGAAAGGCCCGCTCGAAGTTGAACACCGCGCCGAGGTTGCCGACCCCGGCCGCGCGCAGCGCCTGGATCGCCCGGCCATGCGCCAGAAGCACGTGGTGCATGGCGCGCGCGGTGGCGCGGATGTCGCGCAGGCCCGGCGCATGGTGGCCGAGGAAGTGGGAAAGCCAGGCCACGCACCAGGGCTCGTTGATCGGCGCCGCCGACCACAGCCGGTCGCCCAGCCGGCGGGCGACCACCTCGGCGAAGTCGGCGAACCAGCCGGCGATGTCGCGGTTGCGCCAGCCGCCCAGATCGGCAAGCGCCGAGGGCAGTTCCCAGTGATACAGGGTAAGCGCGGGCCGGATGCCGCGGGCCAGCAGCCCGTCCACCAGCCGGTCGTAGAAGTCGAGGCCCGCGGCGTTCACCGGGCCGCGCCCCTCGGGCATGACCCGCGCCCAGGAGGTCGAGAAGCGGTAGACGTCGAGGTTGGCCCCGGCCAGCAGGTCAAGGTCCTCCTGCCAGCGGTGCAGGTGGTCGCAGGCCAGATCGCCGTTCTCGGCGTTGGCCACGTTGCCGGGGGTGGCGGCGAAGTCGTCCCAGTGCGTGCGCCCCGCGCCGCCCTGCGCGTGGCCCTCGATCTGGTAGGCGGAGGTCGCGGCCCCGAAGAGGAAGCCTTCGGGGAAGTCGGCGCGGGTGGGCAGCATGGTTCAGGTCCTGGCAGGGGCGGGGCCCGTCGAGCGCCCCACGGTGAGAATGGCCTCGAGCAGGCGTTCGCGCGGGCCCGAGCGGGGATCCTCGACAAGGCCGAGCAGCATCTCCGCCGCGAGCCGCCCGGCCTCGCGCACCGAGGAGCGCGTGGCGGTGAAGACCGGCACCGCGTCGGGGTCGGAGAAGTAGGAGAGCTCGTCGTCATGGGTGACGATCGACACGTCGCGCCCCAGGACGAGGCCGCGCTCCTCCACCGCGCGGCGGACGCCGAGCGCCGAGATGAGCGAGGAGGCGAGGAAGGCGGTCGGCGGACGATCGAGCGCCAGCATCCGCTGCGCGGCGCGGTAGCCGTAGGGTTCGGTCATCTCCTCCGACGACATCAGGTCGGGATCGGGCTCGATCTGCCGGTCAGCGAGCGCGGCCAGGTAGCCCTGCCGGCGGCGCAGCGCGAAATCCATGTACTCCAGCCCGTTGACCAGCGCGATGCGGCGGTGCCCGAGATCGAGCAGGAACTCGGTCGCGCGGTAGAAGGCGCGGCGGTTGTTCACGTCGAGCCAGGAGTAGGGCCCGGTCTCCTCCGAGACGCGGCCGTGGACCACGAAGGGCAGGCCGAGCTCGCGCAGCAGCCGGATCCTGGGGTCGGAGATGCGCGGGCCGTGCACGATGATCCCGTCCACCCGGCGCGTCGCGGCGAGGTCGCGGTAGTGGCGCTCCTCGGCGTCGTCGGTGACGACCGTCAGCACCATGTCGTAGCCGGCCCGGGCATAGGTCTCGCCGGCGCCGGCGATGAAGTCGGCGAAGACGGGGTTGACCATCTCGTGCTTGGTCGAGGTCGGAATCACGTGGCCGATCGCCCGCGCCCGGCCGAGCGCGAGGCTGCGGGCGCGGGCATCGGGACGGTAGTTGTGACGCCGCGCCGCCTCGAGCACGCGCTGCCGCGTCTCCTCATTGACGTCGGGGTAGCCGTTCAGCGCCCGGCTGACCGTCGTGGGCGAGAGCCCGAGTTCTGCCGACAAGTCCTTGAGTCGCATGGCGATCGCGGCTCCAAAGCGCTTTGAGTTCGGCGCTGACTGTAGCCAGCCGGCGGCGCCGCGTCAAAATTTTCAGTTGGGGGCCATGCTGCGATCGCGAGAAGAATCACAAGTTTACGCGCAGCAAAAATCGCCGCTTGACGGAACAGTCGCGTTAAGCGAGTGTTGAGCAGGTCCAAAGCGCTTTGGAAAGTGGCGCCGAGGGCAGAGATGGAAGGCGCGGGATCGTGCCGCGCCCATATGGGAGGAAAGTCATGATCCGCCGCTCTCTCGCGGGCGCGTCCGTGTTCGCCCTCGTCGCCGGCGCCGCCCTGGCGCAGGACCTGAAGTTTCCCGTCGGCGAGGGCGACTTCAACTGGGCGAGCTACCAGGAGTTCGACGCCGCCTACGACCTGACGGGGCAGGAGCTGACCATCTCGGGGCCCTGGCTCGGCCCCGACCAGGAGCTCGTCGAGTCGATGCTGGCCTACTTCGCGGCGGCGACCGGCGCGACCGTGAAATACGTGGGCTCCGACAGCTTCGAGACGCAGGTCAGGATCGACACCGAGGCCGGCTCGGCCGCCAACATCTCGGTCTTCCCGCAGCCTGGGCTCCTGGGGGACCTCGCCAAGCTCGGCTTCGTCGCGCCGCTCACCGCCGAGGATGCCGCCTGGTTCCGCGACAACTACGCCGCCGGCGACAGCTGGGTGTCGCTCGCCACCTTCGAGGGCCCGGACGGAAACGAGAACCTCTACGGCTTCTTCTACAAGATCGACGTCAAGTCGCTGGTCTGGTACGTGCCGGAGAACTTCGAGGATGCGGGCTACGAGATCCCGCAGACCATGGAGGAGCTCAAGGCCCTGACCGACCAGATCGTGGCCGACGGCGGCACGCCCTGGTGCATCGGCCTGGGCTCGGGCGCGGCGACCGGCTGGCCGGCGACCGACTGGGTCGAGGACCTGATGCTGCGGCTCAACTCGCCCGAGGACTACGATGCCTGGGTGGCGAACACGCTGCCCTTCACCGACCCGAAGGTGATCGCCGCGATCGAGGAGTTCGGCTGGTTCATCGAGGAGGGCCGGGTGGCCGGCGGCCGCGGCGCGGTGGCCACGACCGACTTCCGCGACAGCCCGAAGGGCCTCTTCACCTCGCCGCCGCAGTGCTACATGCACCGCCAGGCCTCGTTCATCCCCTCGTTCTTCCCCGAGGGGACCGAGGTGGGTGTTGACGCCGACTTCTTCTACTTCCCGGCCTATGCCGACAAGAACCTCGGCAAGCCCGTCCTCGGCGCCGGCACCGTCTTCGGCATCACCAAGGACAGCCCCGCCGCGCGGGCCTTCATCGAGTGGCTGAAGACGCCCATCGCGCACGAGGTCTGGATGGCGCAGTCGGGCTTCCTGACCCCGCACAAGGGCGTCAATGTCGAGCTCTACGGCGACCCGACGCTGAAGAAGATGGGCGAGATCCTGCTCGGCGCCGACACCTTCCGCTTCGACGGGTCCGACCTGATGCCGGGCGGCGTGGGCGCCGGCACCTTCTGGACCGGAATGGTCGACTATGCCGGCGGCAAGCCCGCCGCGCAGGTGGCCCAGGAGATCCAGGCCTCGTGGGACGCACTCAAGTAGTGCATCCGGCGGCGATATGACGCTAAGCTGAGTCCACCGGGGGCCGCCTGCCGGCCCCCGCAAGTGAGAACGACCGGGCACCGCAAGGCCCGGCATCCGGGAGGAGTGCGCAGATGAACCCGGCGCTTCAGGGTTTGATCACGATCGTCGTCGGGGTGGGGGGCTGCGTCGCCTACTACTACTTCTCCAACCAGCTGCTCGACAAGGTCCTGTTCCCCGCCAGGGGTCCCGAGGCCGGGCGCAACATCAACCGCGCCAACATGATCCGGCCCTGGCTGTTCCTGTTCCCGGCGCTGTTCGCGCTCGGCCTCTATCTGGCCTACCCGGTGTTCGAGACGCTGCGCCTCTCGCTGACCCAGCGCCTGCCGGGCGGCGGCTCGGAATGGGTCGGCCTGCAGAACTACCGCAACATGCTGGGCGAACCCAAGTTCTGGGAGGCGCTCAGGAACAACATGCTCTGGCTGATCGTCGTGCCCGCGGCCTCCACCGCCTTCGGGCTGCTCGCCGCGCAGCTCACCGACCGGATCCGCTGGGGCAACATCGCCAAGTCGCTCATCTTCATGCCGATGGCGATCTCGTTCGTCGGCGCCTCGGTGATCTTCAAGCTGATCTACGACACCCGCGCCGCCGACCAGCCCCAGATCGGCGTCCTGAATGCCCTCTGGCTCCAGTTCGAGGGCGGGTTCTGGTCGCTCGTCTTCCTCAAGATCGTGCCCGCGCTGATCCTGCTGGCCTTCGCCGCGATCGTCGCCTGGGTCGCCTGGATCTTCGTGCGCCCGATGTTCAAGACCGGCGAGCCCACGGGCTTCTGGACCGTGCCGCTGAGGCTCTTCGTCGCCGGGGCGGCGATCTACCTGATCTTCCTCTCGCTGCGCTCGATCGTGAACATCTTCGGCGCCGAGCTGCCCTACGGCCAGCCGCAGACCTGGCTCACCATCCCGTTCTGGAACAACTTCTTCCTGATGGTGGTGCTGATCTGGATCCAGACCGGCTTCGCCATGGTGATCCTCTCGGCCGCGCTGCGCGGCGTGCCGGAGGACACGGTCGAGGCCGCCATCGTCGACGGCGCGAACCCCTTCCAGATCTTCTTCAGGATCAAGGTGCCGCAGATCATGCCGACGATCGTCGTCGTCTGGACCACGATCACCATCGTGGTGCTCAAGGTCTTCGACATCGTCTTCGCCATGACCAACGGCCAGTGGGAGACGCAGGTGCTGGCCAACTACATGTACGACAAGCTCTTCCGCGCCAACGACTGGGGCATCGGCTCGGCGGCCGCCATGGTGATCATGCTGCTGGTGACGCCGATCCTGGTGTGGAACGTCTGGAACGCGCGCCGGGAACTGCGCTGAGGGGAGGGCGGAGAGATGGACAACATCGTCGGCAAGAAGTCCGGCCTGACCTGGGCGGTGCACATCTCGGTCGCGCTTCTGGTCGCGCTCTGGCTGTTCCCGACCCTCGGCCTCTTCGTCTCGTCCTTCCGCACCGCCGACCAGATCGTGTCGTCGGGCTGGTGGTCGGCCTTCCGCACCCAGGAGGCGCAGCTCGCCCCGATCCGCGTCGCGGGCGAGGAGGTGCAGCGCGACGGCCGCTATGTCATCGAGGGCACGCTGTTCCCGCGCGGGCAGGCGACGCTCAGCCACTGGGGCGTCAACGTGAACCGCCCGACGGAGTTCGCGCCGGGCGATACCGCCGACCTCGGCGACGGGGTGACGCTGACCGTGGACGAGACCGGTGCCTACGTGCTCTCGGGGCCGTCCAGCTTCGAGGGCCAGCGCCTGCCGCGGATCTTCTCGACCGCCACGACGCCGCCCGAGTTCACGCTCGACAACTACCGCAACATCCTGCTCGATCCGCGCAACGTCGACGGCATGGCGAAGGCCTTCTTCAACACGCTGACGGTGACGATCCCGGCGACCATCATCCCGATCCTCGTCGCGGCCTTCGCGGCCTATGCGCTCGCCTGGATGGACTTCCCCGGCCGGGCGCTGCTGATCGCCGCGGTCGTCGGCCTGCTCGTCGTGCCGCTGCAGCTTGCGCTGATCCCGCTGCTGAAGCTCCACCTCAACGTCGGCATCGGCAAGGGCTACCTCGGCGTGTGGCTCGCGCACACGGGCTTCGGCCTGCCGCTGGCGATCTATCTCCTGCGCAACTACATGGTCGGCCTGCCGCGCGACATCATCGAGAACGCCAAGGTCGATGGCGCGACCGACTTCCAGATCTTCACGCGGATCATCCTGCCGCTCAGCTTCCCCGCGCTCGCCTCCTTCGCGATCTTCCAGTTCCTGTGGACCTGGAACGACCTGCTCGTGGCGCTGGTGTTCCTGATCGACGCGACCGGCGAGACGACGGTGATGACCAAGCAGATCGTCGAGCTTCTCGGCACCCGCGGCGGCAACTGGGAGATCCTCGCGACCGCGGCCTTCGTCTCGATCGCCGTGCCGCTCGTGGTGTTCTTCACCATGCAGCGCTATCTCGTCCGCGGCCTGCTGGCCGGATCGGTGAAGTAGGGGCATGTCGTCGATGCTGCCCATCGCGGAAACCCGGGTCGGACCGGCGCTGGTGCCCGACCCCGACTGGTGGCGCGGCGCGGTGATCTACCAGATCTACCCGCGCAGCTTCCAGGATTCAAACCACGACGGGATCGGCGACCTCGCCGGGATCATCCGCCGGCTGCCGCATGTCGCCTCGCTCGGCGTCGACGCGATCTGGATCTCGCCGTTCTATCGCTCGCCCATGCTCGACTTCGGCTACGACGTCTCGGACTACCGCGACGTCGATCCGATGTTCGGCACGCTCGGCGATTTCGACGCGCTGGTGGCCCGCGCGCACGAACTGGGGCTGCGGGTCCTGATCGACCTGGTGCTCAGCCACACCTCCGACCAGCACCCCTGGTTCCGCGAGAGCCGGTCGAGCCGCGACAACCCGAAGGCCGACTGGTACGTCTGGGCCGACGCCAAGCCCGACGGCACGCCGCCGAACAACTGGCTCAGCATCTTCGGCGGCCCGGCCTGGCAGTGGGACGGCGAGCGGATGCAGTATTACCTGCACAACTTCCTCAAGGAGCAGCCCGACCTCAACTTCCACTGTCCCGAGGTGCAGGACGAGCTGCTCGCCGTGGCGCGCTTCTGGCTCGACCGCGGAGTCGACGGCTTCCGGCTCGACACGATCAACTTCTACGTCCACGACCGCGAGCTCAGGAACAACCCCCCGCTTCCGCCCGAGCGGCGCAGCGACAAGATCGCGCCGGCGGTGAACCCCTACAACTGGCAGGAGCACATCTACGACAAGAACCGGCCGGAGAACCTCGCCTTCCTGCGGCGGCTGCGCGCGGTGATGGACGAATACCCCGCCACGACGGCCGTGGGCGAGGTGGGCGACGACCAGAGGGGGCTGGAGATCCAGGCCGAATACACCTCGGGCGGCGACAAGGTGCACATGTGCTACGGCTTCGAGTTCCTCTCGCCCGTGGTGCCGACCGGCACGAGGATCAGGGAGGTCCTCGACCGCTACGAGGAGGTCGTGGGCGACGGCTGGGCCTGCTGGGCCTTCTCGAACCATGACGTCGTGCGCCATCCCACGCGCTGGAACCTGCCGGAGCCGGCCGTCCGCCTCTATGCCGCGCTTCTGCTGACGTTGCGCGGCACCGTCTGCCTCTACCAGGGCGAGGAGCTCGGGCTGACCGAGGCCAACGTGGCCTTCGAGGACCTGCGCGACCCCTACGGCATCGCCTTCTGGCCGAAGTTCCGCGGCCGCGACGGCTGCCGCACGCCGATTCCCTGGGTGCAGGACAACCGCAACGGCGGCTTCTCGGAGGCCAGGCCCTGGCTGCCGGTGGCGGTCGAGCATCTCGACCGGGCGGTCTCGCGGCAGGAGCTCGATCCGGCGTCGACGCTGGCCTTCTACCGGGCGATGATCGCGTTCCGCAAGGCGCATCCGGTGCTGGCGAAGGGCACGCTGACCATCGTCGAGGCGCGCGATGAGGTCCTGTCGCTTGTCCGCGCGCAGGGCGGCACGCGGCTGTTCGCGGCCTTCAACCTGTCGGGTGCGCCGCAGCAGGTCGCCCTTCCCGCCGGGACGTGGACGGCCGCCGCCGGTTCGCCCTTCGCCGTCCGGGCCGATGGCGCGGCGGTCAGGCTCGGGGCCTGGGAGGCATATTTCGCGACGGGCGGAACGGAGTAGGGGGAGGAGCAGGATGGCCGGACTGAAGCTCACCGATGTCGCCAAGGCCTACGGCGAGGTCAAGGTGCTCTCGAACATCAACCTCGACATCAGCCCGGGAGAGCTGATCGTGTTCGTCGGCCCCTCGGGCTGCGGCAAGTCCACGCTCCTGCGCATGATCGCGGGGCTCGAGAAGATCACCGGGGGCACGCTCGAGATCGACGGGGTCAGGGTCAACGACGTGCCGCCCGCGCAGCGCGGCATCGCCATGGTGTTCCAGAGCTACGCGCTCTACCCGCACATGACGGTGCGCGACAACATGAGCTTCGCGCTGAGGCTCGCCGGGAAGAGCCAGGCCGAGATCGACGCCGCCGTCGAGAAGGCGGCCAGGGCCTTGCAGCTCGGGCCCTACCTCGACCGCCTGCCCAAGGCGCTCTCCGGCGGCCAGCGCCAGCGCGTGGCGATCGGCCGGGCGATCGTGCGCGACCCGAAGGTCTACCTCTTCGACGAGCCGCTGTCGAACCTCGATGCGGCGCTGCGGGTCGCCACCCGCATCGAGATCGCCCAGCTCAAGGAGGCGATGCCCGACCGCACGATGATCTACGTCACGCACGACCAGGTCGAGGCGATGACGCTCGCCTCGCGCATCGTGGTGCTGGCGGGTGGCGGGATCAGCCAGGTCGGCACTCCGCTCGAGCTCTACGAGCGACCCGAGAACGAGTTCGTGGCGCAGTTCATCGGCAGCCCGGCGATGAACCTCTTCAAGGGCGAGATCACCGGCACCGGCACCGCGACCGCCGTCCGGCTTGCCGGCGGCGGCACCGCCGTCTCGGCGGTGCCCACTCGCGACGGCGAGCAGGGGCTCAGGGTCAACGTGGGGGTGCGGCCGGAGGACCTCGTCCCCACGGACGATGCCGCCTTCCTCTACCAGGGCACGGTGGACTACACCGAGGCGCTGGGCGAGGTGACGATCCTCTACTTCCACGCCGAGCCGGGGGAGACGGCAGTCATCGCCAAGCTGCCCGGCATCCACGCCGACCTGCGCGGCAGGAACGTCAGGCTCAAGGCCGACCCCCGTAAGGTGCATCTCTTCTCGAACGGAAAATCGCTTCTCTACAGGAAGTAGGCAGACGTTCTTCACCTGCTTCGGTCGTTGCGGGGCCGTCGATCGGGAACCGGTCGGGGGGGCGCGCACGTTGTCCCACGGAGGGCCGCCGGCAATCCGTGCCCGGCGGCTCCAGCGAAAGGAGCAGAACGATGACCGCAATCAGGTCCCTCGCCCTCGGCACCGCGCTGGCGCTCGCGCCGGCCGCCACGGTGGCGTCCGCCCAGACCATCTCCGACATCGGCGTGAGCGCCGACTTCTCGGCCGCGCAGGGCGCGAACGCGCTCGACTTCTGGCCCGACCTCGAGACCGATCTCGAGGCCCGGCTGGCGCGCGAGCTGGCCGACCGCATGGGCAGCGACGGCGCCCGCCTCCAGGTGATCGTGAACGACGTCAGCGTGGACGGCAGCGCGATCCTCACGGCGGACGGGGCGTTCAACTCGCTCTCGGGCGGTGTCTTCCTCTATCCCGCGCCCGAGGCCGACGGCACGCAGCAGACGCCGTTCACGACCAGCGTGACGGTCGTCGGCGTGCCTGACCTGCCCGCCGAGATCCCCGCCGGCGGACCGACCTACCTGATCCTGCCGAGCGACGCCACGGTCTACGACGTGATGCTCGACCGCTTCGCCGAGGTCGTCAGCGAGCGCCTGCCCCCCGCGATGTGAGGACGCGCCGACGGCACCGGGCCGGACGGCCGCCGGAGGGGCCCCGGCAGGGGCCCCCCGGTCATTCGGCCGCGATGGTGATGACGGGTTCCATCCGCGCCAGCACCTCGCGCGGGAGGTGGCACTTGATCTGGTGGCCCGGCGCGAGTGTCACCATCGGCGGCACCTCGCGCTCGCAGAGGCCCCCGGGCACCTCCCCCTTCCAGCGGCAGCGGGTCTGGAACGGGCAGCCGGGCGGCGGGTTCATCGCCGAGGGGATCTCGCCCTCGAGCACGATGTGCTTCTTCTTCACATGGGTGTCCGCGATCGGCACGGCCGAGAGCAGCGCCTCGGTGTAGGGGTGATAGGGGGGCGAGAACACCTGGTCGGTCGAGCCGATCTCGACCACGTGGCCGAGATACATGACCATCACCCGGTCCGAGAGGTAGCGCACGATCGACAGGTCGTGGCTGATGAAGAGCAGCGTCGTGCGGTTCCTGCGCTGGATCTCCATCAGCAGGTCGGTGACGGCCGCCTGCACCGAGACGTCGAGCGCCGAGACCGGCTCGTCGGCCACCACCACCTTCGCGCCGCCGGCGAAGGCGCGCGCGATGCCCACCCGCTGCTTCTGCCCGCCCGAGAGCTGGCGCGGCATGCGGTCGGCGAAGGCCCGCGGCAGCTTCACCAGGTCGAGCAGTTCCAGCATCCGCTGGCGCCGCTCCGCGTCCGACCTGCCCTCGCCGAAGACCTCGAGGGCGCGCATGATCTGCCGGCCGACGGTCATCGACGGGTTCAGCGTGTCGAACGGGTTCTGGAACACCATCTGCACCGACGAGACGGTTTCGGTCGAGCGCTTCTCGATCGGCGTGTCCTGGATATCCTGATTGTAGAGCAGGATCCGGCCCGCGGTCGCCGTCTCGAGCCCCATCAGCACCTTCGCGAAGGTGGACTTGCCGCAGCCGGATTCGCCCACGATGGCGAGCGTCTCGCCCTCGCGTGCCTCGAAGCTGAGCGTCTCGTTGGCCTTGACGAGCTTCGTCCCGCCGCCGCCGAAGAGCCCGCCGGAGACCTCGTAGTACTTCCTGAGGTCCTCCATCCTGAGCACGACGTCGCCCACCGGGGTCTTCTGCGTGGGCTTCGCGGCCCTGGGCGGGGCGGACCAGTCGATCTCCTGGAAGCGCAGGCAACGGGTCTCGTGCCGCGCGTCGCCGGGGACGCGGAACATCGGCACGTCGGCCGCGTCGCAGCGGCCCTTCTCGAAGTAGTCGCAGCGCGGCCCGAAGTTGCAGCCCGGTGGGCGCTCGTGCGGCAGCGGGAAGTTGCCGGGGATCGCGACGAGCGGCCGGGTGTTCTTGTCGGCCCCGGGCAGCGGGATCGACCGGAACAGGGCCTGCGTGTAGGGGTGCCGCATCCGGTCGAACACCTCCGCGATCGAGCCGGTCTCCACCGCCTCGCCGGAATACATGACGCAGATCCGGTTGCAGGTCTCGAGCACGAGCCCGAGGTTGTGGCTGATGAACAGCATCGAGGTGCCGTACTTCCTGCCCAGATCCTTCACCAGATCGACGACCGCGGCCTCGACGGTGACGTCGAGCGCGGTCGTGGGCTCGTCGAGGATCAGCAGCGCCGGCTTCGACATCAGCGCCATGGCGATGACGATGCGCTGCTGCTGGCCGCCCGAGAGCTGGTGCGGGAAGGCGCGCAGGATGCGCTCGGGGTCGGGCAGGCGCACGTCGCGGACGACCTCGAGCGCGCGGCGGCGGGCCTCCTCGGCCGAGACGCCCTCGTGGATCATGGGCACTTCCATGAGCTGGCGGCCGATCCGCATGGCCGGATTGAGCGAGGCCATCGGCTCCTGGTAGATCATCGCGATCTCGGAGCCGCGGATGTCGCGCAGCTCGGCCTCGGACATCCGCGTGATGTCGCGGCCCTTGAAGCGGATCGAGCCGCCGACGATGCGCCCGTTCCGGCCGAGGTCGCGCATCACGGCGAGCGCGACGGTGGACTTGCCGCAGCCCGACTCGCCCACGAGGCCCATCGCCTCGCCGGGCATGACCGTGCAGGAGAAGTCCATCACGGCCGGGATCTCGCGGAGGCGCGTGAAGAACGAGATCGAGAGGTTCTCGATCTCGAGGATCGGGCCGTCGTGCTGCCATTTGCTCATCGACCGGTCTCCTGGCCCGGAGGCCGGGGGGCTTCACGCCCCCCGGACCCCCCGTGGCGTATTTGCGACAAGGGGAAGGGGGCTGCGCATCAGTCCCTCAGGCTCTCCTCGCGCAGGCCGTCGGCGAGGAGGTTGAGGCCGAGCACGAGGCTCATGAGCGCGAGCGCCGGCACCAGCGCGGGGTGCGGCGCGATGGAGAGGAGCTGCCGGCCCTGGTCGATCGTCGAGCCCCAGTCGGGGCTTTCGGGGCTGACGCCGAGGCCGAAGAAGCCGAGGGTGCCGAGAAGGATGGTCGTGTAGCCGATCCGCAGGCAGAAATCGACGATCAGCGGGCCGCGCGCGTTGGGCAGGATCTCCCACAGCATGATGTACCAGGGGCCCTCGCCGCGGGTCTGGGCGGCGGCGACGTAGTCGCGCGTCTTGATGTCGAGCGTGATGCCGCGGACGATGCGGAACACGGTGGGCGCGTTGACGAACACGACCGAGACGAAGACGATCAGGATGTTGGCCGGCATCGACACGATGCCCAGCGGGTCGGCGTCGAAGGCGAGCCCCGCGTAGAGCCAGAGACCGACCACGAGCGTGAGCGCGACGTAGAGGTTGCGCCGGGCCGGCTGGGTGAAGAACCGGCTGTTCCAGAGCATCACCAGGAAGAGGATCGGGAACAGGAACAGGATCGCCGCCAGGTAGGTCGGGATGCCGGTCTCGACGATCTCGGGGGTGACGAGCAGGTAGAAGAGCAGGATCACCGGGAAGGCGAGGACGAGGTTCGCGAGGAAGGAGAGCAGCGTGTCGAACCGGCCGCCGAAGTAGCCGGCGGGCAGACCCAGGGTGATCCCGACCATGAAGGCGAAGACCGTCGCCGCCGGGGCGATCTTCAGCACCTCGCGCGCGCCCATGACCATGCGGCTGAAGACGTCGCGCGCCAGGTTGTCGCCGCCGAGCAGGTAGTAGGCGTAGACGCCCGCCGGCCCGCCGGCCACAGGCGTGCCTGGCGGCTTGTTCTTCATGCCCGAGATCTGGGTCAGCGGGTTGTGGGTGGCGATCTGGTCGGCGAAGAGCGCGGTGAACACCCAGAACATCACCAGCGCGAAGCCGACCATGCCCACGGTCGAGTCGAAGAGCTTGCCGTAGAGCCCGAGCCGGCGCTTGAACCGGATCGAGAGGCCGAAGGTCAGGACGAGCGCGATCCAGACCGGCAGGAACTGCTGCACCAGGCGCCCGAGGATCTCGATCCAGCCGAGGGGTTCCATGGGTCGGTCTCCTCAGCTGACGCGGATGCGCGGGTTGAGGAAGACGTAGCCGATGTCGGAGATCAGCTGCGTCACCAGCACGACGAACACCGCCACCACCGAGCAGGCGAGCAGGAGCTCGATGTCGTTGTTGCCCGCCGCCTGCACGAGCGTCCAGCCGAATCCCTTGTAGTTGAAGAGCGTCTCGACGATCACCACGCCGTTCAGCAGCCAGGGGAACTGGAGCATGATGACGGTGAAGGGCGCGATCAGCGCGTTTCGCAGCGCGTGCTTCACGACCACCGCGGGGAAGCTCATGCCCTTGAGGCGGGCGGTGCGGATGTACTGTGCGGTCATGACCTCGGTCATCGAGGCGCGGGTCATCCGGGCGATGTAGCCGATGCCGTAGAGCGCGATGGTGAGCACCGGCAGGAAGAAGTTCTCGAAGGTGACGCCGTCCATGGCCGAGGTCGCGGTTCCCTTGAACCACTGCACGCCCGCGTTCGAGGCGAGGAACACGATGAAGATGACGCCCGAGACGTATTCCGGCGTTGCGGTCGTGGCGATCGAGAAGGTCGAGAGCGTGCGGTCGAGCCGGGACCCCTCGCGCATGCCCGCGAGCACGCCGATCAGCAGCGACGCGGGCACCATCAGTGCCATGACCCAGAACATCAGGATGCCGGTCAGCGCGAGCCGGGTCGCCACGATCTCGGCCACCGGCTGCTTGAAGACCGTCGAGAACCCCCAGTCGCCCTGCAGCAGGCCGCAGTAGCGCGGCGCGTTCGCCTTGTCGGCCGCGCGGTCCACGCAGCGTCCGCGCGGGCGTCCGTCGGGTTCGGTCCCGGTCCAGCCCGGCAGGATCCCGAGCCACTCGCCGTAGCGCACGAAGATCGGGCGGGTGTAGCCGTTGCGTTCGAGCCAGCTTTCCACCTCGGCATCCGAGATCCGGCTCCCGGCCTCGGACTTCGCCACCTTCTCGAGGTTCGGCTCGAGGTTGGTGAGGAAGAACACGATGAAGGTGAGGCAGGCCGCCGTCAGCACCATGGTGGCGACGCGGCGGAGGATGAACATCAGCATGGCAGCGTCCCGGCCTGGCTGCGGAAGGCGCCGGGCGGCGCCCGCCCGCTCGGGGGGCGGTGGGAGGCCGCGCTGCGGCCCCCCGGAAGATCCATCGCAGGGATCAGGCCTCGATCCACCACTTGTAGTGGTGATGCTCGAAGGTCGGGTGCATGTCGGCGCCCTTCACGTTCGGCTTGAAGTGGCGGAAGATCGAGCGCCAGTAGGGCTGGATGATGACCCCCTCGTCCTGCAGGATCTTCTCGATGTCGGCCATCACCTTGCGGCGTTCGTCGGCATCGGCGATCGACATCGCCTTGGCCAGGAGCGCATCGAACTCGGGGTTGGCGAAGGCCGTCTCGTTCCAGGCGACGCCCGACTTGTAGGCGAGCGCCAGCACCTGGACGCCGAGCGGGCGCATGTTCCACTCGGTGGCCGAGAAGGGATACTTCAGCCAGTCGTTCCAGAAGGTCGAGCCGGGCAGGATCGTCCGCTTGATGCTGATGCCGGCGTCGCGGATCTGCGCGGCGACCGCGTCGCAGGTCTGCGCCTGCCAGGTGTCGTCGAGCGAGATCAGCTCGAACTCGGTCGTCCCGTGGCCGGCGGCCTCGAGGGCGGCCTTCGCGGCGGCCGGGTCGACCTTCAGCGGCGGCAGCTCGGCATACTCGGGGTGGATCGGGCAGACGTGGTGGTTCTCGGCGACGAGGCCGAGACCGGCGTAGCCGAGCTCCAGCACCACGTTGTTGTCCACCGCGAGCTGGAGCGCCTTGCGCACCTCGCGGTTGTCGTAGGGCGGCGAGTCCTGGTTGAAGCGCACGGTGATCGTGGCGGCCGTCACGGCCTCGGACTTGGTCCAGCCGAGCTGGTCGAAGACCTCCACGAAATCGCCCGCGGTCTGGTAGGTCATGTCGATCTCGTCCGACCCGGCGGCCGCGAAGACCGCGGCGGCGTCGGTGCCCAGATCGATGTATTCGATCCGGTCGAGATAGGGCCCGCCGTAGACCGCGGTGCCCCACCAGGTGTGGTTGGTGTTGCGCACCAGCACCTGGCGGACGCCGACCTCGTTCGCCTCGGGCAGATAGGGCCCGGTGCCGATCGGGTTCGCCGCCGGATCGCCGCCGTCGTAGGAGCGGTGCACGACCGCGGCCGGGTAGTCGGCCATGCCGACGACGATGGTGATGTCGGGGGCGGGCAGGGTGAGCTTGACCGTCATCGGGTCAACCACGGTGATGGCACCCTCGCGGGCCTTCTTGGTCGCCTCGTCGACCAGCGCGCCCATGCGCGTCGCCATCGAGTTGCCTTCGACCGTCGCGTCGCACCAGCGGGTGATGTTGTAGGCCACGTCCTCGGCGGTGAAGTCGTCGCCGTTGTTCCACTTGACGCCGGGGCGGACCTTCAGGGTGAACTCGGTGGCGTCGTCGTTGGCCTCCCAGCTCTCGAGCAGCATCCCGCGCAGCGAGCCGTCGCGGTTGTACTCGACGAGATACTCGAGCCAGCCGCGGGTGAAGTTGGCAAGCTCGGACCAGTCGAACACCCGCGGATCCTTGAGGGCCTTGGTCTCCATGTTCACCCGCAGCGTGCCGCCCTGCACCGGGTTGCCCTGGGCCCGGGCGGGCGCGGCGAGGCCGAGCATGCCGTAGGCCACCGACGCCGAGGCGCCGAGCGCCGTCGCGCGGGTCAGGAACTCGCGCCGGCTCAAGAGGCCCGCGCGGCATTCCTCGGCATACATGGCCACCGCCCGGTGAACCCGTCCGCCGAACTTCTCGAAGTGCGTCATCTCCAGAGTCTCCCTGTGCTCGCAGCATTGCTTTGGGAGGGAGGCCTGCGACCGCCTTCCCCTCCGTCCGGCCCGCCCGCCGCGCCGAAGCCGGCGCGCCCGTTCGCGCGTGCCCATTACTGGAACAGAAACCCGACACGGCTTGCGGCAAAAGCGACACGCCTTCGTAGTGAAACCGACATCGGGCCCCGGATCAACCGGCTTGCAGCCGTCGGGGGCGGCGTGTCCGTCACCCCGTGCGGCGGAAGGCGGTGGGCGTCTTGCCGGTCCGCGCCTGGAAGGTGCGGCTGAAGTAGGCCGCCGAGCCGAATCCGAGCGCCTGCGCGATGTCCTGCACCGGGATCCGCGTCTCGGCGAGGAGCCGCCGGGCCTCGAACAGCTGGCGGTCGTGCAGCAGCGCCGAGGCCGGCCGGCCGCAGGTCTGCCGGCAGACGCGGGAGAGATGAGTCGGCGTGACGCCGAGTTCGGCGGCGTAGTCGGCCACCGTCTTGCCCGAGCGGAAGTCGGCCTCGACCTTCTCGGCGAAGGCCCGGGCCAGCCGCACCGCGGCCTTCGGGCGCGCCTCGGCGTCGGTCCGTTCGGCCGCGAGCATCTGGCGCTCCAGCCACACCGACAGCAGGCCGAGGTGATGGCGGATCGCGCGCGCCCGGCTCGGCCTGTTGCCCTCCAGTTCGCGCTGGATGTTGTCGAGCTGCATGGCCATCTCGCCCTGCGGAATCGCGTCGCGGATGCGCAGGTGCACGATCCGGTCGGGCATGTGCAGGTCGGCGCCCTGGGGCAGGAACAGGGCGGTGCCGTGAACATGCTGGTTGAGCTCGAAGGCGTGCATCGTGCCCGCCGGAAGGAAGATCAGGTTGTGCGGGCCGTAGCCCCGCGTCACGCCGCCGGCCGTGATGCGGCCCTGGCCGCGGGTGAACCACAGGATCAGGGGCGTCGAGTAGCTGCGCATCGCCTCGACGCGCCACTTGCCCCCCTGGCCCAGACGCGGGATCGGGACGATCCGCACGAGCGGCAGGTCGGGGGCGTGGTCGGAGATCGCCATCTGTTGACCTCGGCAGCGCATTCGGCCCGTGAACTTGCCACGGCAATACACGAAAATGAAAGGAAAAATCCAGATGCCGGCGGACTCGCGCCGCCGCCGCCGGGCAGTCACTCAAGATCTTGTGGGCAGATCCGCCGCCACCCCTGCATGCGGGAACGGAACCATGTCCGCTGGCGCTTGGCATACTGGCGCGTCGCGACGATCGCGGCCGCGCGCGCCTGCGCGAGGGTGATCTCGCCCCGCAGATGGGCGATGAGCTCGCGCGCCCCGATCGCCCGCGACGACTGGAGCGCGGGGTTCCACCGCAGCGCCTCGCGCCGGGCCTCCTCCAGCGCGCCGGCCGCCAGCATCGCATCGAAGCGCCGCTCGATGCGCGGCGAAAGCCAGGATTTCGGCGCCTCGATCAGGATCGCGTGGGCGCGGGAGAGGGGAAGCACCGGGGGAGGGGTCGCGGCCTGCCAGTCCGCCAGGCCTCGCCCGGTGGCGCGCAGCACCTCCCAGGCGCGCCGGACCCGTGCCGGGTTGGCCAGGTCGATGCGGGCGCGCGTCGCCGGGTCGAGTGCGGCCACCATCGCCGCAAGCCCCGACCCGCTGAGCAGCGCCTCGGCCTCTTCCCGCACCCCGGCCGGCACCGCGGGGACGGCCGCGAGGCCCTCGGTCAGCGCCGCGAAGTAGAGCCCCGTCCCGCCGACGATGATCGGCCGCTCGGCCGCCTCGAGCAGCGGCGCGACATCGCGCAGCCAGTCGCCGGCCGAATAGGTCGCATCGAAGGCGAGCTGGCCGTAGAGCAGGTGGCGGGCGCGCGCGCGCTCGGCGGCCGAGGGCTGCGCGGTGAGCACCGGCCAGGCGTCGAACACCTGGAGCGCATCGGCGTTCACCACGACGCCGCCGCGCGTCTCGGCGATGGCGAGCGCCAGCGCCGACTTGCCGCTGGCCGTCGGCCCGGCGATCAGGACCGCGCCGCTGCGCGGCACGCCGGCGACGACTTGTGCAAGACCCACGACCGGCCCCCGGGGCGTCGGGGCCGCGGCGCGCGACCCCCGTTGAACCCGCCCGCCTTTTCGCCCATTTTCCCGCGCAGTCAAGGAACGGGCCAGCGGGGGCAGCGATGAGCGACAGCGGGAAGCCGGGGCCCGAGCCCCTCTACAGGCGTGTGCTCCTGAAGATCTCCGGCGAGGCGCTCATGGGCGACCAGGGCTACGGCCTGCACCCGCCGACCGTGCAGCGCATCGCGCAGGAGGTGAAGAGCGTCCGCGATCTGGGCGTCGAGGTCTGCATGGTGATCGGCGGCGGCAACATCTTCCGCGGCCTGCAGGGTTCGGCCCAGGGCATGGAGCGGACCACCGCCGACTACATGGGAATGCTCGCCACGGTGATGAACGCGCTGGCCATGCAGTCGGCGCTGGAGAGCCTTGGCGTCTTCACCCGCGTGATCTCGGCGATCCCGATGGACCAGGTCTGCGAGCCCTACATCCGCCGCCGCGCCGTGCGCCACCTGGAGAAGGGGCGCGTCTGCATCTTCGCCGCCGGCACCGGCAACCCCTACTTCACGACCGACACCGCGGCGACCCTGCGCGCCAGCGAGATGGCCTGCGAGGCGATCTTCAAGGGGACGAAGGTGGATGGCGTCTACGACAAGGACCCCCTGAAGTTCCCCGACGCCAAGCGCTACGACCGCGTGAGCTACGACGAGGTGCTCCAGAAGAACCTGAAGGTGATGGATGCCTCGGCCATCGCACTGGCGCGCGACAACAAGCTGCCGATCATCGTCTTCTCGCTCGAGGAGCCGGGCGGCTTCCGCGGCATCCTGGCGGGGCAGGGCAGGTACACGCTCGTGACGGGCTAGGGCGGCGCGGCGCGCCGGCCGGGGCCCTGCGCCGGGCGAATCTGCATGTGGCAAAATGCCCGGCGTCCGGCTATAGACCGGGCGAAGGCCACAAGAAGAAAGACGGCAGAGATGGCAGACAGCGACATCGAGATCGACACCGACGACCTCGAGCGGCGGATGGACGGGGCACTGGCGGCCCTGAGGCACGAGTTCGGCTCGCTGCGCACCGGCCGTGCCTCGGCCTCGATGCTCGATCCGATCCTCGTGGATGCCTACGGCAGCCCGACGCCGATCAACCAGCTCGGCACGATCAACGTCCCCGAGCCGCGGCTGGTCACCATCAACGTCTGGGACAGGAGCCTCGTCGGCAAGGTGGAGAAGGCCATCCGCGAGAGCGGGCTCGGGATCAACCCCCAGCTCAACGGCACGATCATCATGTTGCCGATCCCCGAGCTGAACGAGGAGCGGCGGCGCGAGCTGAGCAAGGTCGCCGCGCAGTATGCCGAGAGCGCCCGGGTGGCCATCCGCAACGTGCGCCGCGACGGGATGGACCAGATCAAGAAGGCCAGGGCCGAGGGGATGAGCGAGGACGACCAGAAGTTCTGGCACGACGCGATCCAGGAGATGACGGACCGCCACATCGCCCTCGTCGACAAGGCGCTCGAGGCCAAGCAGGCCGAGATCATGCAGGTGTGAACCCAGCCGGGGCAAGGGGCCGATGGCCGCAGAAGACATTCCGCCGCCGCCGGCTCCCCTGCATGTGGCGATCATCATGGACGGCAACGGCCGCTGGGCGACGAGCCGGGGCTGGCCGCGCCTTGTCGGCCACCGCCGAGGGGCGGAGCGGGTGCGCTCGATCGTCGAGGCCTGCCCCGCGCTCGGGATCACGCATCTGACGCTCTACGCCTTCTCGACCGAGAACTGGAAGCGGTCGACCGAGGAGGTGATCGGGCTGATGACGATCTTCTCGGCCTACATCCGCTCCGAGGCGAAGCGGCTCTCGGCCGAGGGCGTGCGGCTCAGGTTCATCGGCGACCGGACGCGGCTCGACCACAAGCTCCAGCGCCTGATGGCCTGGGTCGAGGCCAAGACGGCGCACAGCGGGCGGCTGCATCTGACGGTGGCCATCAACTACGGCGGCCGCAACGAGATCGTGCGCGCCGCGCGCCGGCTGGCCTGCGAGGCCGCCGAAGGCCGGCTCGATCCCGCGCGGATCGACGACGCGGCCTTCGCGGCGGCGCTCGACACTTGCGACCTGCCCGATCCCGACCTGGTGATCCGGACCTCGGGAGAGACGCGCATCTCGAACTACCTGCTCTGGCAGTCGGCCTATGCCGAATACGAGTTCACGCCGACGCTCTGGCCCGACTTCACGCCCGAGGAGCTGGCCGCGATCGTCCGCAAGTTCGCGCACCGCGAACGCCGCTTCGGGGGTGTCGTTTCCGCATGACGGCCGCCGCCGGCAGGTTCCCCGATCTTGCCACACGGCTCGGCTCCGGGGCGGTCCTCGCCGGGATCGGCATCGCGGCGATCTGGGCCGGCGGGCTGTGGTTCGAGGGGCTCGCCGTCGGCGCCGCGACCGTGATGATCTGGGAACTGGCGCGGATGCAGGCGCCCGGCGACCGCGCCGGGCCCTATGCGCTGGCCGCGCTGGCGCTGGCGGCGCTGGTGGTCTCGCATTTCCTGCCGCGACCCTGGGGCCTCGTGCCGCTCTTCGCGCCTGGCCTCGTCGCGCTGGCGCTGCGCCGCCCCGAGGCCGTCATCTTCGCCGCCTACGGCACGGCGGTGCTGCTTGCCTCGCACGGGCTCGTCGCCTTCCGCGCCGAATACGGGGGGCTGTGGCTCTCCTGGCTCGTCGCCGTCGTCGTGGTGACCGACATCGCGGGCTACTTCGCGGGGCGGCTGATCGGCGGGCCGAAGTTCTGGCCGCGCGTCAGCCCGAAGAAGACCTGGGCCGGGATCGTCGCAGGCTGGGTCGGCGGCGCGCTGGTCGGCTTCGCCTTCCTCGGCTTCACCACGGCCGGGCGCGACCTGCCCTGGATCTCGGCCGCGCTCTCCTTCGCCTCGCAGCTCGGCGACATCGCCGAAAGCGCGATCAAGCGCCGCGCCGGCGTCAAGGACGCCTCGCAGCTCATCCCCGGCCACGGCGGCCTGCTCGACCGCTTCGACGCGCTGCTCGGCGGCGCGCTCTTCATGCTGGTCGTGTCGTTCTTCGTCGTGGTGCCCGTGGCGCGGGGCTAGCGGCCATGCGGCGGGTGACGATCTTCGGCGCGACCGGCTCGATCGGCGAGAACACGATCGACCTGCTGCTGCGCCAGCGCGACCGCTACGAGGTCGTCGCCCTGACCGGCGGGCGCAACGTCGCCCGGCTGGCCGAGCAGGCGCGGGCGCTGAACGCGCGCCTCGCGGTCACCTGCTACCCCGAGTGCCACGCCGCGCTGGCCGAGGCGCTGGCCGGCACCGGGATCGAGACGGCCGCGGGACCGGAGGCGCTGCTCGAGGCGGCCGACCGCCCGGCCGACTGGATCATGAGCGCCATCGTCGGCGCCGCGGGCCTGGCGCCGGGCTTCCGGGCGCTGCGGCACGGCACCACGCTGGCGCTTGCCAACAAGGAAAGCCTGGTTACCGCGGGGCCGCTGCTGATGGCCGAGGCCGCGCGCCGCGGCGCCACGATCCTGCCGGTGGACAGCGAGCATTCGGCGATCTTCCAGGGCCTCGTGGGCGAGGACATCGCCGCGGTCGAGCGCGTGGTCATCACCGCCTCGGGCGGGGCGTTCCGCGACTGGCCGCTGGAGCGGCTCGCGCAGGCCACGCTGGACGAGGCCTCCACCCACCCCAACTGGGCGATGGGCCAGCGCATCACCATCGACTCGGCCTCGATGTTCAACAAGTCGCTGGAGCTGATCGAGACGCGGGAGTTCTTCGGCATCGATCCCGCGCGCATCGAGGTGGTGATCCACCCCGAAAGCCTCGTCCACGCGCTCGTCGGCTTCCGCGACGGGGCGCTCATGGCGCATCTCGGCCCGCCCGACATGCGCCACGCCATCGGCTACGCGCTGAACTGGCCCGAGCGTGCGGAACTGCCCGTGGCGCGGCTCGACCTCGCGGCGATCGGCCAGCTCAACTTCCAGGCCCCGGACCTGCGCCGCTATCCGGCGCTGGCGCTTGCGCGCGAGGTGATGCGGATCCGCGGGCATGCCGGCGCCGCCTTCAACGCGGCCAAGGAACGCGCACTCGACGCCTTCATCGCCGGCGAGATCGCCTTCACCGACATGGCGCGGGTGGTCGAGGCGACGCTCGACCGGCTCTCGGGCGAATGCGCGCTGGCCAGGCCGCCCGAAAGCCTTGATACGGTGCTCGCCATCGACCATCTCGCCCGCCAGAGGGCCGCCGAAGCGGTCCGCGCGCTCAACGCAAGGACCTGACGCTTGGATCTCCTCGGCCTCATCCCGCAGTTCGGCAATGCCGCCTTCACCGTCCTTGCCTTCGTCGCGGCGCTCTCGATCATCGTCTTCGTGCACGAGTTCGGGCACTACATCGTGGGCCGCTGGTCGGGGATCCATGCCGAGGTGTTCTCGCTGGGCTTCGGGCCGGTCCTGTTCTCGCGCACCGACCGGCGCGGCACGAAGTGGCAGGTCGCGGCGCTGCCGCTCGGCGGCTACGTGCGGTTCCTCGGCGATGCCGACGCGGCCAGCGCGACGCGCGACGAGGGGTTCCTCGAGCACATCGTGCACGCCGAACGCGAGAAGGAGCTGCGCCGGACGATGCACGGCGCGCCGCTCTGGGCGCGGGCGGCCACCGTGGCGGCGGGGCCGGCGTTCAACTTCCTGCTGTCGATCCTCGTCTTCGCCGCCTTCCTGGTCTTCCTCGGCACGCCCGTCGAGCAGCCGACGGTGCGGCGCGTGATCGACCTGCCGCCGGTCTACGGCCCCTCCGACCTGCGGCCGGGCGACGTGGTCGTCGGCCTCGGCGGCCAGCCCGTCGAAACCTATGCCGACCTTGGCGAGGCCGCGGCGCGGCTCGATCCGGCGCCGGTGGTCAGCTACACGGTCCTGCGCGACGGCGAGCGGATCGAGGTGCCCGGCCCCTGGCCCTATCCGCCGGTCGTCGGCTCGATCCAGCCGATCTCGGCGGCGGGCGATGCGGGCCTGCGCGTGGGCGACGTGATCCTCTCGGCCGGCGGCCGTCCGGTGACCGACTTCGGCCAGCTCGTCGGCATCGTCACCGGATCGGGCGGCAACCCCCTGCCGCTCACCCTCTGGCGGCAGGGCACCGAGCTCGAGCTGTCGGTCACGCCGCGGCCGCGGGACTTCCAGCTGCCCGACGGTCAGTTCGAGCGGCGCTGGATGCTCGGCATCGGCAACATGCTGGTGTTCGAGCCCGCCGCCGAACGCCTGGGGCCGCTCGCGGCGCTGCGCGGCGGCGTGGAACAGACCTGGGGCATCGTCACCTCGTCGATCAGCGCGCTGGGCAAGGTCGTGACCGGCGCGATCTCGCCCTGCAACGTGAGCGGTCCGGTCAGCATCGCGCGCGCCTCGGGCGACATGGCAAGCCAGGGGCTCGACCAGTTCGTCTGGTTCATCGCGGTGCTCTCGACCGCGGTCGGGCTGCTGAACCTCTTCCCCATCCCGGTGCTCGACGGGGGGCATCTGGTGTTCCACGCCTACGAGGCGGTGGCGCGCCGCCCGCCCTCGGAACGGGCGATGAAGGCGCTGATGTCGGTGGGCCTGACCATCATCCTCGCGCTGATGGCCTTCGCGCTGATCAACGACTTCCGCTGCCCCTGACGGGGCCGCGGCAGGGGGGGGCGGGAGGGGCTTCGCCGGGCGGCCGCGCGCGCCCTCTGCGGGAGCCGGACGTTTTGACAACCCCCGGCGAATCCCGGTAGTCAGGACGGAAAGAACGGCGGTAGACATTGCGACGGGGGATCAGATGGCGGAAGCGGCTTTCGCAGGCGCGGCCTCGGTGCGCGCGTGGCTCCGGCATCTCCGCCGTGTCGTTCCCGCCCTGCTGATCGCGCTCGCCGCCGCCCTTCTCGCGCCGCGGCCTGCGCTGGCGCAGAGCTATTCCTTCAGCTCGGTCGTGGTCGAGGGCACGCAGCGGATCGAGCCTGCGACGGTGCTCTCCTACGCCGAGATCCCGCGGGGCCGGGCGATCAGCGCGGGCGAGCTGAACGCCGCCTACCAGCGCGTGCTGGGGTCGGGGCTGTTCGAGACGGTGGAGTTCGTGCCCCAGGGCGGGCGGCTGGTCATCCGCGTGGTGGAGTTCCCCACGATCAACGTGGTCAGCTTCGAGGGCAACCGGCGGCTCGACGACGAGGCGCTGGCGGCGGTGGTGCGCTCGCAGTCCCGCCGGGTCTACAGCCCGACGGTGGCCGAGCAGGACGCCGCCGCGATCACCGAGGCCTACGCCCAGGCCGGGCGCTTCGCCGCCACGGTCACGCCGCGCATCATCCGCCGGTCGGAGAACCGCGTCGATCTCGTCTTCGAGATCGTCGAGGGCCGGGTCGTCGAGATCGAGCGTCTGTCCTTCGTCGGCAACCGCAACTTCTCGGACCGCCGCCTGCGCCAGGTGCTCGAGACCAAGCAGGCCGGCCTCTTCCGCCAGCTGATCCAGCGCGACACCTTCGTCGCCGACCGCATCGAGTTCGACAAGCAGGTGCTGCGCGACTTCTACCTCTCGCGCGGCTACGTCGATTTCGAGGTGCTGTCGGTGACATCCGAGATCACCCGGCGCCGGGATGCGTTCTTCCTGACCTTCACGGTGCGCGAGGGGCAGCAGTTCCGCTTCGGCGACATCACCGTGGTGAGCGAGATCCCCGAGGCGGACGCCGCGGTCTACGAGCGCGAGGTCCGCGTCCGCCCCGGCGGAGTCTACTCGCCCACGCTCGTCGACAACACCATCGCCCGGCTGGAGACGCTGGCGCTCCGGCAGGGGCTCGATTTCGTCCGCGTCGAGCCGCGCGTCACCCGCAACGACCGCGACCAGACGCTCGACATCGAATTCGCCATCGTCCGCGGGCCGCGCGTGTTCGTCGAGCGCATCGACATCGAGGGCAACGTCACCACGCTCGACCGCGTGGTGCGCCAGCAGTTCCGCACCGTGGAGGGCGACCCCTTCAATCCGCGCGAGATCCGCGAGAGCGCCGAGCGGATCCGGGCGCTCGGCTACTTCTCGAATGCCGAGGTCTCGGCGCGCGAGGGGTCCTCGCCCGAACAGGTGGTCGTCAACGTCAATGTCGAGGAGCAGCCGACAGGCTCGCTTGGCTTCGGCGTCAGCTATTCGGTTGCCTCGGGCGCGGCCCTCGCCGTCAACTTCTCCGAGACGAACTTCCTGGGGCGCGGGCAGACGCTGGCCTTCGGCTTCGACACCGGATCGACGAGCGCGAACGCGCGGCTGACCTTCGTCGAGCCCTACTTCCTCGGCCGGGACCTGCGCTTCAGCAGCAACATCTTCTACCGCGAGAGCGACAACGACTTCTCGCGCTACTCGACCCGGACGGGCGGGCTGTCGCTGGGGCTCGAATTCCCCTCGGGCGAGAACTCGCGGCTGGGGTTCACCGTGGGGGCCAGGTTCGACTCGCTGTTCGACGTCGATGCGACCTCCTCGCCGATCCTCGTGCGCGAGGAGGCGGTCGGCGACCGCTACATGGGCTTCGTCGGCACCACCTACAGCTACGACACGCGGGCGGGCGGGCTCGATCCGAACCGCGGCATCCTGCTGCGGTTCTCGAACGAGCTCTACGGCGGCGACGCGAGCTACCTCAAGACCTCGCTGCTCGGCCTCGCCGAGGCCAAGGTGATGAACGAGGAGGTCACCCTGCGCGCCAGTCTCGAGGGCGGCGCGATCAGCGTGATCGACGGCCAGAGCCGCGTGACCGACCGCTTCTTCGGCAGCGAGATGCGCGGCTTCGAGCCGCGCGGCATCGGCCCGCGGGACCTCGGCACCGCCGAGGAGGACCCGCTCGGCGGCAACTACTACGCGGTGGCGAAGTTCGAGGCGGAGTTCCCGCTCGGCCTGCCCGAGGAATACGGGATCACCGGCGGCGTGTTCCTCGATGTCGGAACCGTCTGGGGGCTCGACGACACGGCGGGCGCCGGCGGGCCGGTCGATGACAGCCTGCACTGGCGCGCGGCCGCGGGCTTCTCGGTGTTCTGGACGACGCCGCTCGGGCCGCTCCGGTTCAACTTCTCGACCCCGATCGAGAAGCTGCCCTATGACAAGGAACAGAACTTCGACCTCACCGTCTCGACACGGTTCTAGGGGCTTGCGCGCCACCCCGCTGTTCGCCGCGCTTCTCGCGGCGGCGCTTGCGGCAGGCGCCCCGATCGCGCAGGACCGGCCGGCGGTGCAGTCGCCGATCCTGACGATCGACCAGGACGAGCTGTTCGAACGCTCGGCCTTCGGCTCGCGCGTGCGCGCCGAGATCACCGCCGCGTCGGCCGATCTGGCCGCCGAGAACCGCCGCCTCGAGGCCGAGCTTGCCGAGGAGGAGAAGCGGCTGACCGCGCTGCGCCAGACGACCGACCCGCAGGAATTCGCCAGGATGGCGGCCGAGTTCGACGCCCGCGTGGTCGAGGTGCGCCGCACCCAGGACCAGAAGGCGCGCGACCTCTCGCGCCGCCCCGAGGAGGCGCGGCAGGAGTTCTTCCGCGCCGCGGTGCCGGTCCTGGCGGACCTGGTGCGCGAGAGGGGCGCGCTCGCCATCCTGGACACGCGCGCGGTGATCATCTCGGCCGATGTGATCGACATCACCGAAGAGGCGATCCGCCGGCTCGACGCGACGCTCGGCGACGGCACCGGCGGGGCCACGCCGCCGGAGGCGACCGAGGCGCCGGATCAGGGCCGGCCGGCCCCGGCCCCGCCCTGAGTGCGCTTGCTCCGCGCCGGGGCGCTTGCTAGCAAGGGCGCCAGCCGACCGGAAGGAGGAACGATGAACGAACAGGCCACGACGACCGCCCCGGCCGAGGCCGACATCCACCTGATCCAGCGGATCATTCCGCACCGCTACCCCTTCCTGCTGATCGACAGGGTACGCGACATCCGGCTCAACGAGGGCGCCGTCGGGATCAAGAACGTCACGTTCAACGAACCGCATTTCCAGGGGCATTTCCCCGGTGCGCCGATCATGCCCGGCGTGACCATCATCGAGGCGATGGCGCAGACGGCGGCGGTCGTCGTCGGTCTCTCGATGAACACCGTGGACCGGGAGCTGCTCACCTACTTCATGTCGATCGACAATGCCAAGTTCCGCCGGATGGTCGTGCCGGGCGACGTGCTCGAGCTGCACGTCACGGTCAAGCGCGGCGGCGGCCGGGTCTGGAAGTTCCTCGGCCACGGCAAGGTGGCGGGCGCGCTCTGCGCCGAGGCCGAGTTCACCGCGATGATGGACCTCAAGGGCTGAGGCCGATGGCCATCGACGCCTCCGCGCGGATCCATCCCAAGGCCCATGTCGAGGACGGCGCCGTCATCGGACCGGGCTGCGAGATCGGGCCCTTCGCCTGCGTCGGTCCGCGGGTGCGGCTGGGCGCCAACGTCACGCTCAAGCCCCATGCGGTGGTCACCGGCGATACCGAGATCGGCGAGGGTTCGACCATCTTCTCCTTCGCCTGCGTCGGCGAGGTGCCGCAGGACCTGAAGTTCCGGGGCGAGGAAAGCCGGCTGATCGTCGGCGCCCGCGCCCGGATCCGCGAGGGCGCCACGCTGAACACCGGCACGGCCGGCGGCGGCGGGGTGACCCGGGTGGGCGACGACTGCCTGATCATGGCCGGCGCCCATGTCGCGCACGACTGCCGGGTGGGCAACCGGGTGATCCTCGTCAACAACGCCGCGCTGGCCGGGCATTGCGTGATCGAGGACGACGTGATCGTCGGCGGCCTGTCCGGCGTGCACCAGTGGGTGCGGATCGGCCGGGGCGCGATCATCGGCGCGGTGACGATGGTCACCAACGACGTGATCCCCTACGGCCTCGTGCAGGCGCCGCGGGGCGAGCTCGACGGGCTCAACCTCGTGGGGCTGAAGCGGCGCGGCGTCCCGCGCGAGGACATCACCGCGCTGCGCGCCGCCTACCAGATGCTCGCCCAGGGCGAGGGCGCCTTCATCGACCGGGCGCGCCGGCTCGGGGAGGAGACCACCAGCGACTACGTGCGCGAGATCGTCGATTTCATCCTCGGCGACAGCGACCGGTCGTTCCTGACGCCGCGCTGAGATGTCCGGCGGGCTTGCGGTGATCGCCGGCTCGGGGGCGCTGCCCGCGGCGGTGCTGGCGGCGAACCACGGCGCCTGGATGGTGCGGGTGGAGGGGGTCGAGGCGCAGAACCCCGGCGCCCCCGAGATCGGTGCGCGCTTCGAGGAACTGGGCCGGCTGTTCGACGACCTGCGCGCCGAGGGGATCGACACCGTCTGCCTCGCCGGGGCGATGCGCCGGCCGGCGCTCGACCCGATGGCCTTCGACCCGAAGATGCGGGCGCTTGCGCCGCGCCTCGCCGCGGCCATGCAGGGCGGAGACGACGCGCTCCTGCGCCTGGTCGTGGCCATCTTCGAGGAGGAGGGTTTCGCCGTCCGCGGCGCGCACGAGCTCGTGCCGGGGCTCGTCGCCGGGCCGGGTCTGCTGGCCGGGCAGCCCCCCGACCGGACCGCGCGCGACGATGCGCACCGCGCGACGGCGATCCTGGCCGCGCTCGGCCCGCTCGACGTCGGGCAGGCCTGCGTGGTGGGCAGCGGGCTCTGCCTCGGCATCGAGACGATCCAGGGCACCGACGCCCTGCTCGAGCAGGTGGCGCGGACGGATCCGGCGCTGCGCCGCGGGGCGCGCGGCGTGCTGGTCAAGCGCCCCAAGCCCGGCCAGGACCTGCGGGTGGACATGCCCGCCATCGGCCCCGGCACGGTGCGGGGCGCGGCGGCGGCCGGCCTTGCGGGCATCGTCGTCGCGGCCGGGTCGGTGCTGATCCTCGACCGCGAGGATACGCTTGCCGCCGCCGGCGAAGCCGGCCTCTTCCTGCTCGCGCAATGAGCCCGCGCCTCTTCCTGCTGGCCGGCGAACCCTCGGGCGACCGGCTGGGCGCGGCGCTGATTGCCGGTCTGCGCGCGCTTGCCCCGAGGGTCGAGGTGGCGGGCGTGGGCGGGCCGGCGATGGAGGCCGAGGGGCTCAGGAGCCTCTTTCCGATGAGCGACCTGTCGGTGATGGGCCTGGCAGAGGTGCTGCCGCGCTATCCCCGGCTGCTGCGGCGGCTCTCGCAGGCGGCGCGTTCGGTGGCGATGATGCGACCCGATGCGCTCGTCACCATCGACAGCCCCGACTTCTCGCTGCGGCTTGCCGGCCGGGCGCGCCTGACCCGGCCGTCGCTGCGCACGATCCACTACGTCGCGCCTTCGGTCTGGGCCTGGAGACCCGGCCGCGCCGCGCGCATGGCGAAGGTCGTGGACCACGTGCTGGCGCTGCTGCCCTTCGAGCCGCCCTACATGGAGGCGGCGGGCATGACCTGCGACTTCGTCGGGCATCCGGTGGTGGCCGAACCCCAGGCGACGCCCGCCGAGGCGGCCGCCTTCCGCGACGGCCACGGCATTGCCCCCGATGCCCCGGTCGTGCTCGCCCTGCCGGGCTCGCGCGAGGCCGAAGTCTCCCGCCTGGGCGAGCGGTTCGGCGAGACGCTGCGGCTGGTCCAGGCCGCCCACCCCGATCTGCGCGTCCTGGTGCCGGCGGTCGCGCATCTGGCCGACCGGGTTGCCGCGCTGGCCCGCGGCTGGCCCGGCCGGCCGGTGGTGATCGACGCCCGCGCCGACCCCGGCGGCGCGGCCAAGCGCGCGGCCTTCCGCGCCGCCGATGCCGCGCTTGCCGCCTCGGGCACGGTCTCGCTGGAACTCGCGGCGGCCGGCGTGCCGATGGTCATCGGCTACGACATGGCACCGCTGACCTGGGCGGTGATGAGGCGGCTCGCGCGGATCGACACGGTGACGCTGGTGAACCTGGTCACGCAGACCCGCGCCGTGCCCGAGTTCCTCGGCCCCGCCTGCCGGCCGGGGCCGATGGCCGGGGCGCTGCTGGCGCTGCTCGACGATCCGGCCGCGCGCGCGACGCAGGCGCACGCGCTCGACCGCGCGATGGAGCGGCTCGGCCGCGGCGGCGAGGCGCCGGGTCTGCGCGCGGCGCGCTCGGTGCTCGCGCACTTGCGCTGAGCCCGCTTGCGCTTGCGCCCCGCGCCGGGCGGGGATAAGGCGCGGGGTCATGAGCGCGCCGGGCACCGTTCCTGACCCCGTCTTCGTCCTCGTGCGGCCGCAGCTGCCCGAGAACATCGGTGCGGCCGCGCGGGGCATGCTGAACTTCGGGCTCGACCGGATGCGGCTGGTGGCGCCGCGCGACGGCTGGCCGAGCCCCAAGGCGGTGGCGATGGCCTCGGGCGCGGGGCGCGTCCTCGATGCGGCCGGCCACTTCGACACGCTCGCCGAGGCGGTTGCCGACTGTCACGTCGTCTATGCCACCACCGCGCGCCCGCGGGAGATGACCAAGACGGTCCTCGACCCGGCGGCGGCGATGGCCGAGGCGCGCGCCCATGCCGCCGCGGGCCTGCGCGTGGCGGTGGTCTTCGGCCCCGAGCGGGCGGGGCTCGAGAACGCCGACCTGGTCCATGCCACGGCCATCGTGACGGTGCCGGTCAACCCGGCCTTCCCCTCGATCAACCTCGCGCAATGCGCCCTGCTCGTGGCCTACGAATGGCACCGGCAGGGGCCGGCGCGGCCGGTCGCGGACTTTCCGGTGCCGGCCGAGCGCGCGGCGGTCGAGCGCCTGGCGGCGCACTGGGAGGAGCGGCTGGAGGCGGCGGGCTTCTTCTTCCCGCCGGACAAGGCCGAGGGGATGCGGCTTGCGCTCCGCAACCTCTGGAGCCGGATGCCGCTGACCGCGGCGGACGTGCAGACCCTGCACGGGGTGCTGCGCCAGCTCGTCCGCCGCGCCGGCTAGGGCGGGGCCCCGCGCGCCGTCAGCGCAGCTTGGCGAGGCTGGCGGCGAACCCCGTGAGGCTCATCTCGAAGGCGAGCGGGCTGCCGTTGTTCTGCACGCCCTCGATCCTGAGGCGCCGTCCGCCCGCGAGGGCACCCTCGATCTCGGGGGTGAGCTCGATCACCGCGATCGCCCCGCCGGGAAGCGAGGTGCGGTAGGGCGCGGTCGCCAGGGCGCGCCCGTCCACGCTGATCGCAAGGCCGTCGGGCAGCGACATCCCGTGCGGTGCGAGGAACCGCAGGGCGGGCGGTTCGCCCGCGACGACCGCGGCCTGCGCGACCACCGTCTTCGCCTCGCCGATCGTCAGGCTCTTGATCATCGAGCAGGCGACGGTCGTGCCCTCGGCCTCGGGCGTGCAGGAGACCTGCCAGGGCGTCTCCCCGGCCTCGATGCTGCGGTCCGGGGCCGGGCCCGCGGCCTCCTCCGCGGCGGCGGGCTGCGCCGCGGCGGCGGCGGCGAGCAGGGCGAGGGCGGCGGCACCGCCGCGGGGCAGGATCGGTCGCATGGGGCCTCGGCGGGCGTTGCGCGAAGGGCGGCGCGGGCGACTCCGCAGCCGCCGCGCCAGCGGCAGATTAGGGGCACCGGGGGTGCCCGTCGACCCCGGATCCGCCCCGCGCGGGACGGCGGCGCGCGCCGCGGCCCGTTTGGCACGTGTTGACGGCGGCGCGATAAAGGTGACACTCCGCACCCATGAAATCACTCGACCTCGACTTCGTGCGCGCCCAGTTCCCGGCGTTCCAGGAACCCGCGCTGCGCGATCAGGCCTTCTTCGAGAACGCCGGCGGCTCCTATGCCTGCCGCTACGTGGTCTGGCGCCTGCACCGCTTCTACCGCGAGCGGAAGGTGCAGCCCTACGGCCCCTACGCGGCCTCGGAGGCGGCGGGGATCGAGATGGACCAGGCCCGCGAGCGGATGGCGCGGATCCTCGGCGTGGCGACCGAGGAGGTGAGCTTCGGCCCCTCGACCAGCGCCAATACCTACGTGCTGGCCAACGCGGTGCGCCAGTGGCTGCGCGGCAAGCCGGCGGCGATCGTCGTCACCGACCAGGACCACGAGGCCAACACCGGCCCGTGGCGGCGGCTGGCCGACGAGGGGATCGAGATCCGCGTCTGGGGGATCGACCGGCAGACCGGGCGGCTCGACCCCGAGCGCCTGGCCCCGCTGCTCGACGAGAAGGTGCGTCTGGTCTGCTTCCCGCACTGTTCGAACGTGGTCGGAGAGATCAACGACGTGGCGCGCATTACCCGGATGGCCCATTCCGCCGGGGCCTTCGTCTGCGTCGACGGGGTGAGCTACGCGCCCCACGGGCTGCCGAACGTCGCCAAGCTCAATGCCGACATCTACCTGTTCTCGGCCTACAAGACCTTCGGCCCGCATCAGGGGATCATGGTCGTCCGGCACCGGGTGGGGGACCACCTGCCCAACCAGGGGCACTACTTCAACGCCGCCACGCTCCACAAGCGCTTCACGCCGGCCGGGCCCGACCATGCGCAGATCGCCGCCTCGGCGGGGATCGCCGACTACATCGATGCGGTCTATGCCCATCACGTCCGCGCGGGGCGCGACATGACCGGGCGCGCCGAGGTCGTCCACGAGCTCATCCGCCAGCGCGAGGAGGCGCTGCTCGGGCCGCTTCTCGACTACCTCACGGGCCGCAACGACATCCGCCTGATCGGCCCGCGGACGGCGCGGGGCCGCGCGCCGACCGTGGCGATCGAGCTCGACCGCCCCGGCGCCGAGGCTGCCGCCGCGCTCGCTCCGCACGGGATCATGGCCGGAGGCGGCGACTTCTATGCCGTCCGCCCGCTCGAGGCGATGGGGGTGGATCCGCGGAAGGGCGTCCTGCGGCTGTCGTTCCTGCACTATACCAGCGAGGACGAGGTTGACCGGCTGATCCGGGCGCTAGATCAGGTGCTCTAGGCAGGCACCCGACCTGCCGTCGGCAGGCAGGCATGGCAGAGACCTCACCGATCCTTCTGTGGTTCCGGCGCGACCTGCGCCTTTCCGACCATCCGGCGCTGGCGGCCGCTGCGGCGACCGGGCGGCCGGTCATCCCCGTGTTCCTCTGCGACGAGGTCGTCGAGACCCTCGGCGCCGCGCCGAAGTGGCGGCTCGGGCTTGGCGTGGAGCGCTTCGCCGCCAGGCTCGGCGCGATCGGCTCGCGCCTCGTCCTGCGGCGGGGCCGGGCGCTCGACGCGCTGCGGGCGCTCGTGGCCGAGACCGGCGCGGGCGCGGTCTGGTGGACGCGCCTCTACGATCCGGCCGCGCGGGCGCGCGACGAGGCCGTGAAGGCGGGGCTGAAGGCCGGGGGGATCGACGCGCGCAGCTTTCCCGGCCACGTCCTGCACGAACCCTGGACGGTGCTGACCGGGCAGGGCGGTTGCTACCGCGTCTACACGCCCTACTGGCGGGCGGTCCGCGACCTCGACCCGGGCGAACCGCTGCCAGCGCCCGCCCGCCTCGCCGCGCCGGCCGGATGGCCGGACGGCGAGGACCTCGCCGCCTGGGGCCTCGGGCGCGCCATGCGCCGCGGCGCGGCCGTGGTGGCGCGCCACCTCAACCTGGGCGAAGAGGCGGCGCGGGCCCGGCTGGAGGAGTTCCTGCGCAGCCGCATCGACCGCTACGCCGAGCTGCGCGACTTCCCCGCCGCCGGGGGCACCTCGCGCCTGTCGGAGAACCTCGCCTGGGGCGAGATCTCGGTGCGAACCTGCTGGCACGCCGGCCGTCGCGCGCTGGAGCAGGGCAGTGCCGGGGCCGAGACGTTCCTCAAGGAGCTCGTGTGGCGCGACTTCGCCTGGCACCTCGTTTATCACACCCCGCACATCATCGACCGGAACTGGCGCGCGGAATGGGACGGCTTTCCCTGGAACGAGGACGACCGCAGCCCCGAGGTGGTGGCCTGGAAGCGCGGCCGGACGGGGGTTGCCTTCGTCGATGCCGCGATGCGCGAGATGTATGTCACCGGCACCATGCACAACCGCGCGCGCATGATCGTGGCCTCCTATCTCACCAAGAACCTGATGACGCACTGGCGCATCGGCCGGACGTGGTTCGAGCACTGCCTCATCGACTGGGATCCCGCCTCGAACGCCATGGGCTGGCAGTGGACGGCCGGATCGGGACCGGACGCGGCCCCCTACTTCCGCGTGTTCAACCCCGAGACCCAGGCGGAGCGCTTCGACCCGGAGGGCCGCTACCGGCGCGCATGGATCGCCGAGGGGCAGGCGGACCCTCCGGCGACGGCGCTGAGCTTCTTCGACGCAATTCCCGAAAGCTGGCGCATGTCGCCCACCGATCCCTACCCCGCGCCGATCGTCGGCGCGGCCGAGGGTCGGGCCCGTGCGCTGGCCGCTTACGAATCCTGGAAGCGCTGATGGATCAAGGGGTTGCCGTGACGACTTCGATCAGTCTAACCTCTCCGTCGGGGAAGGGGATGAACCAGTGCACTACCTGACATCGACACGGGGCCAGCAGGGCCTGCCGCGCTACTTCGCGCAGGCCTTCGAGATGGCGCGCGCGCTCGAGAACGGACGGCTCGACGTGATCCTGCCCGACGGACGGCGCTTCCGCGCCGAGGGGCCGAAGCCCGGGCCGGTGGCCGAGCTGCACGTGCACGACCCGGACCTCTTCGCCCGCCTGATCCGCGAGGGCGACCTCGGCTTCTGCGACGCCTATCTCGAGGGCGGCTGGTCCACGCCCGACCTGATGGCCTTCATGGACCTGATGCACGCCGGCAACGAGCGGGTCTACGACGGCTTTCCCGGCATGGGCCTGGTGCGCGCCTGGGAGAACCTGCGTCACTGGCTGCGCCGCAACCACCGCGCGCAGGCGCGCCGGAACATCGCCGCCCATTACGACCTCGGGAACGACTTCTACGCCCTCTGGCTCGACGAGACGATGACCTACTCCTCGGCGCTGTTCCGCACCGGGCAGGAGTCGCTCGAACGGGCGCAGATCCAGAAGTACGAGAGCATGGTGGACCGGATCGGCGCCAGGCCCGGCGAGCACGTGCTCGAGATCGGCTGCGGCTGGGGCGGCTTTGCCGAATACGCCGCGAGGGAGCGCGGCCTGCGCGTCACCGGCCTGACCATCTCGAAGGCCCAGCACGACTATGCCACGCGGCGGATCGCGCGGGCCGGCCTCTCCGACCGGGTCGAGATCAAGCTCCTGGACTACCGCGACGAGACCGGCAGCTACGACGGCATCGCCTCGATCGAGATGTTCGAGGCGGTGGGGGAGAAGTACTGGCCGGTCTACTTCGACACGCTGCGCGCGCGGCTGAAGCCGGGGCGGAACGCGACGCTGCAGATCATCACCGTCCACGACCGGCGCTGGCACGTCTACAAGCGGGGCGTCGACTTCATCCAGAAGTACATCTTCCCGGGGGGCATGCTGCCCTCGCCCTCGATCCTGCGGCAGGAGATCGCCCGCGCCGGCCTGTTGGTGCGCGACTCCTTCGAGTTCGGCCAGAGCTACAGCCAGACGCTGCGGCGCTGGCACGAGGCCTTCAACCGGCGCTGGGCCGAGGTGCAGCGGCTGGGCTTCGACGACCGCTTCCGGCGGATGTGGAACTTCTATCTTGCCTCTTGCGCGGCAACCTTCCAGCACGGAAACTGCGACGTGACGCAGATCACGGTCACGAGGCCCGCAGCGTAGATGCCCACCGCCGCGAAGCTGTTCGCCGCCTTCGCCTTCGGTCTTGTCGGGTTCTTCGCCGCCGAGGTGATGAAGCCGAGCTTCCCCGAGGGCATGAACCTCGGCTGGTTCTCGGTCATCTGCGGGCTGATCGGGATCTATGTCGGGTGGTCGGTCATGGGCGCGAACGCCGGGCAGGGCCTGTCGCGGGCGATGGCCACGGGCCTGCGTGCCTCGGCCACGATCGCATTCTGGGCGCTGGTGGGCTTCTCGATCTACGAGATGCTCCTGCGTTCGATCGACAAGCGCTACAACGGGGTGATGGAGGCGGTCCTGGGCACGTTCGAGCTTGCCTACGACTACGGCGCGCTCCTGCTCAGCTCGTACATGACGCTCATCGTCCTTGTGGTCGGCGGCATCCTCGGCGGGATGTTCTCCGACTGGGCCGCGAAGCGCTGGACCTGAGGATGGGCCCGCGCGATCCGGACGGGGCCGCGTGACGGGGCACCCGGTCTTCCTGCACGGAATGCTCTGCCACGCGCCGCTGCTGCGGGCGGTGGCGGGGGCAGACCTGACCGGGCGGCCGGCGCGGCTTCCGGGCCACCGGGTGGTCTGTGCCCCGGACGGGCCGGTGGCAGTGATCCGGCCCGAGCCGGGCGCCGTCGCCGAGGGGCTGCTGGTGCGCGACGTGGGGGACGAGATCCTCCGGCGGCTCGACTTCCACGCGGCGGTGCTGGGCTGGCGCCCCGGGACCTGCATCGTCGAGACGGCCGGGGGGCGCGAGACGGCGCGCGTGCACCTGCCCGAGCGGATGCCCGCGGCCGGCGCGCCGTGGCGGCTCGAGGACTGGGCCGGGCGCTGGGGCGCGCTCGCGGTCGCCGCGGCGGAGGAGGTGATGGCGGTCTGCGCCAGCCGCGCGGCCGGCGCGATCCGCCGGAGGTATCCGCAGATCCTGGTGCGCGCGGCCTCGCGCCTGCGCGCCGGGGCGGGGCCCGCCCCGGTCACGCGCCGCCGGTGCGCCGGCCCCGCCGACGTCTCGGTATCACGCTGGCGGCAGCCCTACGCCCGCTACTTCGCGCTCGAGGAGGCCGACCTGCGCTTCCGCCGCTTCGACGGCACGATGAGCGGCGAGGTGACCCGTGCCGTCTTCGTCTCGGGCGATGCGGCGACCGTGCTTCCCTACGATCCGGTGCGCGACCGCGTCCTTCTCGTCGAGCAGTTCCGCGCCGGCCCCTGGGGGCGCGGCGATCCCCAGCCCTGGCAGCTCGAGGCGATCGCCGGACGCATCGACCCGGGCGAGACCCCGGAGGAGGCCGCCCGCCGCGAGGCGGAGGAGGAGGCGGGCCTCAGGCTCGGGGCGCTGGTCGAGGTCGCGCGCTACTACCCCTCGCCCGGCGCCAAGAGCGAATTCATCTACTGCTTCATCGCCCTGGCCGACCTGCCCGACGGCCTCGCGGGAGGGGTCGGCGGCATGGCCGACGAGCACGAGGACATCCGCACCCACCTCGTCCCCTTCGACGAGCTGATGCGGCTTGTCGGCACGGGCGAGGTCGAGAACGGCCAGCTTCTGATCTCCGCGCTGATCCTCGCCGCCCGGCGCCCGGCGTTCCGTGGCGCGGCTTGAGTTCGCCCCGGCCGCGGCCTAGGAAGGAGCGAACCAGGGGAGGGCAGCCCGCGATGCACACAGCCAGGGATCTCGCCGGCGCGATCGGCCGCACACCGCTGATCCGGCTGCGCAAGGCCTCGGAACTGACCGGCTGCGAGATCCTCGGCAAGGCCGAATTCATGAACCCCGGCCAGTCGGTGAAGGACCGCGCGGCGCTCTACATCATCCGCGACGCGGTGGCGAAGGGCCAGCTCCGCCCCGGCGGCACCGTCGTCGAGGGCACCGCCGGGAACACCGGCATCGGGCTGGCGCTGGTCGGCGCCTCGATGGGCTTCCGCACCGTCATCGTCATCCCCGAGACCCAGAGCCAGGAGAAGAAGGACATGCTCCGGCTTGCCGGGGCCGAGCTCGTGCAGGTGCCGGCGGTTCCCTACCGCAACCCCAACAACTACGTCCGCTACTCGGGGCGGCTGGCCGAACGCCTGGCGCAGTCCGAGGCCAACGGCGCGGTCTGGGCCAACCAGTTCGACAACGTGGCCAACCGCCAGGCACATCTGGAGACCACCGGCCCCGAGATCTGGGAGCAGACCGGGGGCCGGGTGGACGGCTTCGTCTGCGCCGTCGGCTCCGGCGGCACCATCGCCGGCGTCGCCATGGCGTTGCAGCCGAAGGGCGTGAAGATCGGGCTCGCCGACCCCGAGGGCGCGGCGCTGCATGCCTTCTACACGACCGGCCGGTTCGACGCGCCCGGCAGCTCGATCACCGAAGGCATCGGCCAGGGCCGCATCACGGCGAACCTCGAAGGCTTCCGCCCGGACTTCTCCTGGCGGATCCCCGACAGCGAGGCGCTTCCCATCGTCTTCGACCTGCTGGCGGAAGAGGGCCTGTGCCTCGGCGGCTCGTCGGGCATCAACGTCGCCGGGGCGATCCGCATGGCGCGCGAGATGGGGCCGGGGCACACGATCGTGACCATCCTGTGCGACTACGGCACGCGCTATCAGTCCAAGCTCTTCAACCCCGCCTTCCTGAGGGAGAAGGGGCTGCCCGTCCCGGCCTGGCTCGACGCGCCGCCGCGCGTGCTGCCGGAGGTCTTCGAGGATCCATGAGACGGCAGGCGACGCTGCGCGCCCGTCTCGCTGCGGCGCTCGTCTGGCTCGCGCTGCTCGTCCTGCCCGGCGCACCGGCCGGGGCGCAGGTCATGGCGTGGTGGCTCGGAGGCTCGGGCGGCGGCACCGCCGGCCAGGGCGACCGGGAGGGCCTTGCGGGGTCGATCGCCTGGTGGCTGGGGCAGCAGGGCCGGGGCGGCGGCGTGCCCGTGCAGGCGGCCTCGTGGTGGCTCGGCACGGGTGGCGCGGGCGGCGACGGAACCGGCGGCGCGGCGGTTGCCTCGACGGTCTCCTGGTGGCTCGGCACCGGGGGAACCGGGCAGGCGCAGACGGTTCCGGCCAACCAGACGCTCACCTGGTGGCTCGGCACCTCGGCCGATGCCGAGACCGAGGGCGATGCCGGAACGCCTCCCGGCGAGGGGCCCGCGGCGGGCGCGCCCCCCGACTACGCCGCCTGGGAGGAGGTCAGGCGCCGGGCCGAGGAGGCGCTGGCCGACCCCGACACGACCGATCTGGCGCTGGAACGCCTGCGCAGCGAGATCGCGCGCTGGCGCGAGCTGTTCCTCTCGGCGCAGAACGCCAACCGCACCCGGATCGACACGATCCGCAACCAGATCACCGCCCTCGGGCCCGCCCCGGCCGAGGGCGAGACCGAGGCGCCCGAGATCGCCGCCCGGCGCACCGCGCTGAACGAGCAGCTCGCCACCCTCCAGGCCCCCGGCATCGCCGCGGAAGAGGCCTACATCGGCGCCGACGGGATCATCCGGGAGATCGACACGGTGCTGCGCGAGCGGCAGGCGAGCGAGCTGCTCCAGCTCGGCCCCTCGCCGCTCGTGCCCGCGAACTGGACGCTCGCCCTCGGCGCGGCGGGCTCGGTCGCGGCCGAGGTCTGGTCGGAGACGCGCGAGGCCTGGGCGAGCCCGTCGCTGCGCGCGAACGCGCGCGAGCACCTGCCCGCCACGCTCGTGCTGATCGCGCTCGGGCTCGGCCTCATCACCCAGGGCCGGCGCTGGGCCGACCGGCTCGCGGCGCGCTTCCTGGCCGGCGGCGGGCGTCGGGCGAAGCGGGTGGTGCTCGCCCTGCTGGTGTCGCTGGCGCAGGTGATCCTGCCCTTCGTCGGCACGATGATGCTGGTGGCGGCGGCCTTCTCCACCGGGCTCGTCGGGCCGCGCGGCGCCGCCATCCTCGGCGCGCTGCCGATGATCGCCTTCGTGATCCTCGCGGCGCGCTGGCTCGGCCTCCAGGTCTTCGCCAGGGCCGACGAGGCGGCGATGCTGCCGGGGCTCGCGCCCGAGCAGCGGGCCGAGGGCCGGTTCTACGCCTCGCTCCTCGGCGGGCTCATGGCGCTTTCGGGCCTGATCGCCGCCGTGCTGCCTGCCGACGGGAACATCCTCGTCACGCGCGCCGTCCTCAGCTTTCCGGTCCTGGCGCTCTGCGGGCTGATCCTGTTCCGGCTGGGGCAGCTTCTCGTCACGGCTGCGCAGGCCGCGCGCCCCCCGGCGGATGCCGGGCCGGTCGAGACGCCGACGCGCGCGCGGCTGATGCTGCTGCTCGGCCGCGGCGCGATGCTGGCCGGCGTGGCGGGGCCGCTGCTTGCGGCCATCGGCTACTTCACGCTCGGCCGCTTCCTCGTCTTCCCCAGCGTCCTGACGCTGGCGCTGCTGGCCTTCCTGATCATCCTCCAGCGCCTCGTCGCCGACCTCTACGCGCTCGCCACCGGCCGCGGCGACGACGAGGAGGAGGCGCTGATCCCGGTGCTGATCGGCTTCGGCCTGGCCTTCGCGGCGCTGCCGGTGCTGGCGCTGATCTGGGGCTGGCGCACGGCGGACCTGACCGAACTCTGGGCCCGCGCGCGCGAGGGCTTCACCTTCGGCGAGACGCGCATCGCCCCGGCCGACTTCGTGACCTTCGCGGTGGTCTTCGTCGCGCTCTATGTCGCGACCCGGCTCGTGCAGGGCGCGCTGCGCACCTCCGTCCTGCCGAAGACGAAGCTTGACCAGGGCGGACAGAACGCCATCGCCTCGGGCGTCGGCTACGTCGGGATCATCCTCGCCGCCATCGTCGCCATCACCTCGGCGGGCATCGACCTGTCGAACCTCGCCATCGTGGCCGGGGCGCTCTCGGTCGGCATCGGCTTCGGGCTCCAGAACATCGTCTCGAACTTCATCTCCGGCATCATCCTGCTGGTCGAGCGCCCGATCTCCGAGGGCGACTGGATCGACGTCAACGGCCAGCAGGGCATCGTGCGCGACATCTCGGTCCGCTCCACCCGGATCGAGACCTTCGACCGCACGGACGTGATCATCCCGAACTCCGACCTGATCGCGGGCGTCGTCACCAACTTCACCCACGGCAACCTGAACGGACGGATCATCGTCAAGGTCGGCGTCGCCTACGGGTCGGACACGCGCCAGGTCGAGAGGATCCTGCGCGAGATCGCCGAGGCGCATCCGCTGGTCACGCTGAAGCCGCCGCCGGCCGTGGTGTTCACCGGCTTCGGGCCGGATGCGCTCGAGTTCGAGATCCGGGCGATCCTGCGCGACGTGAACCTCTCGCTCGCGACCCGGTCGGACATGAACCACGAGATCGCCCGCCGCTTCGCCGAGGAGGGGATCGAGATCCCCTTCGCGCAGCGCGACATCTGGCTGAGGAACCCCGAGGCGCTGACCGGGGCGCTGCCGCAGGGGCGGCGGAAGGCCCCGCGGCGGCGGCGGGCAGCCGGCGCGCCCGCCGAGATCGACCCCGCGCTCCGGGACCCGCCGGGGGCCGAGGACGTCACGCCGTGACCGAGGCGCTGTTCCGCACCGACCCCCATGCGCGCGAGGCCGAGGCCAGGGTGACCGCGATCACCCCCGAGGGCGGACTGGCGGTGGACCGCAGCGTGTTCTACCCCCAGGGCGGCGGACAGCCGGGCGACAGCGGCTGGCTGCGCTGGGCGGGCGGCCGCATCGTCGTGACGAACGCGGTCAGGGGGGAGGGCGGGGCGGTGGTGCTCCTCCCCGAACCGGGTGCCGCCCTGCCGCCACCCGGCACCGCGGTCCGGCAGGAGCTCGACTGGGGCCGGCGGCACCTTCACATGCGGGTGCACACCGCGCTCCACCTGCTGTCGGTCGTGCTGCCGTTCCCGGTGACGGGCGGGCAGATCGGCGCCGGCCGGGGGCGGCTCGACTTCGCCATGGCGGACGCGCCCGTGGACCGCGCGGCGCTGGAGGAGGCGCTGAACGCGCTGGTCGCGCGCGACCTGCCCGTGACCGAGGACTGGATCACCGACGAGGAGCTCGCCGCCAACCCCGGTCTCGTCAGGACCCTGTCGGTGAGGCCGCCGGCCGGGCAGGGCAGGGTCCGGCTCGTCCGCATCGGGCAGGGGGCGGAGCAGGTCGATCTCCAGCCCTGCGGCGGAACCCATGTGGCGCGCACCGGCGAGATCGGCCGGATCCTGCTCGGCAAGGTCGAAAGCAAGGGGCGGCAGAACCGCCGCGTGGCGATCGCGCTCGAGGGCGTCTAGCCGTCGATCGGGTCGTCGGGCAGCCCCTCGCGCGACAGCAGCACCGCGAGCGGCCGGGTCGAGGGGAACTGGGCGCAGACGATCATCACCGCCACCATGATCGGCACCGAGAGGAACATCCCCGGAATCCCCCAGACCGCGCCCCAGAAGGCGAGCGACAGGATGATCCCGAACGAGGACAGGCGCAGCGCCTGGCCCATGAGCATCGGGTCGAGCAGGTTGCCGATGACGAACTGGATCACCCCGCAGATCACGAAGATCGCCGCGGCCGGGGCGGGCTCGCCGGTCTGGATGTAGGCCACGAGCCCGACGAGGAGCGTGGCGACGATCGAGCCGACCGAGGGGATGAAGTTCAGCACGAAGGTCAGGATGGCCAGCGCCAGCGCGAGGTCGAGCCCGAAGACCTTGGCCACGCCCCAGATCAGCATGCCCGTGGCGGCGCTGACCGCGGTCTTGACCAGCAGGTAGCGGTTCACGCGGTGGATGATCGTGCCGATCACGCCCTCGACCCGCTCGGCCCGGGCATCGTCGCCGCCGAAGAAGGCGACGAGCTTGCTGCGGAACCAGATCCGCTCGACGAAGAGGAAGGTCACGAAGATGATGACGAGGACCGATGCCGACAGGAGGCTTCCCGCCTGGCCGGCCGCGGCGCGGATGTAGGCCGAGACGTCGATGGTCTGCATCGAGGCGAGCACCGAGGCCTCGACCCGGTCGCCCATCCAGCCGAAGAGGGCGGCGATGGCGCGGGCCGACTGGTCGGCATAGGCGACCGAGGTCACGACGATGGTGTTGACCTGGCTCAGGATGATCGCCGTCAGCATCAGGATGAGGCCCGAGACCAGCGCGAGCGCGGCAAGGCTTGCCAGCCATGTCGGGATGCGCAGCGGCCCGATGCGCACCCGGCTGATGGCGGCGATCGCATCCGACATCAGCGAGAAGAGGATGATGGCGACGGCAAGCGAGATCAGCAGGAACCGCGCCTGGGCGAGCAGGAAGAGGACGACCGCGAAGGCGATGATCACGAGCGCGACCGCCTGCACCCGCGCCGGCTCGGTGGCACCCGCCGGGATCAGCGTGTGCCGTTTGGGGGGCGGGCTGGTGTTCATCGCTCGACCGGAACTCGTCTGACGCCGCGCGGACGGCCCGGCGCGCTCTGCATCGAATATGCCGGAGCGCCTCCGGCGCCGCAACCGCCGCCCGCCCCCGCCCCGGCACGTCCGGACGCGCCAGCCTCGGCAACTGCTTCACCGTGCGCGACCTGCCCCCGCCCCGGCACGCCCGGGCCGCGCCCCTTGCATTGCCGCGCGCCCGCAGGTTAGACACCCCGCGACGGAGAGGTGGCCGAGTGGTCGAAGGCGCACGCCTGGAAAGTGTGTAGGCGGGAAACCGCCTCGCGGGTTCGAATCCCGCTCTCTCCGCCACTCGCCCTTTCGAAAGCGTTCTCCCCTTCCGGCTGCGGCCGGATGTTTCCGTTGCTGTCAGGGGTTATGCGGGAGGGGCTGTTTACCGGCCTGCGCCCGGAAGGCCCGAAATCGCTCTCTCCGGCCCCGAATTCTCCGCACCTGTTGACTTGCCAGCAGGCGGTGCAGTGCCTGCAATCCATTGAAATCATGAAGCTTTCAGACGCAAAAGGCTGTTGACTCCGACGACAGGGGCAGCGGGTCGAGATGGAACGGAGATCGAACCTTCGCCAGTGCGGCGAGGTATTCCGGACATCAGGCGCGGGACCTTGCGACGCCCCTGCCGTCATCGCGTG